>CAYLPT010000001.1:0-10172 GCA_964385645.1 uncultured bacterium
CGCCCACGAACATCATACACGCCCGAGGGTGCCCCTCCCCGGGGACCGCGTGAGTCCGCCCCTGACTGAGCCGGCACAGGGTGCAGCGCCGGATGCGCGCGTGCAGCTCCTCCAGCTCGTCGGCCGGATCAGAGGAGGCCAAGCGCGTGCAGCTCCTGTCGGAGCGCTGCCACACACCCCTCCGTAGCTGGCAGCAGTGGCATGCGAGGCCGGCCGTCGGCCACCCCGAGCAGCTCCAGGGCGGCCTTGACGGGCACCGGGTTGGGCTCGAGGAAGAGCGCCCTGGCGATGGGCAGCAGCCGGAAGTGGATCTCCCGCGCTTCGGCGAGCTTGCCGGCGAGGACAAGCTCGACCATGCGCTGCCACTCCCCGGGGAGGATGTGCGAGTCCGCGAGGATCCCGCCCACCCCGCCGAGACAGCAGATGGAGAAGGTGAGATCACCGTCCCCGCTCAACACCGCGAACCCGGGCTCGGCTAGCCGCAGGATGTCGGCCACCTGCTGCAGGTTGCCGCTGGCCTCCTTCACCCCGACGATGTTGGGCGCCCGGGAGAGCGCCGCCGTGGTCTCCGCCTCCATGTTCACCCCGGTGCGCTTGGGGATGTTGTACAGGATGAGCGGCAGGGAGGTCGCCTCGGCGACCTGGGTGAAGTGGGCGATTAGGCCGGCCTGGGTGGGCCGGTTGTAGTAGGGGCAAATCAGAAGCGCCGCGTCGGCGCCCGCGTCCTCGGCGTGCTTGGTGAGCTCGATCGCCTCCTGCGTGCTGTTGGAGCCGGTCCCCGCGATGACCGGCACCCGGCCCGCCACCTGTGCTATCACCACCTCGACCACGCGCCGGTGCTCCTCGTGAGTCAGGGTGGCCGACTCCCCGGTGGTGCCGCACGGGACCAGCCCGGCCGCGCCGCCCTCGAGCAGGTAGTCCACCACCCGCCGCAGCGCGGCCTCGTCAACCGACTGGGCCGAGAACGGCGTGATGTTCGGCACGTAGACGCCTCTCAGCTCGATCGCCACGCCTCTCGCCTCCTCCGCGGGCTTCCTAGATCACGAGCTTGTCGTGCAGGAGGCTCACCGCCCGCTTGCGCATCGGCTCCGGCACCAGGTAGGAGAGGCTGATCTCGTCCCGGCTCGAGCCGTGCACCTCGATCCCCGCCCGCGACAGCGTCTCCTCGCTGCGCTGGGCCCATTCCTCCAGCCGGCCCCGCAGCGCCTCCCCCACCACCGACACCAGCGCGAAATCCCCCTCGTTCACCTCCGCCGACACCCCGCGGGAGGCCAACACCTGCCGCACGATGCCCCCCACATCCCGATACTTGAGCGGCCGCACCGCGAACCGGGTTCCCGCACCCTCGCTCGCCACTTGGTAGTAGGTGAGCCGGCGCCGCTCCAGCCGCTCTCCTATCTGCAGCGCGAGCCGCGGCTCCTCCCCCTCCAGGTCCACCACCAGCAGGCTCCCCTGGTCGGCGACCGCGGTCACCCGGTCGTCCGCCGCGGCCGCGCGGGAGGCCCCCACCTGGGTGCCCGGGCTGTCGGCCTCCCGGAAGCTGCGCACGGTGAGGGGGATGCTGTGCCTGCGCGCCATCTCGGCGGCCTGCTGCTGGAGCACCTCCGCCCCCAGTCGGGACATGGCCACACACTCGTCATAGGTGAGCTGGGGGATCGTCCGCGCCGGGGCCGCCCCTTCCTCCAGGCTCCGGGGGTTAGCGGTCATCACCCCGTCCACCTCCTTGAACACCTGGAGGGGCACCACATCGAGCTCCTCGCCGAAGGGCAGGGTGGGCGTCTCGTTGATCACTCGCGCCAGGGCCACCGCCGTGTAGTCGCTCCCCCCCGCCCCCAGGGTGGTGATCTCGTGGTTGCGGGTGTTGCCCTGGAAGCCGGCCACGAAGACCATGTAGCCCTCTTGGAGCGCCTCCAGGAGGAGCCGGGGCTCGATGCTCACGATGTGCGCGTGCCCGTAGAAGGCGTCGGTCACCAGCCCCGCCTGCCCGCCGCTGAAGGCGATGGTCTCATAGCCCTTGGCTCGCAGCAGGTGGGCCATCGCCACCGTGGAGATGATCTCCCCGCACGACATAAGGAGATCCAGCTCTCTGGGCTGGATCTCCGGGTGGATGCGCCTGACGGTCCTCACCAGCTCCACCGTCGAGTAGGGCTGCCCCTCTCGCCCCATCGCCGACACGACGACCACGGGACGCAGGTTCCGGTCGCGCGCCTCCATGATCCGCTCCGCGGTCAGGAGCTGGTTGGCCTCCGACTCCACGCAGGTCCCGCCGAACTTCTGCACGACCACCTTCATGCCGTCGCTCCGCTTCCCCGGCGCCCGCTCACGCCGCCGCCCTGCCCGACCGGCGCGCCTTCAGCAGGCCCATCTCGATCATCTTCTCGGCGATCTGGATCGCGTTCAGGGCCGCCCCCTTGCGCAGGTTGTCGGACACGATCCAGAGGTTCAGCCCATGCTCGACGGTGTCGTCCCGCCGGATGCGTCCCACGAACACCTCGTCCCGGCCCGAGGCCTCCAGGGGGGTCGGATAGACGGCCCCCTCGGGGTCGTCAACGACCACCACCCCCGGCGCCCGCTCCAGGAGCTGCCGCGCCTGTTCGGGGGAGATGGGCCGCTCGAATTCGAGGTTGACCGCCTCCGCGTGGGCGTTGAACACCGGCACGCGCACGGTAGTCGCGGTGACCCGCAGCTCGGGCTCGCCGAGGATCTTGCGGGTCTCCCGCACCAGCTTCATCTCCTCCTTCGTGTAGCCGTCCTCGACGAAGCTGGAGATGTGGGGGATCAGGTTACCGGCGATGGGATGGGGGAACAAGGTGGCGTCGTCCACCACCTCCCTGCAGGCGCGGCAGGCGGCCTCGATCACCTCCTGCAGAACCTGCTCCGGCGGCCCCGACTGGGCGGCGGGCAACACCCGCTCGCACATCGCCGCCATCTCCCGCCGAAGTTGCTCGACCGGGTCGCTGCCCTGCTTGGAGGTCCCTCGCCCAGATACCGACTGGTAGGTTGCCACCACGGCGCGCTTGACCCGCGCCGCGTCGTGGAGGGGCTTGAGCGCGACCACGAACTGGATGGTCGAGCAGTTCGGGTTCGCGATCAGCCCCTTGTGCGCCCGCAGCGCCTCGGGGTTCACCTCGGGCACCACCAGGGGCACCTCCGGGTCCAGCCGAAAGGCGTCGCCGTTGTCTATCACGATCGCCCCGCGCTTGGCGGCCAGGGGGCCGAAGTGTCCCTCCCGCTCGTCACCCCCCGCGAAGAAGGCTACGTCAATGTCGTCGAAGGCCTCCTCGCTGGCGACCTCCACGTGATAGGTGTCGCCGTCCACGGTGATGTCCCGCTCGCGGGTGGCGAGGACGCGGAGGCTGGAGATGGGGAATCGGCGCTGCTTGAGCACCCGCAGCATCTCCCGGCCCACCGCCCGCGCTCCCACCACCGCGACCCGGAACCCGCTGCTGCTGCTCATGCTCAACCCACGCTCCTTGACTCTGGTGGGCGATGATAGCACCGGGCTTTCGGCCCTGTCAAGCTGAGCGGTCGCGCGCGCCGCCGGGCAGGGCGCGGACGCCAGGGGGCCGGTTAGCTGACAAAGGAGAGCGAGCGTCGGTTGACACCGCCACGGCTGCGGCCTACCATGGAGAGCGGTGCTCGGCCCGTCTCACGCCGCGGTCGGGACACAATCCTGATTCCCACAGGAGGAACCCATGACCACGCGCATCGCCATCGCTCTCCTCTGCGCGGCGGCTGCGGCCCCGCTGCTCGCCGCCGGCTGCCGGGAGCCCGCGGAGCTGCCTGCCGCGCCGCAGGAGGTGGGCCCCGGGGAGCTCGCCGGGCTCCGCGTCGCCGTGCTCATCGCCGAGGGCTTCCACGACGGAGAGACCCTGGAGCCCATCGCCTACCTGAGCGAGCGGGGGGCCGCCATCACGGTGCTCGGCCCCGAGGTCGGGGAGCCCAAGGCCTACAACAGCGACACCCGGGTGACCATCGAGATGCCGGTGAGCGAGGCCCGGGCGGAGGACTTCCACGGGCTCATCCTGCCCGGCGGCCAGGGCCCGGCCCGCCTGCGAGAGCACCCGCCGGCGGTGGACTTCGCCCGCGCCTTCGTCGAGAGCGGCAAGCCCGTGGCCGCCATCTGCCACGGCCCGCAGCTCCTGGTGACCGCGGGGGTGGTGGCGGGCCGCCGTATGACCGGCGTGGGCGGCATCGCCGCCGAGCTGCGCGCCGGGGGGGCGGAGTACCTGGACCAGGAGGTGGTGCGCGACGGCAACCTCATCACCTCCCGCACCCCGCCCGACCTGCCGGCCTTCAACGCCGCCATCGCCCAGGCGCTCCGGGAGCTGAAGCAGCAGCTCGCACTCTGAGCCGCGCCCCTGCTTGACGCCGAGGGGGAAGCCCGCCCGCGACGCAGAATACTTTCCCGGGCCGCGGGCGGGCCGCGTCCCCTGACCGATGCCAGAGCTCAGAATCACAGACGACCTCGACGAGCTCTTCCAGGCCCTGCCGCCCCATCTCGAGGCCCGCCTGAGAGAGCTCAATCGCCGCGACGACCTGCTGGAGGTCGTCCTCGACCTCGGCCGGGAGCCCGAGGCGCGCTTCCCCGGCGAGGCCGTGTCCCTCTCATCCAGCCCGGTCACCCGCGAGGACCTCGAGTATACCGTCGCCCGCGTCGGGGCCTTCAGCGACGACAACCGCGCCGGCATCGAGCGCACCCTCCACCGCATCTCGGCCATCCGCAACCGCCAGCGCCGCATCGTCGGGCTGACTTGCCGCATCGGCCGCTCCGTCTACGGCACCGTGGACATCATCCGCGACATCGTCGAGAGCGGCCGCAGCATCCTGCTGCTCGGCCGGCCCGGCATCGGCAAGACCACCAAGCTCCGGGAGGTCGCCCGGGTCCTGGCCGACGAGCTGAACAAGCGCGTCGTGATCGTGGACACCAGCAACGAGATTGCCGGGGACGGCGACATACCCCACCCCGGCATCGGCCGCGCCCGCCGCATGCAGGTCCCCCGCCCCGACCTGCAGCACGCGGTGATGATCGAGGCGGTCGAGAACCACATGCCCGAGGTGATCGTCATTGACGAGATCGGCACCGAGGCGGAGGCCCTCGCCGCCCGCACCATCGCCGAGCGCGGGGTGCAGCTCATCGGCACCGCCCACGGCAACACCCTCGACAACCTGCTCATGAACCCCACCCTGTCCGACCTCGTGGGGGGCATCCATGTCGTCACCCTCAGCGATGAGGAAGCGCGCCGGCGCGGCACCCAGAAGACCGTCCTCGAGCGCAAGGCCCCGCCCACCTTCGACATCGTCGTCGAGATCATGGAGATCAACAAGCTCGCCATCCACCAGGACACCGCCGAGGTGGTGGACAGCTACCTGCGGGGCCTGGTCTGTCCGCCCGAGATCCGCATGCTGCGCGCCGACGGCGAGGTCGAGACCATCGCCGCCGAGCAGCCCTCCCCCGCCGAGCCCGGCCGCCTGCCCTCGTTCGAGGGCGCCGGCCGCCGGGAGCTGCCCGTCGGCCGGCCCCTGCGCGTCTTCCCCTATGGCGTCGGCCGCAACAAGATCGAGCGCGCCCTCCACGACCTGGGCCTCCAGGCAGATATCGTCAAGCACGCGCGGGAGGCCGATGTCATCCTCACCCTCAAGGCCCACTATCGGCGCGACCCCACCCGCTTCGACGTGCCCGGCCACCACCTGCCGGTGCACATCGTTCGCTCCAACACCTACCACCAGATACTGGGCGCCATCCGCGAGATGTTCCACCTCAGCAGCCTCACCGCCGAGGAGCGCGCCCTCCAGGAGGCGCAGGCGGCCATCGAGCACGTGCTCGAGACCTCCGAGCCCATCGAGCTCACCCCCCAGGGCCCCTACCTGCGCCGGCTCCAGCACCAGCTCGCCAGCCAGTTCGAGCTGCACTCCGACAGCGTCGGCGCCGAGCCCAGGCGCCGCGTCCGCATCACGAAGTAGCGGGGAACGAGCGGCAACGGCCCGGGCTTGCGCCTTGGGCCCGAGACTGCCCTGTTCTCCAGGGCCGGCGTTCTCACACCCGCCTCCTGCCCATTGTACACCGTCTGCTCTGCCCCGCCGGCGTGCCGCCGAAGCCCTCGACCCTACCGCCCCCCCCGTGGCTCGGGCCGTCAGACGCCAGACGCGCCGTGGTCCGCCCTGCCCCCTTGCAGCCCACCTTGACGGCACGGGCCCGGCGAGGTGGATTTCACTTGATCGTGCTGTGGCATCTCGCTGAGCGATGACCTCGAGCCGGGCGGGGCGGCCTGTGCAGGAGGTGAGCGAGATGGCGGCGAGCCTGCGATGGACCATTGTGGTGGCCCTCGGCGCCAGCCTCTCGGCGGGGGTCATCCGCGGCCTGCCGGAGACGCTGCCGAGCGGTGAGGAGGGCTTCTCCCTCTTCATCGAGTACCGCTTCCCGGACTCGCCAGAGGAGCGCGATCGCATCTTCACTGTGCCCCTCGGGGTCACCCCGCAGACCAGGGACTGGTGATACCGGCCCAACCCCGCGCCGGAGTGGCTTGCGCGATCGCGCGCACGCGGGGAGGGAATGCCCCCTGCGCGGCGAAGCAGAGCGCGGGCACTGGTGCACTTCCCGCGAGCGTGAGACCCAGGACCATGAGACAACGAGATTGGTGGACGCTCATCGCTCTGTGTTCTGTAGCCGCCGCCGCGGCGGCCGGCTGCGGCCGGCCCGCGGAGGCCCCCGACCCGGCCCAGTTCATCGGCGCCTGGCTGCTCCAGGTCGAGGGCGCAGAGCAGATGAATCCGGCCGATCTGCCACGGCTCGAGATGTCGGGCGACGGCAAGGCCAGGCGCTTCTTCCCGCCCGACCCTCACCCCCGCCTGTTCACCTGGTACCTGCGCGGGGGGCGCCTGGTACTGGTGCCCGAGGCCCGCACCGGCGCCACCAACTACGACTTCCGCTTCGAGGGCCCGAACCGCATGGTCCTCTTCGCCGAGGGGCAGGAGGAGGTCTACCTGCGCTCGGGGGACGGCTAGCCCCGCGTCCCCTGTCTTCCGGGGCGCGCATGGCGCCGCAGGCCCATGCGCGCCGCTGCCGCTGGGCCCCGAAGGAGACACCGCCGGCCGCCCCCCTCAGCCCTCCTCCGGCTCCATCCCCTCCGGCCACTCGAAGGGGGCCTCCTGGAGCGCGGTCAACACCTGCTGCGCCTCCGCCAGCCGGTTGCGGGGCACGTAGACCAGCGCGAAGTCGTGCGTCGTCCCGTCCACGACCGTCGCCTGGTAGGCCGTCAGAGGACCGTGCTGGCGCACGAGGGCCGTGATGCCGGCCTCCTCCAGCGCCGCGCGCACGATCTCTGCGTGGCTGGGGTCCGCCAGCCGACACAGCAGCGTCACCTCCGTCTCCGCCGCCGGCCAGGCCGGCCGCTCGGGCGGCGGAGCCTCCACCAGACCCGCCCCGCAGTCGGGGCAGCGCTTCACCCGAGACCGGTACTCGAACCCGCACTCCGGGCAATAGGGCATCCCAGCCTCCTGCCCCCCCGCTACTGCGCGCGTCCCGCGCTCCCCTCGCGCGCCGGGTGCGCGTAGCAGTACAGGCAGCCATTCGGGCAGGGTAGGTAGCGGCCGATGTCCAGCGAGTGGGTGCAGCCACACAGCTCCCGCTGCCCCCGCGCACGGTCGCGCCGGCAGGGCTCCCCCGTCGGGTGCAGAGCGCTGAGCAGCTCCCCGTCAATGCAGCGCCCGATCGGGAACCCGGGCTCACAGCAGGTGATCAGCTCCAGCCCCCACCTCCCGGCGGCCTCCCGCAGTCGGCCCAGGAACTCGCGCCTCGCCTCGGCCGCGAACTCCTCGGCCTGCACGCCCGCGGCCGCCAGCCGCCGCGCCACCTTGGGGTAGATGGTCGCGAACGAGGTGCGCACCACCGGCACGCCCGCCCGCCCGAAGCGCGCCGCCAGCGCCCCGAACAGCTCCAGGTCGAGGTTGGTGGCGCGCTCGCCGCCGCTCGCCGCCGAGATCAGGGGGTCGTAGCGCCAGTGGAGTCGCCGCGGATCGCCCACTGCCGCGACCGCCTCCTCTACCAGCGCGGCCTGCTCCCAGGGAGAGGGCGCTTTGGGCTCCAGGAACGTCCCGCCCAGCCCGGTGATCGTCCAGTGCAGGAACACCTGCCCCACGCCCCGCAGCGCCGCCCGCACCCCCTCATGCCCCAGCAGGTTCCTCACATCCTTCGTCCACACCACCACCGTGTGGACGCGCCCCGGGCCGAGCGCGAGCACCCGCTCGGCGAGATGCTCGGGGTAGTGGCCTAACAGCTCGGTGCGCCGCGAAGCCGACACGACCAGGTTGGGCGCCGCCCGCGCCGCGACGGCCATCGTCACCCCGCCCCCCGGGGCCCTTCCCTAGCGCGCGGCGACGGCGGCCGGCCGCTGCGCGAGCTTCTCCCGGAGGATCTCCAGCGCGACCGCGCCCTGCCTGTCCTCCTCCGTCAGAGGGGCCACGTAGCCTTTGGTCTCGGGCTGCTCGACCTCGCGGTCGGGCGCGATGCCCTCCCGCTCGATGCTCCGCAGCTTCGGCGTCAGATACCGCGCGGTCGTGAGCGCCAGCGCGGACCCGTCGCGCAGGGGGATGACCGTCTGCACCAGCGCCTTGCCGAAGGTCTTGGTCCCCACGAGGGTGCCCAGGCCGGCATCCTGGATGGCGCCGGCGAGGATCTCAGAGGCGCTGGCGCTGCCCTGGTTGATGAGCACGACCAGCGGCACCTCCAAGCGCTGCGCCCCCCTAACCGCCTGCCGGGCCTGCCGCCGCTGCCCCCGCTCCTCGATGTAGACCACCGGTCCCTCCCCGAGGATCTGGCTGGCGACCTGGATGCACACCTCCAGCCCGCCGCCGGCGTTGTTGCGCAAGTCGAGCAGCAGCCCCCGCATGCCGCCCGCCCGGAGCGCCTCGAGCGCTTCGCGGAACATCGCCGGCGTGGCGTCGTTGAACGAGCTGAGCCGCAGGTACCCGATGTTCCCAGGGAGCATCCGGTGCTCCACGCTGCGGATGTCAATCACCGCCCGGATGATCTCCACCTCCATAGGCTCGGGCTCTCCCTGCCTGCCGATCAGCAGCCTCACCCTCGTGCCCGGCTCTCCCTTGATGAGGCGAACGGCTTCCGACAGCGTCAGCCGCGCGGTCAAGGTGTCGTCCACCTTGATGATGCGGTCGCCCGGCCGCAGCCCGGCCCGCTCGGCGGGGCTGCCCGGCAGCGGCGCGACCACGACGATCTGGTAGTACACGGGGTCCTTGATCTCGGAGCCGCACACCTGGCAGCGCAGCCCCTCCGGCAGATCTGCCGCCACCTCCGACGCGTCCTCCGGCTCCCGCATGCCGATCTCCGCCCCGATGCCCCCGAAGTGCCCCTCGTTCTCCTCCAGGAACGAGCGGTACTCGGAGGGCGTGAGGAAGCGCGTGTAACGGTCATTGAAGGGCTCCTCTCGCAGCACCGCCAGCATCCCCCGAATCGCCCCGTGGGTCAGCTCCCGCTCGTCCTCCAACGGCGACACATACTGGCGCCGCAGGTGAGAGAGCACCTCCTGGAAGGCCTGAAGAGGCCGCAGGTCCACATCCTCGATCTCCCCCAGCTCCCTAGGCGAGGCCCCCAGGCCCAAGGCCTGCGCCACCAGCCGGGTCACGTCCGCCCCCTCCGGCGCCCCCGCCGCCAGCGACTGGAACTGCCGGCCGGCTAGAAACGAGGTCACCACCAGGGTGATGACCAGCATCGCCACTACCAGCTGATACCTGAGCCTCATGTGCTCCTGCGCCTTTCCGAGCCCGCGCGCCTCCCCCGGCTCCCCGGCCGCAGGGCTCGCTCCGCGCCCACCCCGCCGCCCCAAAGAAAACGGGGCGCCAAGCCGCGCCTCAGGCAGTGCGCCCCATCACCGCTGCGGGGGCCCGACTCCGCGAGCCCCCGGAACCCTACTCCGACACGTGTATGCGCACCACCCGCAGGTCGTGCAGCGTGAAGGCGATCCCATCGTAGACGATCCTGCACGCGCGGGAGAAGGTGATCGAGGAGTTGTTCACCACCGCCTGCGCGGTCATGGTGTCGGCCGGCGCGGCCGTCGTCACCTGCCCCAGCGGTGGCAGCCCGCCCGCGCGCCCAGCCGCCGGCGCGCCCACCCCGCCGCGCCTCGCCCCGGCGCCGGCCATGCCGCGGCCCCCCATAC
>CAYLPT010000002.1:0-4688 GCA_964385645.1 uncultured bacterium
GAGACCTTGGGCAGCGGCAGCCGCCGGGCGGGATTGGCCTGAGCATATCCCATGTCCTGGAGGAAGCCGAAGAAGGAAGAGATGCAGGCGTACTTGCGCCGGAGGGTGAGGGGAGCGACGCCCCGCAGGCTGACCCCGAACTGGACGATGAGCTCCCGGGTGATCTCGGTGGGCCGGGGGACGCGCCCCAGGCGCCGCTCCAGGAACTCCCGCAGCATGCGCAGGTCGGTGCGATAGGCGCGCACCGTGTAGCCGGAGAAGCTGCGGTACTCCTTGAGGTAGTCGAGGAACTCGCTCACCGCGTGGTCGAAGCTCAGGCCCTGGTCTGCGCCGTCGGTCGGCTCGGTCATCTCAGCACCTCGAAGGGCGATCCGCTTAGCGCATTCATCCCTTAGAAGCGCCAGGAAGTCCAGCGGAAAGGTGGGCGCGGAATACTAGTTCTGGGCCCCTTGGCAGACAAGGGCGAAGGGCGGGAAAACCCAGGCAACTGCTGTCTAATACGGCCCTGTCATGCAGCCCGGCGACCAAGCGCCGCCCCGGGCTGACCGGACGCTCCGTCGGCCCGCGAACCCGCCCGGCCGAGAGCCGAAAAACCCAGCAACCACCGATCCATTCGCGGGGTAGGGGAGGAGCGCGAGAGAAGAGGTGGAGTGGGCCGATAAGCCGAGGTACGGGTGGAAGGGTGGAGGCCGGGTGTAGGCCGAGTGTAGGATTTCGAGGGTCTGGGAGCGTTTCCTGCCGCTGGCGGCGCTGGTATGCCGGCACCGGAAACCGCTCCTGCATCCTCTCAGCGCGCTGTGGGGGCATTCCGCGGCTCACGCTGTGGGCGACCGCAGGTACCGCAGCGGTGTAGGCCTGGTGCAGGCCCGGTGTAGGCCGGGTGTAGGCCGAAGGGGCTGATGGTGTGGGCCGGATGAAGGGAGAGGGTAGGGTGCTTAGTCAGGCCAGCGACGCAGGGCGAGGAAGTCGCGGACGCCGAGGATGCGGATGCCCTCGGCGGACCCCAGGGAGAGGAGATCCTGATCTCCCGTGACGATGTAGTCGGCAGAGCCGGCGAGCGCGCAGGCGACGACCTTCACGTCGGCCTGATCGCGCACGGCGACCTCAGGTTCCTCCAGCGGGGCCACCACCTCCGCGAACGAGAGGACGTCGCGGAGCACCAAGTCGAGCTTGTCGTGGGGGACCTCGAAGTCCTCCGCGAGCACGGCTTCCAGTTCGGCGAGCAGCTCGGGGGAGGTGACCGCCTGGCAGTGGCCGGCGGCGGCCAGGTCCACCACCCGGCGGGGGCCTCCGCCCCAGAACAGGGCGGAGATATGCACGTTGGTATCGAGGACCACCCTCATGGGCGGCGGCCGCGGCGGGCCCGCACCGCCTCGAGGACGTCCTGTGGGCGCAGCCCTCGCTCCTGAGCGAACTGCTCTGCCCAGGCTCTCAGCTCCTGGCGCTGCTCGGGGCCCCAGCGGTACGACATCGCCCGCAGCCACCCGTCGATGATGTCCCGCCTGAACCGGATGGCCTTCCCGATGCGCACACCCGGGAGCTCCCCCCGCCGGAACTTCCGGTACACCGTCTGGGGGTCGAGCCGGAGGTACTCGGCCAGCTCCTCTACCGTCATGACCTCCCTGGGCATGTGAGGGTCTCCTTTCATCCTCGTATACCCCAGTATACTCCAAGAGGCAGAAGAGTACAAGGGGGCCACGAGGCTCGCCGAAGGGGACCGGGCCATGCTGGGGGCGGTCGCGTCGAGTTGTACCCATCTGCTCACGGCAGATAGGCACCACCTCGGCGAGCTGTGCGGCCGCCGGGTGGAGGGAGTGCTCATCCTGACGCCGGCGCAGTACCTGCGGGAGCGGAGATGCCGCGCCGAGCCGTAGCCCGGGTGCCGGGACCGCCGACGGACGGTCTAGCGGGCCACCTGGTAGATGACGGGCCGATAGCGGGGCGGGGGGATGGGCTTGCCGGCGGCGCGGGCGGCCTCGAGCCAGGCCGCCTTGGCGCGCGCCACCTCGGCGAGCGCTTCCTCCGGGGTGGCGCCGAAGGCCGAGCACGAGTCGAGGTCAGGGATATCCGCGATGTAGCCCCCGTCCTCGTCGCTGTAGAAGATGCTGATGTGGTAGTCGCACATGGCCGGTGCTCCAGGCCTCACAGGTCGCGGAACGCGACGTTGTGCAGGGCCCCCTTCGCCAGCCGCCTGAGCAGCCTCTTCGGATCCACCCGCCATCTCCGGGTGCAGCAGCATGGGTGCCTGCCTCGACATTGTAGCATACCCGGGCCGCCCTGGGGAGGTGAGGCAGGGGAGCGATCGTCACTGGTCGCCTCCCTCCCTGGTGCGAGAGCGCTTGCGGGGCCGGTAGATGCGGCGCTGGCGGTCGGTGTCGCCGCACTGGGGGGTGCAATAGCGCTGGCCCTTGCGGCGGGGGTGGAAGAGCCGCTGGCAGCCCCGGCAGTGGGGCAGCACCATGCCCTGCTCGATGAGCTGGCCGAGCAGCAGGTAGAGCCCGGTGGTCAGCCCCTCGAAGCGGTGGCTGCGCACCAGGTCGGCGCCCGCAATGAGCGCCTTCGCCCGCTCCGCCTTACCCAGACTGCGCCACCCCAGGGCCTCCTCGGGCAGGAGCCACCCGCGGGAGCTGGTCTGCTCGGCGGCGTTGAGCTGGCGGGCGAGGAGCCTGCGGGCCCACCGGCGGCACTCCTGCTCGCTCATGGGCCGCAGGCGAGGGTGCGCGACCGCCGGCTCGATGGTGAGGCCGGCGCTGCCGGCCTGCCCGGTGCCCACGTCGCTCTCCTCTACCAGCTCCCGCACCAGCCGGCCCGCCAGCAGGTAGAGGTCGGAGAGGACCTTGCCCTGGGGGACGCCGCCGCCGAGCAGGGCCCGCAGGGCCTCGATCTCCCCCCGGCACAGGCCGGCCCAGAGTTGATAGGATACCTGTAGCTCCTGGGCGCGCTCTCGCACCCACCAGAGGGGCTCGGCATAGCCGGCGCGGGCCTCGGCGGAGAGGCGCTGCCGCTGCTCGGGCTCGAGCCGCTCCGCCCAGCGAGGCCAGCGCTGGCCCTCGATGAGGGTCATCTCCCCCAGGGGCCCTCCCTGGCGGTACCAGGCGACGACCTCGCGATCGCTCGGGCTGGCCTGGGAGGCGAAAGTGTGCAGGAACCGCCCCAGCAGATCGGGGTCGGCGAGGGGAGGGTAGTGGCCGACAGCGTCCAGCATGGGCACCCCGTCGCCGGCCCAGGCGGCTTGCTCGATGCGCCAGAACTCAACCACGCGGGTGTCGGAGACCCCCGAGGTAGCGGGGAGCTCCCAGGGCTCAGCCGGGCGGAGGCGGGCCTGGACCCGGGGCCAGTAGCCCAGAGGTACCTCCGGGGGAGGGAGCAGATGTTCGCGATAGGGGTTGACCATTCTGCCTCTCCGTGCTATCATCGCTCTCAATACGCTAGTGCGACACGACGCTATCGTTGCGAGACGAGGACATTATATCAGAAAGCCGGTGGGAGTCAAGAGCCAGTGGAGCCCCAGCCCCAATTCAGCCAGCAGGCCCCGCGGCCCTGGGAACCCCAACCCGGTGAGTCGGCTCCCGCATATGAGGCCTTCGTGCTCTTCCGGGACCTGGGGCCCCGGCGGACGATTGTGGAGGCGGCCCGCCGGGCGGGCCGGTGTGCCTCGCTCTTCTATCGGTGGTCTGTGCGGCACGGCTGGGCGGAGCGGGTGCGGGCCTGGGATCTGACGCAGGCCCGAGAGCGGGAGGAGGCGCAGCGCGAAGCGCGAGAGGAAGTGCGGCGGGCCTGCCTTCGTCGGGGCCGGCAGCTTGGTGAGCTGGGCTGGGCCCGCCTGGCGATGACGGTGGGGCGGGACCCGGCCACCGGGCAGCCTCGCTTCGCCGATGACTTCGGCCCCAAGGAGGGCCGAGCACGGCCTTGGGGAGGGTGCTGCCGGCCATCAACAGCCACTTCACCTTGCTTAACACCCTGGTGTGGGACCGGATCGACCTGGGCCTGGGCCGCCGCTGGCGCCGGCGGTGGGAGGCGATCGTCGAGGCGTCGCTGGGCCGCCCCCGCGTTTGGCATGGGGGAACCGAGCAGGCGAACGTCCTGCGCGTGCCGCGGATCATCCCCCAGGCCGGCGATCACCCCACCCCCAAACCCGTACCCGTGCTCGAGGAGCTAATCCGCTGTGCGGCGCCCGCCCGGGGCCGCGTGCTCGATCCTTTCGCGGGCTCAGGCTCGACGCTGGTGGCCGCGCAACGCACCGGGCGGACGTGCCTAGTCGGCGAGCTCGAGCCGCGGTATGCAGACGTGATCGTCGCGCGGTTCGAGGCGCTCTCCGGTGAGGCCGCGGTGCGGCTGGAGGAGGGGTAGGGATGCCCAACACCTCGCTGCCCTCCTCCCCGGAGGCGGCCCGCCGGATGCTGGCCGCGGGGCTTCGGCAAGCCCTCGCGTTGCGGCGCGATCCGCTCGCCTGGATTGCGAAGAGCCTGTTCATCCGCGATAAGCAGGGCCGGATCGTGCGCCTGACCCCAGACGGCGTGCAGCGCTTCTACTACCAGCACCGCACCCGCCGGGACATCGTACTCAAGGCCCGACAGCAGGGCATCACCACCATCATCGAGGCCCTCTTCTTCGCGGATTGCCTCCACCGCGCGCAGACCACTTCGGCCCTCGTGGCCCACGACCTGGACTCGGCGACGAAGATCTTC
>CAYLPT010000003.1:0-51823 GCA_964385645.1 uncultured bacterium
CCACATCCACGACAACCGGATCACCAGCAATGTGTCGGTCTGCACCAACCGACACGCCTACGACTCCTATGCCGTATGGATTGGGGGAGCAGCAACTGGGGTGAGCTTCCACCACAACACTATCCGCGGGGGTCACGGCGGGATCGCTGTCACCAGAGGCAACGACGTCGCCATATACGAGAACGATATCAGCCACAGGTGCCTTGCGGGCAACGGCTACGGTGTGACCCTCTACGCCCCACGAAACACTGTGGTGCGCGACAATCGCATCGTCAGCGAGGACGGGCTCGGCATACTGGTTGACAACGAATACCAGAACGTAGAGATCACGGGGAACTACATTGACGTCCGGATGGTCCCGAAAGCTGAGGGGATATACGCGTGGGGTATCAAGTGCCGGACCTACCCAGAGGTCGCCAACCCCTATGGTCTCCGAGTGCGCGCCAATGTGATCACCTCGACCACCGGCGAAGGGTACCTCCCATGGGCGGCCGGCATCGGGATCTACGACGGCCACCAACACCTCGGCAACGAGTACTCGAACAACGCCATCACGGCGATCTCAACGGACGCGACGAAGCGGGCGGCTGGGATCATAGTCGCCGGGGCGAAGGCCGCCAACACCGGAACCGTGGTCTACGGCAACCGGATCGTCAGCAACCACGTGAATGTCAAGCTGTCCTCATCCGATGGCGAAGGCGCTGACGGAATCCGGTTCGTCTCCAACACCCTGGTGAGGGCAGAGAACCCCGTAGACTACGCGACGCTGGGCGTGGGCCATTGGACGTGCTCGACTCTTGACACGGTCTTCCTAGACACCCGCACTGAGAACGGCGCTGACATCCATGATGCCATGCTCGTGCCCCGGAGCGGCGGCGGGGAGTACAGCTACTACGTGAGCTGGTACCTGGACGTTGAGGTACGGAATGACGCGGGTCATCCGGTTGAGGGTGCTGCGGTGGTGGGGACCACGGCCTCCGAGGGCGAGGGAGGGGAGCGCGTTGTGCGCATGACCGACGCACGCGGCCTTGCGAGGCTGGAGCTAACGGAGTACTACAGACACGGCATGACCTGGCCCGCCACATCCGAGTACGAGCACCGTACGCCCCATGTTGTGACCGTCCACAAGGACGGCTACGAGCCCTGGTCTGACAGGGTCGTCATGGACGCCAGCAAGACCATCGGCGTCACGCTGGTGCCGGAGGAGGCCGCCGGCGAGCCTGACGTGTCGGTGCAGCTCTCGGCTGATCGTCCCGTCGTGGCTCCCGGGGAGGTCGTCACCTACACGATCGAGGTGCGGAACACGAGCACGAGCACCCTCGGGCCCGTGGTCGTGGTTGACCCGATCCCGGAGCACTGCGTGTATGTCCCGGGGAGCGCCAAGCTGGACGGTGTGCCAATCAGCCCTGACCCCTACAGCGCGGGGCAGATGACCGTCGTTCTGGACACCGTGGAGCCAGGGCAGGCCAGGCGGGTGACCTTCCAGGTTGTCTTGCGGTAGGCGCGCGCGGCGCGCTATCACACGCGCACCTTCGTGCCAGCTCCGCGATCGCGCGCATGCAGTCGTCTGTCGAGTAACCGCCACGCTCGATGCGCTCTCGTGCCTTTCGTCCCATCTCTGCGGCCAGGTCGGGTTGTGCCAGGAGCGACCGGAGAGCACGCCGCAGCGCGTCGGGGTCTCCCGAGGCGACTATGATGCCGCCGACGCCGTGCTCGATGTAGCCCTCGGCACCCCTAGAGTCGCAGAGAATGACGGGCTTGCCCATCGCCATCGCGTTCAAGTAGGTCTGCTGACCGCCTGAGTGCAGAAGACCGGCCTCCATGGGGACGACCACCACGCGAGCGCCGGCCATGAGTCGCCGGAACTCGGCGTGGTCGCAGGGTAGAACTCGCATGTTGTCCGGGATCGGTACGCCCTTGAACGCGGCGCGATTCGTCGTGGCTACGATCGTCCGGACTCCGAGGTCGCCGACCGCTAACGCTAGGGTGGCATAGTCCCTGTCGCCGTTGCCTCCGGAGAAGATGTAGCCGCCCGCGCTCACCTTGTACTCGTAGCCGAGGAGAGTGGTGTGGAAAGGCATGAAGACGAACTTGTGCTCGGGGATGCCGAAGGCGCGGGAGTAACTCTCCACCTCGTGCGCCGCCCAGACGACGAAGCGTGAGACTGAGCGAGACTCGACTTGCAGCTGAAGCGCCTTGAGGCATCTGATGACCGGCGACCGCGGCAGGTACCAGAGGCAGTCGACCATGACTGTTGGCAGCCGGCGACTGCAGAGAAGCGACTGGAGGAGCGCGAACAGATTCCCCGTCGTATCGCTGGCGACGACCGCTGCCCGGAAGCGGTGTCGCTGCCGGAGCATACCCGCGGCCGTCAGGAACGCCCGGAAGACCCGCCCCGGGCGGCCGGCCCGCACGAGCACGCGGTCCAGGCGCCTCGGGATCCGGTAGCAGTAAGTGTTCTGGTGCCAGAAGCTACTGACGCGTGCAGGGATGTGGGTCAGCACATCCCGCTTCGGCACCTCAGGTGCGTACTTTGTGCTGCCGGGTCGTCGCGGGCCCACCGCCACCCCGCTCATGTCACGCGCTCCGAGCCCGCCTGAGGCTGTGGGGTGGGGCGGCAGTTCTGCTGCGGGTGCTCCGGCACTGCTGGAGCGCGGGAAGCCTCAACTCCTAAGCAGGATGAACGCGCGACCGCCTCGTACAGCCGGAGGTTGCTTTCCACCATCGTCGAGAGCCTATAGCAGGTCAGCGCGCGCGCCTGCGCTGCCCTGCCCAGTCGCCTACGCCTGGCCGCGTCGCGAGCGAGGGAGAGGATATCAGAGGTGAGGGCTTGAGGGTTCCCGGCTGGGACCAGTACGCCGACAGACGGCGAGCCAATCACTTCGCTGTTGCCGCCAACCCGCGTGGCGACACACGGCAAGCCAGTCGCCATCGCCTCGAGTAGCACATTGGGCATGCCTTCCGAGAGCGACGGCAACACGAAGATGTCGAACTCCCGCAGTAGCTGAGGGACATCAGCCCGCGCGCCAAGGAAGTGGACGCGCCCGTTCAGCCCCAGCCGCGACGCCCGCATCCGTAGCGCTTCACCCTCGGAACCGCCGTCGTCTCCCACCAATACGAAGTGACACTGCGGGCGTGCCTTGACAACCTCAGCAGCCGCGTCGAGAAGATGCCGGTACCCCTTGATGGAGTGGAGCCGCCCCACCGTTCCCACTACGATCGCCTCCTCAGGAACCCCAAGCGACTGCAGCACGCCAGCCCCGGGCCCTGGGCGGAAGACTTCGGTGTCAACACCGTTGGGGACAACGGTGATGCGGCCCCTTCGTATGCGGGCGTACTGTGACAGCAGCTCTGCTGCTTCCTCTGACACAGCGGTGACCGCAGATGCCAGCCGCGCGGTCACCATCCACGCCAGTCGCCGGTACCAGGTTGCGAAATCGTAGTGGACGCTGCGGAGGCTCACGATGCACGGCAGGCTCGCGAGTCCTGCAGCCAGCGTCCCGTACACGCTCATGTGGAAGAGGAAGCTGTGCACGAGGTCAATGCGGTGGCGTCGCATTAGGGCAGCGAGCCGGAGTACCGAGGTTAGGTTCCAGCCTGTATAGCGGCGCGCGGGCCCGATGGGAATGACCTCAGCTCCGGCCTGGCGCGCAGCGTCGGCAAGCCAGCCGTCTCCTACGGACCCCAGGACCGGCACGAACGGCGAGCCGCGGAGTCCCCGCATAAGCTGCATGATCGCGGTTTCGGTACCCCCCCGATCGGCCGTCTCAGTTAGGTAGAGGATGCGCACCGCACCTACTTCCGAGGTTCGCGGGCCGCGCTGGTACCAGCAGACTCAACGAGCGCCGCGCGCGACTCGCAGAAGAGGTACTTGCCGGAGGGGGCGCGGGGGATCGCGGCGACCTTCTGGACCGTGACTGGGACGTTATCACCCAGCAGCGTCCGGACGGCATCCCGGATGGCCGCTTCGTGTTCGGGGCCGAAGCCATTCCGAGGCAGAGCGCGGACCTCCATACTCAGGTCCTCCGACTGGACGTACTGAAGCTGCGCGGGGACGTCCACGCAGTGATCCAGGGCGTGACCCGACACCACTGTGCCGCTCGCTGTGACCAGCAGCGCGCTCTGCCGGCCCGCCAGCCCGGCAAGCAGGGGATGCTGGAGCCCACACGGACAGGGGTGCCGCGCCCAGGCCGCCACATCGCCGGTGTCGTAGCGGATGAGCGGCATACCGTATGCCTCCAGGTCCGTAGCGACGAGCGTGCCGACCTCGCCAGGCGAGGCGGGCGCTCCGCCTTCAGTCAGGACCTCGAGCCGCAGGGTGAACATGTTGACGTGGAGACCGCGGTGCCGCCGGCACTCCGTTGCGATGAGGCCGAGCTCCCGACTGCCGTACTCGTTGAAGACCTCGCCTCCCAGAAGTGCCTGGATGGACTTCCTTTGATGGTCATATAGGGGCTCTGCCGTGCAGGCGATCGCGGGGACCTTCAGGTCAACGCCATGATCGGCTGCCCACTCTGCCACGTACCGGATGGCCTCCGTATATCCCCGCAGTAGGGTCGGGCGCAGCCGTCGCAGGCGGAGTACGAAGCGCTTCACGTCGTTATCCGCCAGGCGGAAGGCGTTGAGAACCAGAGGCCGTCTCATCGCGTACGCAGCTGCGCGGTAGCGCCACGACGGTCGAGCGAAGTCCTGGGGGGCCCCCCAGACGACGGCGTACGGGTCGCCGGGCCGCCACCCGTACCAGCGCGCGAAGGCAGCGTGACTGGCCCAGTGCATGTCTCTGCAACGCCGGTCTCGTTTGAAGTGCATGGGGATGCCGGTTGTACCGCCCGTGAAAGCATCCACCAGCTCGCTTCCTGGTATGTTGCGCGCTGTGAGGTCGGGGAGGTGGTTCCTGATGTCTTGCTTCGTCAGTATCGGGAGCTTCCGAAGATCGTCGAAGTCCTTGATGTCGCGCGGTCTGAGGCCGCGTTCGTCGAAGACCCGGCGGTAGTAGGGCACGTTCTCATAGGCATGCTTCAGCAGGCGTTCCAGCTTCCGCCACTGCCGTTCGGCAATCTCGTCTGCCGAGAGGAACTCCCATGCCGCGATCCGCCTTGCGTACGATTGGCCGTGTGTGCCCCCCTTCAGCGCGGCGTATAGCGGGATCACCAAGTGCCTCGCGATCGGCGCGTACCAGTCCATGGCCTTACCTGACGATTCCGTCTGCTTCGGCAGCGCTCCGCGACGCGATCTCGCACACCGTAAAGCGGTACTTGCCCGATACTGTGCGCTCGATGCGCGCGGGATAAGCAAACTCGACGGTGACCGGCCCAAGGTAGGTGAGAAGGCGGCGCCGCACCTCGTCCGCGAGGGACTCGGGCAGCCTCCTGCCGCCCTCAACACGCACTTCGACGCGGCCCTGGTTGTCCTGGCGGAGCTGGACGGTGCCAAGTTCGGGGAGATCGCGTGTCATAAGGGTCAGCGCAGCCCCCGAGACCATCCGACCGTCTGCGCTCAGCAGGAAGTCGGTGGTGCGGGAGCCAGCCAGCCTGAGGCGCGGGAGCGCTCGCCCGCAAGGGCAGGGCCGATCCAGCAACTGACCGAAGTCGCCAATATCGTACCGGATGAACGGCATTCCATAGCTGTTGAGCTTCGTCACCAGGACACGCCCTATGCCCTGCTGGTCAGGGTCGGCGATCTCGACGTAGACGTCTTCGGCGGCAATGTGTAGGCCGTCCCTGACCTCACACTCACTGGCGATCAGCCCGGTTTCGCGCGCCCCATAGCGGTCGAAGGCAGGACAGCCAGTGACCTCCTCGATCAACCTACGATTCCCCGGTGTGAGGGCCTCGGCCGACGAGACAATGGAGCGGAGGGAGGGGATGAGCAGGCCGCGATCACTCAGCACTCGCGCGAACTCAGCCAGGGCGCCTGCATAGCCGAAGACGACCCGCGCCCGCCAACGCCGCAGCGCGAGGCCGAACCGGCGAAGGCCGTCACTAGTGACATCGAAGGCGTTGAGGGAGAGCGTGGGCGTCAGCAGGGCGGAGGCCACGCGCTCGCGGAGAGCAGGCGACCCGTTCAGGTCCCGCGGCGCGCCCCAGATAACGCCAGCTCGGTCACCGACATCCCACGCGGCCCAGCGGTTGTGGCGCCAGGCCGTGGCGGCACGGAGTGCCGTCTCGTCGCGGTCCATGCAGAACCGCACCGGTCGGCCGCATGACCCGCCTGTGGCGTTCTCCACCACGCAGGTCTCCCATCCGTTGGCGATGAGCCTGCTGGCGTGCTCGCGCAGGTCATCCCGGGTCAGCGGCGACAGTGCACGAAGGTCATCGAGCGACTGGATGTCCTGTGGCGAGAGTCCGGCCTGTCTGAACCGCTCCCTGTAGAACCGCACATGGCTGAAAGCGTGAGCCGCGAGCGCCTGAACCCGCGCAAGCTGAAGGGCGGCGATCTCCTCTTGCGACCACCACTGGCTCCGCTCGAGCGCCCGAAGCCGCCGCGCCACCGTGCCCCAGAAGCCGTTGCCGGAGAAGGAGGCCACCGCGGGGAAGGCGAGGGAGCGCATCAGGGCAGCCCGCGCGCTCATGCCGCCTGCTCCGCTGTTAGCACGGTCTTACCGGCCGCGACGGCCTCGGTCTGAGTGAGCCGATCAAGGATGACCGTCAGGGCGGCGACGAAGTAGTAGGTGAAGCTGGCGAGGTTGTGACCAGCGAGGCCGGTGATGAGGCGGCTCCAGATCGCGATGGTCATCGCCCACGCGAGGTAGTACTCCAGCCGCCACTCGCCGCCGGCGTCCCTCAGGCGCCGGCGGATCGCACTCTGTGTCCCCAGCACAGCGACGATGAAGAACAGAAACGCGGCGCCGCCTACGACCCCCGTCTCGCCAAGAACCTGGTAGTAGACGCTGTGGGCGTTGTGCCAAGTGCTGCCGTACAGCTCATGGCTGGCGGTGCCGAAGTTGCCGATACCCGCGCCGAACAGCGGGTGGTCGAGGAACATCTCCCGCCCAACCCGCCAGTGAGCCCTGCGCGTCTGGTAGGTGACCTCCTCAGTATAGGTCAGGATCGAGCGCATCCGCTCCTGCTGCTGAGGCGGGGTCAGGATCCACATCACCGCTGTCAGGACAACGATGGCGCCGGCAGTGACCATCCTGCGGCGGCCGGCAAGCGGTAGAAGCGCCAGGACCCCGGCCAGGCCAATGAACCCGGCGCGGGATCCGGTCAGAGGCACTGTGATCAGGATCAGCATCGCGATGGAACCTGCGAGCAGCCGCGGCACGATCCGCCGCGCATGGAGCGCCAGGACGAACGCGAATGGGAGCCCCGCGATGAACAGACCGGCGAGGGTGTTGGGGTCTCCGAACGTGTCCGTCATGCCGATGGCGCGGTCAATGCCCTGAACGAACTTGACCTCCTCGTGGGTCACGAAGCCACGGTAGGACCAGAGGACCTGATAGCCTGTGCAGAGGAGGAACGCCCACGAGACCAGGTGGAACTGCCGCCTGGCAGTTACGATGGCGACCAGAAGGAAGTAGCCCAGGACCATCTTCGCGAAGTCGCCGGTGGAAACAAGTGAGCCATACCTCCAGTACGCCATCGGGATGCTCGCTGCAAGGGCGAGCAACAATCCGAGCATAGCGGCATGGAGACGATGCCGGCCTATGGCGCCCTTGCCTTCGGCGACCAGTATGCGCGCCGTCAGGCTAACGAGCAGCACCGCGACCACGAAGCGCTCTGGCCGGAATGCCGCGAGGGCCGGGATCACCTCACCGGGACGCAGGAACTGTACCAGCACATAGGCCACCGCCCCCACGAGCGGCTGACAGAAGGCGCCAACGCCGATGCCAAGCAGGATGGCCGCGCCGATGGCATACATCGGCTCGGCCGTCAGCACGATCAGCCCAAGGGCAGCACCCACCGGTGCAGCGAGCAACCAGCGGGGCCACACAAGCGGCCCACGGCGCAGGTGCGCGAGATAGCCGCGGGCGGCCGGGGACTGCGAGAGGCTCATGCAGGCAACCTCCGCATGACGGGGATGACGAGCAGGCGCGGGCGGCGATCGTCGACACTCCCCCTTGGGCCAGCGTGGCGGCCATCGTCTGTCGTTATCGACCCCTGCGTTGCCGTCCACAGATGCCAGGCAGGGCTCTCGGTTAAGGTCTCTACGGAACCGCGGGTCACGGAAGCCATCCTTGAGACGATGTCAGGACGGCAGCGGCAGCACTGATAACAGTTCGCACGCGCCTCTTCGCGCGCCAGAGCCTGGCCAACTCCCTCTCCCCGCCTAATGCCGCAACTGCAGCGTCACACGCCAAGAGAGGCAGTCCGCTACGCAGTGCCACCCACGACTCATGCAAGAGCCTCACCCGCGCATGCCAGCCGTCCCCTTCTCGCCACAGCGCGAGAGCGTGGTATATGCGCGCCCTGCAGCACCACCCCTGGAGGGCACGCCGTTCTGAGCGAGTCAGCCCCCGGTAGGAACGCAGGGCGTTGTCACCAAGCCGCACCCAATGAACGGTCGAGCGCGATCCAGACCGACAGAGACTGCCCCTTGCAGCCCGAAAGGCGGCGACCACTGCGTCAACGTAGCCGATCGGGGTCTCGCGAGCCACACGCCACCACATTTCGCTGTCTTGGCCACTGAGTATCTGCTCGTCAAAAGGGCCGGCCCTTTCGAGAGCGCTCCGCCGAATGGTGACCGTCGGTGTCGTCATCATCTGATGGTCACAGAGTGCCGCGAAGATGCGGCCGCTACGCCCTCCCCCATGGGCCGCGACCCAGAGCCCAGACGATGCCGTTGCACCCAGCCCAAGATGCCTCACCTCGGCATACGCCGCCCCGTACTCGGGATGGTCGTCCAGGAACCGCACTGCGCTCTCGAGTCTGTTGGGCAGGTAAAGGTCGTCCGAGTCGAGGAAAGCGATGTACTCGCCTTGGCTGGCGCGGATGCCGTCGTTGCGGGCGGTGCCGGTGCCGCCGTTGATCTGCCGGTAGATAACCCGGATCCTGTCGGGGTACCGACGCGCGTAGTCGTCGAGGACCTCGTGGGTGTTGTCGGTGGAGGCGTCGTCCACCACGATGATCTCGAAGTCCCGGTAGCTCTGGGCAAGGACGCTCTCGATCGCCTCGCCCACGATGTGAGCCCGGTTGTAGGTCGGGATGATCACGGAGACGCGTGGCATCAGGGCTGTCCACCCGTCCATTTGCTTGGACCTGCTCCACCCGCGTGAGCCGCGTCGTCTCCTGCGCCATGATGGTCAGGCTGCGCAGCAGTTGTCTTCTCCGCGCGCCCGCTCCCACTGAGAGCACATGCGGCGCGGTACGCCCTGCCGAGCAGGCGGCGTGCCGTCTCGGAGCAGTGACTCGGCGACAGGGCACCGGCGAGCCTGGAGCGGGCAAGTCGCCTGCGCGCACCTCTGGCAAACTCTTTCGCCGAGTCGCACTGGGCCATGAGAAGCGACCATTCCATGTGCCGACGCGCCTGCCTCAGGCTCGCGCGCGGGGCAGTGGAGTGCCAGCGCTCGCCAACCCCGTGCTCAGGTAGCTGGTGCCCCATCTCCGCCCAGACCTGGCAGTACGCCGCCCACTCCTGACGCTTGCGGGGGATGCCCTGACCCTGGAGGATGCTCTGGGGAGACACTGGCTCCAGCTGGACCGCCTGCGCCCTGGTGGCGCACTTGATGAGCCGCGCGCCCTGCGCGGTCCTCACGAGCACTGCGGAGACGCCGGCCTCGTCCGTCACCAGGTTGTACCCGTCGCCAAGTGTGACATCTGCCAGTACATTCATCTTATCGAAGCACAGACGGCACCTGGGCGGCCGGAAGGCCTCCTTGCACCCCATGCGGACCTCGCGCGGCAGCCAGTGTTCTGTCCCGTGTGCATCACAGACCAGCGTGTCCCCGGGCCATCCCCGCCAGCGCTTGCTTCTATAGGCGAAGTGCGAGACGGCGCTGCGATCCACTCCGGAGCGTGACACCAAGTAGTGAGCGGCGTGGTAGGATAGCACGCCCTCGCAGATGAGCCCTACCGCATACACGGTAACGTCCCGCAACGCGGCAACGCGCCGTTGTGCATTACGAAGGGCGTGAACATGGCACGGCAGGCCCGAAAAAGCAAGTGAGGTGCCCGGCTTGAGAGCACGCATGACCTCGGCCATGGCGGGCGTGGGGCAGTATCTGGAGCCTTGGGCAGCCTTCACGACCTCACTGTCAGAGGTCACCAGCGTGAGTGGCCGAGTCGGAGCGTCCGGCCTCCACCCGGTCACCACAGCTGCTTGGATGAGCTCGGCGTCGAGCGCAGCCAGCAAGATGGCCGTAGCGACGCCTCCGCTCGCTCCCGACCAGAGCACATGCTGGTCTGTGGCCTGGCCCCGGTAAGCGGCTACAACGGCGCCCTCGAAGGGGTCGGCCTCAGCAGGGAGCAGCCCTTTCTCCAGGTGCGTGCCCGGACAGATAGCCGTGCAGAGGCCACAATGTGTGCACCTTCCGTTGTCTACCCTAGGCCAGAGCAAGCCTCCCGGCGTCTCTGCCATCGTCACAGCGCCCTCCGGACATATGCCGGCACAGGCGCCGCATCCTGTGCATAGCAACGCCTCGACTACTGCCTCCATGTTGCGAACGGCGCTCACCAGCGACACTCCAAGAGCAGCTCAGCCGTGTGATCGAACACCGCGTCGGCCGACTTCTCCATCGGGGGCACCGTGCTCTCTAGCACCTCGGCCAGCTCGCGCCGACGCTGCCACGCCTGCTTGACGAGGGGCAGTAGTGAGTCCTGGTCGGCAGTCTTGCACTGCAGTACATACTCACCGAGCCCAACGTCTCGCATCAGCTCGTCGTACTTGTGTGCCCAGCCCACGACCACCGCAGGGATGCGCTGCGACAGCGCAGCGATGGTGGCGTGGTAGCGTGAGCTGATGAGCAGCTCCACGTGCCCAATGACCGACTTGACCTCGGCCGCGGTGTAGTCTCCGGTCATCGCGAAGACCCGGCCGTTTCCCGCCGCCTCCTGCACGAGTGAGCACAGGTAGCGGTCATCCCTGGACGCACCTGATCGGATCTCGTGCGGTATCAGGGCCAGCTGGGCCCCCAGCCGACCTGAGCAGAACGCGGCCACAGCGGCCAGGAGTTGTACGTATCTGTTTGCGGGGCCCTTCCCCTCGGTGCGTTCGTACACGCGCATGTTCGGGACGATGCCGATCACCGGACCCGCGTGGGGCGAGACGCCAACGCCGACGAGCAGTGCCCGTCCCTCCTCGGAGGCAGCTCCCTGGAATCGGAACGCTACGTCCGAGCCCAGGTGGAGCTTCCCATCAGGCCTTCCAGGAAGGTTCTGCAGGTAGGCGTGTGACTGCCTGTCCCGCGCGTAGATGGCCCGCGCTAGCCGGCAGACCTGGGCCGCGGGCTCCACCACGAGGGGATTGGAGAAGGGGCCCCAGGCCTGAGGAAGGTAGACGACTGACCTCGCTCGCACGCCGTTGAGGCATTCCATTAGGTGAAGGTGGTATCTCGCCGAACCCGGAAACCGATCGCCTATGGCGAACCCACTCACGTCAACCATGGCGTCCGCTCGACATCGGACTATATGCCGGAGCGAGGGCACATCTCTGGGGCTCTCTACGGCCACCCGCGCCAGGCGTCTGGACGTAAGCGCACCAGCAACTAGGCAGACCACTTTGCCAGCAGTCGTGCGGTGCCCAAGGACGGGTTCGCAGTTCTCGCTCTCGACTAGGCGCGCAGCATCTGGGGAGGCAGGCACTAGGAACCTGGCCCGCGGCACGCGCCTCGCCAGCTCGCGCTGGGCGGTCAGGACCATCGCCTCGGCGCCCTTGTTCACGAAGCCTCCCCCGTGGATGAGGATCCTCATCTGCTCCCCCGTCGCGTCCGAGGTGCCTTGACAAGCTGCCCATGGCCGTCCCGCCCGCGACGGACTCGGCGCCAGCAGTTGGCAGTTGTGCTGTGCATCGTGCTCGCCACCTACTTCGGACTCGCCGTTCCCCTAAGGGCGCTTCGAGGCCGCCACACCGAGCCCAGATATGTGATGTCTCTCCGACGGGGAAGCACGGCCGCTGCCAGCGGGGCGCGCGCTGTCCTCATGTACCAGAGAAGTGATACTGCCGCCTTGCCCGAGTACGCCGCGGAGGACACGAGCCCGGCTCCCAGTATGCCCAGTTGCGGGATCAGGAGCAGGCCCATGCCGACAGTAAGAAGCAGAGCGGCGACCGATCCCCAGGTCAAGGCCTGTGGGCGATCATGTCCGACCAAATACGGCCCGACGACCTTCCCCGCGCTCAGAGCCAACACCCCCGGCAAGAGGGCCCAGAGCACTGGGCCAGCGGACGCAAACTCCGCGCCGAACACCAGAGGTATCAAGGGCGGACCGGCCACAGCGGCCACGACGCAGGCGAGCCCCACGACAAGCATGGTCATGCGACAGGCGCGTGCGGTCAGTTCGGCGCTGTCGCTTCTGGTGGAGCTGGTGCGCGGGTATAGAGCATTCCCTACCGCGCCCGGGACGTGCCAGATGAGCTCCGCGAGGGTCACCGCAACTCCGTAGATGCCCACCGCGGCAGGCCCCAGGAAGAAGTTGACGACGAACTGGTCGAGGCGGTAGTTCAGGAACTGAGCGATGAACCCGAAGTGGAGCTTGACGCTAAAGCGCACCGCGGAGACGATGGCTGCGAGGTCGAGGGCCGGCCGGATACGCGCCTGGCGGCCCACCATCAGGAAGATAAGGGCAGAACCAACGTAGTTGTTGATCGTGAACGCCAGCAGCGCGCCGACAACGCCCCACCTCACACCGAGAACGAGCAACGCACACAAGGCGAGCCTGGTGGTGGAGGTGATCGCGCCCACGCGGGCACTGAGTCGGATCAAACCCGCGCCTGTGAGGCAGAGTCCGGCTGTCTCGCCGAAGAGCCCTGCCGGCAGTCCGATTGCCGCCACCACCAGACTGAGCGTCCAGACGCCGCGGATTACCTGTCCTGCCCATAGGATGCCAGCAACACAGGCCAGCAGCGCGCCGATCACACCGACGACGAGGGAGAACGTCAGCCCGTTGGAGAGCGCTTCCGACAGAGACAGCTTGCGCTGCCCGATGTAGTAGATGAAGCCGTACCCGATGCTCATCGGGAGCACGAGGCCGAACAGCCCGACCCAGAGCCCGGCCACGGCCAGCTCCCCTCGTCCCGCCGCGCCGAGCGCACGCGCGGTGATGACCGAGGTGCCAGCGCCCATTAGCAGGCCCAGAGCGCGGCGACCCATGATGGCACCGACGTCCCCTAGCAGGCCGGGCTCGTGCGTCGTCGCAGCATCGGCAGGGCTGCCGGCGCCATGCACGCCATTCGCTGCTTCTGTCTTCCCACTCACCCTGTTGTCCAGCCGTGTCTTGCCCAAGCACCTGCTGCCCTGCCGCCTGGTGCTAGCCGACAGAGGAAGCTCTGTCCCGCGGACCTGGGGGCCGGCTTGCTCTACGAGTCTGCCCGGAGAGACTCTGGTGTCTCCTTGCGCACGTCGGCGGCAGAGCTTCACCCAGATGTCAGCGCGCGGCATTCTGTCGAGGCGGCGGATGCAAGAGTCGTGCCACGGGCGTCAGACGGTCACGAGGGGCTGTGGGACGGCGCAGATCGGGGTGCGGGCGAGAGGCTGCCGCCGGTGTGACAAGACGCTGAGAAGCGGTCAGGTCCCCGCCCGTGTCAGGACGGTGACGACGGTCATGAGGAGGATGCGGAGGTCGTGCCAGAGGGACATGCGGTGGAGGTAGATCCAGTCGTAGCGCAGCTTGTGGTAGACGCTGGTGAGGTAGTCGCCGTAGACCTGGGCGAGGCCGGTGATGCCGGGGCGGACCTTGAGCCGCTCCAGGTAGCCCGGGATGTGGGCGGCGAACTCGCTGACGAACTCGGGGCGCTCGGGCCGGGGCCCGACGACGCTCATCTCGCCCTTCAGGACGTTCCAGAACTGCGGGATCTCGTCCAACCGGGTCTGGCGGAGGAAGCGCCCGACGGGGGTGATGCGCTGGTCGTACTCGTGGGCGAGGACGGGCCCGGTCCCCCGCTCGGCGTCAATGACCATGCTGCGGAGCTTGTAGATGCGAAACGGCCGCCCGTCCCGGCCTGAGCGCTCCTGGCTGTAGAACACGGGGCCGGGGGAGGTGAGCTTGATGGCGACGGCCGCCAGGCAGACCAGGGGCAGGCAGAGGATGAGCATGAGCAGGCTGAAGACGATGTCGAAGGCCCGCTTGGCGAGCAGAAAGAGGCGGCACGGCCCGACTCCCCGGAGGCACACGAGGGGGATGTCGGCGACCGGCTCGATGCGGCAGTCGCCGACCATCGCGTCGTAGAAGCCGGGAAGGACCTTGATGCGGAGCGCCCGGGAGGCGGTCCGCTCCATCGTCCGCTTGATGAGGTCCTCCTGCCAGCTCGGCATGTAGGCGACGATGACCTCGTCCACCTGGTGGGCCTCGACGATGTCGAGGACCTGGTCGAAGCGCCCCAGGATGGGCAGGCCGTCGAGACGGGGCAGGTCGAGGCGGTCGTCCGCGAAGCCCACGACCTCGAAGTGCCCATTGGTGCGGCCCATCATGAGCTCGGCGGCGATGTCCTGCCCCCGCGCGCCGGCCCCGACGATGAGCACCCGGCGCCGGCGCTCCTGACGCGGGTCGCCGTTGCGCCCAAGGCGCAGGAACCGGCGGGGCGCTGCCTTCAGCCCAAGGCTCTTGTGAGAGGCCTGTGCCATCTGGCGATCAACCCCACGGGACCGACTCGTCGAGCAGGCTGAGCTGAAGCGACGGCGGGCGCGCGGCGACCGGCGAGGCGGGTGAGTGAGCGGAGCCGTTCGACCCGGGCGGCGTCCACTCTGCGGAGGCCGGGCTGTGGGCGAGCATGTCGGAGAGCGTGCCGAAGCGGAAGGCGCGAATGAGCCGGGCGATCCGCGCCTGGGTGTGCTCCAGGTTTGCGTAGCTGCGCAGCCGGCGGAAGGGAGACAGCGCGAAGCGCGGGATGTCCGGGTCGAGCTCCCAGGGGTGGAGGTAGAAGACCACCGGCTCGCCCCGCTCGTTCAGGCGGCGACAGAACATCTCAACGGCCCACTCGGGCAGCAGGCGGAAGTACGCCCCGCCGGCGAACGGGAAGTTCCGCCCTGCCAGGCGCACGGTGGAGGGCGGGACCTCCACGATGCCGGCCGAGCCGTTGACGCGCACCCGGTGGGGCAGCCGGGGAGCCCCGAGGAAGCCGTAGCGCTCGTGGTAGATCGGGAACACGCTGGAGTCGGTGTCGAAGCCGGCGTACTCGAGGACCTCGAAGGCCCAGGTTGAGCGAGGGGTGATCGAGAACGAGGGCGCGCGGTAGCAGCGGGCGCGCACCCCGGCGGCCTCGCCGATGCACTGCGTCGCGCGGAAGAGGTCGGCCGCGAACTGCTCGGGGCTCTGGTCGAAGACGAGCCGGTGGGCGTAGCCGTGGGAGCCGATCTCATGGCCCGCGTCGCGTATCTCCCTGACGAGGTGCGGGAACCGCGCGGCGTTCCAGCCCAGGACGAAGAAGGTGGCACGCACCCCGGCGGCGGCAAGGAGATCCAGGAGGCGCCGCGTGTTCTCCACCAGGCGCGGCCGGCAGTTGCGCCAGTCCTCGAACGGGATGATGTGCTCCACGTTCGAGACCTGGAACCAGTCCTCCAGGTCAACCGTAAGCGCGTTCAGGGTGGGCGCCGCCGGCTGCGGGACCGGCGCTTCTCCGGTGTGGAGAGTCGGCTCAACGGCGCCCGCGGGCATCATGGCGACTGCTCCTCGGCCGCCGTGAAGCGGCGCATGGCCGGCGGGTCGCCGGGCTCGCCGAGGGGGCCGAGCGAACGGCCGTTGACAGTGACCTCGATGGCCGCGGGGCGGTTCGCCCAGAGCGTGATCTCCTCCGACGCTTGCCAGATCTGCTGGCCGCCGGTGAGGACGCCCTCGTAGAGCAGCCGGCCGTCGGTCTCGACGCGGAGCTCGACCGGCTGCCGGATGACCGCGATGACCCTGAGCCCCGGCGCGGCCGGGGCCGGCGCCACCGCGGCCGGGGCCGCGGGCGGGTGGACGGCCAGCCGGCCCGAGGCGACCAGGGCCGCTGCGGCGAGCGCGAGAGCCGCGACGCCGAGAAGCACAAGGACGCCGCGGCGCAGACGGCCGGGGCGGATAGCGCGCCCGGGAGCGGAGGGCATCTCCTCGACGGCCTGCTGTGGGGCAGCAGGCTCGCCAGGCGCGGCGGCGCGGTCCTCAGCCGGAGGGTTCGGCCGCGCGGGCACCTCGGCCGGCATGGGCTCGGCCGCCGATCCGGCGCCGGGCGGGGAGCCCGGCGGCAGGGCACGGGTGGTGGGGTAGTAGTGCCGGTGGAAGTAGTAGCTGTCCACCGCATCGGCCGGGGCCTGGTTGAGCACCGCGCCGATGACGTTGGCGCCGACCTTCTGGAAGAGGCGCTTAGTGCGCAGCTCCGCCTCGCGCACGGGCTGGCTGGCGCGGACGACGAGGATGACGCCGTCCACCAGCGGGCCCAGCAGCGCCGCGTCGGCGAACGCGGCGGCCGAGGGCGTATCAATGATGACGTAGTCGCTGTTCTGCTTGAGCCGGTCGAGGAGAGTACGCATGCGGCCGGAGCTCAGCAGGGCGGCCGGGTTGTCCACCGGCGGCCCGGCCGGCAGAAGGAGCAGGTTCTCGAGGGAGGTGCGCCGGAGCGCCTTCGCCGCACCCTCGCTCCCATTGGCGAGGAGCGTGGTGAGGCCGGCGTTGTTGGGCTCGTCGAAGAACGCGTGCAGGCCGGGGCGGCGCATGTCCGCGTCCACGAGGACGACGCGGTGGCCGACCTCAGCGAGGGCGGTGGCGAGGTTGACGGCGGTGGTGGAGCCGCCCTGCCCAGGCCTCGCGGTGGCGATCATGAGGGTGCGCACGGGGGACGCGCCGTTCTGATGGACGAGCTCGGTGCGCAGGAAGCGGAACGCCTCGGCGTGGGGGGAAAGAGGCCGCAGCTCGGTGATGCGGGCGAGCGGAACGCCGTCCGCCTCCGCGGTGAGCTCGGGTATGACGGCGGGGACGGGCAGCTCCAGCTCGCGGTGCAGGTCCTCGCCCGCCCGGAGCTTGTCGTCAATGAAAGCGAGCGCCAGCGCGCCGCCCAGCCCGAGCCCGAGGCTCAGGATCACGCCGAGCAGCAGCAACTGGATGACCGAGGGGCCCTTCTTCGTGACCGGGCCGACAGCCGACTTGGCCTGGTCAACGATCTGTATCTCGCCGGCGCTCGCGCTGACCTTCTCCTCCACCCGAGCGTCCTCGAGCATGGCGAGCAGCCGGGCGTGCCGGGTCTCGGCGTTGGCGTAGTCCCGGGTCTGCGACATCAGGGCCACGGAGGCGTCGGCGAGCTGCGCGGCGCGGCGCTCGTTGTCCGCCATGGCGCCGGCGAGCGAGTTCAGGCGCGCGGCGAGCGCCGTCCGCTCTGCCTCCAGGTCCACGAGCTGCTCCTGCAACCTGTGGTAAGTCGGGTTCGGCTCGACCGTCCGCCGCGTGATCATGCGGTCGGCTTCCCGCGCCAGGCGCTCGCGCACGTCCTCGATCTGGGTCTCCAGGTCTCTAACCGTGCGGTGCCTGTCTGTATACCGGGCACGTGCGAGGAGCAGATCGCGCTCCAACTGGGCCAGGCGGCTCTGGAGTTCCAGGGTCACGGGGTTGTCAGTGGTGGCGGTCTCGGTCTCCCTGGCAGGCGGCTGCTCCCGGAGCTCGGCCCTCACCGCGCGGATCCGGCCCTCCACCTCCCGGAGCCGGGAGCGGGCCGCATCGGTCTCAGCGCGGAGGGCGTAGAACTGCCTCAGGAAGGGGTTCTCCGCGGTTCCGACCGGCAGTGCAGCCTCGCCCTGCGCGCTCTTGAAGGCCTGTAGTTCGGCCTTGGCGCGCTCCAGGTCGGCCGCCGCGGCGGCCACTTCGCCCTCGAGGAACTCGCGATTGCGCTTGGCTTGCTGGCTGGCGATCTCCTGGTAGTAGCGGGCGAACTCGTGAGCGATGGCGTTGGCGAGCGCCACGGCCCCGTCGGAGGTGCGCGAGAGGCAGGTGATCCGGATGATGCTGCCGGCCGCGGGCTCTACCTTCACCAGGTCCTCAAGCTGGGCCGGGGTCATCCTGAGCCCGAGGGACCGGATGGCGTTGTGGCGGACCTCCGAGGTGCGGGCGAGCCCGATGAACGTGCCCATGAGCTCGTCCTTGCGCCGCGGGTCGGGCCCGCGCGCCGCCTGTTGCTGGTGGTCCAGGCCGGGGATGAGCGGCTTGGTGAGGGCGGCCTCGGAGGGCATGACGAAGGCCGATGCTCGGTAGTAGCGCGGCATGAGGATGCAGCCGAGGGCGACGACGGTCAGCGTGGAGGCGCAGACCGCAATGACCAGCCATCGCCGCCGGTAGACCTCGCGATAGAGCCGCCAGAAGTCGCGCGCGTTCATGCTCCCTGCTTCCCGCGCAGCCGGCTCGCCAGCTCTAGAAAATGTACCGGTACAGCCATAGGTACCGCCACGCGTTGTCGGTGATGGACTGGATGATGCTGGTTCGCGACCCGCCGCCCGTCTGCGGCGGCCTTTCCGGCACAAAGACTACGTCGCGGTGCTCCAGCACCGGGTTCTGGCTCATGTCACCATGCTGGAAGAGCCGCTTCAGATCAGCGGGGATGCGCACCGGCGGGTCGGATCGCACCACCGCGCACCCGTCGAGGATGGCGTTGTCCTTGAGTCCCCCGGCGGTGGTGATGAGTTCGAGCAGCGTCGTGCCCGCCGGCACCATGTACTGCCCAGGCTCCTTGACCCCGCCCAGGATGTTCACCTCGGTGCAGTTGCGCGGCACGATCAGCTCGTCGCCGGCCTGGAGGATCGCGTTCCGCTCGCTCCGGGGGTTGGCGTCGAGCGCGGTGAGGTCAACCACGGTCTCGGACCCATCGGCGCGCACCAGCCGGGCCGACCGGGGGTTCCCGTCATCCGTCCAGCGGCCCGCCTCCTCGATGGCGTCCGAGAGGCGGGTGTCGTCGTCATCCTTCAGCCAGTAGCGCCCCGGCTTCTTCACCGCGCCGGAGACCTTGTACTCACCCCGATCGCGCGCCCGGGATACCGCCCTGGCGACCGACACGCGGTCCCCTGGCTCCAGGAGTGGGTTCTGGTCGGCCTCGCCTAGGCGCCGATAGTCGCGCAGATTGTAGCGGCGCTCGCTGCCGTCGGCCTTCGTGAGGTAGACGGCGGCGAGGTCTCGCTCCTCGTCCTGCACACCACCCGCCTGGTTGACGGCGTCCAGCAGCCGCGAGCCCGACGACATCTCGTACTCGCCCGGCCGGCGGACGTCCCCGATGACCATGACTCGGAAACGGCTGATGGTCAGAATCACGGTCGGGTTCCTGACATACTCGCCGATCTGGCGAGAGAGGGTCTCGGTGGCCTCGGTGGCGGTCTTGCCTGCCACCTCCACCGCGCCGACCATGTCGTCGGAGAACAGGATGGTCCCGTCGGCCCGGACCGAGTGGGAGCCGGAGTACTCGGGCGCCCCGAGGACGCTGATCGAGAGGGTGTCCCCCCTCCGGATGCGGTAGGCTGCAGGTGCCGTGCCCTCGACGGCCGGGGCGGCCAGCGCCGCCTCCTCGGCCTCGGCGAGGGCTGCAGGTTCCTCCAGCTCCGGTTCGGCGGGCGCCTGGGCCGGGCAGAGCCCGAGCAGGACGAAGCAGGCGACGACGATGACGACCAGCGATCGCGCTTGGCTCGCTTTCATCACGCTATCCACCGCGGTGGTATGGTCATGTCCTTCGCCAGCCCAGGGGATGCACAGACCGTGCCACGCGCGGCGCACGACGGCCCCGGCGGACGGCCGAGGGCCTGCTCTGACCTGGAAACAGATTGACACAGGGGCTTGACATGCAGAAGGTATGCCACTATACTGCCAGGCGTCGTCTCTGCAGGCGATTGCCGCGATATCCGCAGCCTCTTCCCAGCCCGAGCGACAGCAGATCGCAGCCGCGAAAGCCCCGTGCCCAGGCGTGCTGCGCTTCGTGCTGACTTGGGTCTTGTTCTCCGCTGAGCTCCAGCGCAGTCGGCTACACTAGCCATGCGTGGAGCTGTGGCCATGGCTTACCGGCGGCCACGGGGCGGGGGCTTGCTGGGAATCGGCGGGGAGACGATGTGGACGTTCGGAGGGCGGGCTGCGGCGCAAGGCGCCTCCGGTCCCTCGGTCTGCCGCGCGTCATCTCCGCCTGGCGGCGTCGCGCCCGACGTAGTCCGACCTGATTCTCTTCTCTCCTCCAGCGGGCCCGCGACGCCTCAGCCCGGCGCCATCCCCTCTCCAGCCACCGTAGCGCCCGCCCGGGCGGCCACCGGCTCCACGCGGAAGGTGGTGCGAGATGCCGACGCGTGGCCGGATTCTGGTCGCTGACGAGGAGGCCCGCAACCACCAGGCCCTCTGCGCCCTCCTCAAGCGAGACGGCTACCAGGTGGAGGTCGCCTCCGACGGGCTCCGGGCCCGCCAGGCGCTGGAGGCGGGGCAGGTGGATCTGCTCATCGCCAGCCTGCTGGTTCCCGAGTCGGACGGCTTCGAGCTGCTCCGCGCCGCCAAGCGCGTCCGCCCGGGGGTGCCTGTCATCCTGTTCTCGGGCTACGGGACCATCGAGACCGCCGTGCAGGCGCTGAAGCAGGGGGCCTACCACTACTTCCAGGAGCCCCTCGACATGGACCTGGTCCGCCAGGTCGTCTGCGAGGCGCTCCAGGGGCGCGAGCGGGCCCCCGCGGCCGCCGAGCCAGACCCTCCGGCGCAGAGGGATACCGCCGATGCGGCCAAGCTGGGGATCATCGGGCAGGGCCCGTGGCTCGGTCGGGTCCTGGAGCTGCTGGGGCGTGTGGCGCCGACGAGGGCGACGGTGCTGCTGACGGGCGAGAGCGGCACGGGCAAGGAGCTGTTCGCCCGGGCGGTCCACCGTATGAGCGGCAGGAAGGGGCCCTTTGTGGCGGTGTCGTGCGCCGCGCTGTCGCGGGAGCTGCTGGAGAGCGAGCTGTTCGGGCACGAGAAGGGGTCCTTCACAGGGGCGGATCGGCGCAAGCCGGGGCGCTTCGAGCTGGCGAACGGGGGCACGCTGCTGCTGGACGAGATCATTGACATCCCTCTCGACCTGCAGGTCAAGCTCCTGCGCGTGCTCCAGCAGCACGAGTTCGAGCGCGTGGGTGGGACCGATACCCTGCAGGTAGATGTGCGGATCGTGGCCGCCTGCAACCGGGACATCGCGGAGGCGGTGCGCCAGCGCGTCTTCCGCGAGGACCTCTACTATCGCCTGAAGGTCGTGGAGATCACGCTGCCGCCCCTGCGGGAGCGGCAGGAGGACATCGCGCCGCTCGCGCACCACTTCGCGCAGGCCTACGCCAGGGCGAACGGCAGGAAGCCCCTGGGCGTGCCGGAGAGGGTGATCCGGCTCCTGGAGCGGCACCCCTGGCCGGGCAATGTCCGGGAACTCGAGAACGCCATCGAGCGGGCGGTGGTCCTGTCCCATCCTGAGGCGACGGAGCTGGATCCCTCGCTGCTCCCGGAGTCCATCTACGGGCGGCAGGCGCCCGTCGCGGCGAAGGTCACGGGCGGCTTGCACTCTGGGGCCGGCCGGCGGCGGCAGTCGAGCGTGCTGCAGGACATGGACGAGGCGGCGCGGGCGGCCTGCCTGCGGGAGGCGCTGGAGCGCTTCAGCGGCAACGCCGCGGCGGTGGCGCGGCGCCTGGGCGTATCCCCTCGCATGGTCCGCTACTACGCGGACAAGTACGGTCTGCCGCGGCGAGGCTACGGCGGCCGTGCCTGCTGAGGGCGTGAGCGGCGCTTGGCACGGTTATTGCTCGTCGGCGACCAGCCAGACAGCACTCCCTCAGAGAGGATGCGGGGGTCTCGTCACCGTGGCAAGCACCGAGGTCCCTGTCGCGCTGGCTGCGGACGCCGACCGGCAGTGCAATGAGAGTCTGTCCTCCTACCTGGAGGCGGCCGGGTGGAGGGTCCTGCGCGCGTACGAGGGCCGCTCGGCCCTCGCCATCCTCAGTTCCGAGCCGGTGTGCCTGGCGATCCTCGACCGCGACCTGCCCGAGGTGGATGCGGCCCGGGTCGTGTCGGCCGCACGGGCGAGCGGCCGGTGCTTCCAGGTCGTCTTCCTCGGGGACGCGCCTGGGCACGCCGAGGCCAAGGAGGGCGAGATGAGGGCCCTGGCGTGTCTTGCCAAGCCGCTGTGCACGGCATCCCTGGGCCCCGTGCTGCAGGAGGCCCTGCGCATGTCCGGTTCCGAGGATGGCGCCAGGAGCGGCGACTGCGCCTGGCCGGGTGAGTTGCAGGCAGGCGGGCGGGTGCGGCTGTCGGTGCGCACAGGGCCGGCGGCAGGGGGGTGTGCCGCCACCGTCGTCGAGGTGCGCCCCGAGGCGCTGGCCGTTCGCTGCGGCCCCGGGAGGGCCTCGCCGCGCTACATGCCGCTCGGCACCCTCGTAGTGGTCGGGTTCGGTTCGCCCCGCGGGTGGTGTGAGTGCGCCTCCCGCGTCGTCGCCTCACACGAGAACACGAGCGGCCTGGAGATGCTGCTCTCGGCCCCTGCGCGCATCGAGTATACCGAGCGGCGGCGGGGGACCCGCCGCGCGGCCTCCTTGGCCGTGGACGCGCGACCGCTGGGCCCAGCCGGGGAGGAGGGCGCGCCGGTCCCGGGCTGGACCGAGGAAATCGGGCCGGCGGGGTTGCGGGCGGTGCTCGACCGGCCGCTCAGGGGTGAGGGGGCGGTGGTGTTGTCGCTGTCCGGCCTGCGGGGCGGTGAGCGGGCCCTGGTGGCGGGGCGCACGGTCTGGTGGCAGGACTGCGGGCCCTCGGGCGACACCCGGCGCAGGTACGGATTCCGGTTCGTCCGCCTGCTGGGGGGTCGGTGGGGGAGCTTGGATGAGTTCGTCGCCGAGGCGACGGGAGAAAGCGAACAGCCCTGAGGCGGCGCATGCGAAGCGTCCAGCGAATCGAGCCCAGGACGACACAGACGCAGCGGGTCAGCCCGAGGCTGGTCGTCGCGGGAACGGTGCTGCAGATGTCGTCCGAGGAGCTCCGGCTCCGCCTCCAGGAGGAGGCACACGCCAACCCGGCGTTGGAGATCGTGTGGGAGAACCTCTGCCCGAGCTGCGGTCGCGGCCTGTCGGGGGACACCTGTTGGTTCTGCCGCAACGGCCAGCTGGAAAGTGGCGGTCCGCCGGCGATCTACGACGGGCCTCTGCCCGGCGAGCCGCGCGCCCGACGCTGGGACGGTGAGGAGAATGGCGACCCGCTCGAGCGGGTGCACAGCCCCTGCTCGCTCCAGGACCACGTGCTCCTCCAGGCCCGCCTCACGGTCGCGAACAGGGACCTGCCCATCGCCGAGTATCTGGTGGCGGGCCTGAGCGACGAGGGGCTGCTAGAGGTGGATGTGGAGGAGGCCGCGCAGGCCACCGGCGCAGACGCCGCCCGCGTCTGCGAGGTCCTCTCGGCGCTACAGGGGCTCGATCCACCCGGGGTCTGCGCGCGGTCGGTCCAGGAATCGGTGCTCATCCAGGTGCGACAACTCGCCGACGAGGAGCGGGTCCCTGAGCTGGCCGAGCCGATCCTGGCGCGCCACTGGCGGGACCTGGCGAACCACTCCTACGAGAAGATCGCCCGTCGGCTCGGCGTCTCCTGCGAGGCCGTCCAGGAGGCCGCGGAGTTCATCCGTACCAGGCTGTGCCCTTACCCGGGGCGGCTCTACCACTCGCCCTACGACGGGGCGGGGGGCGACCACGCGCCGGCGCTGCGCTTCGACCTGGCGATCAGGCGGGAGCTGGCGGACTACGTGGTGGAGGTGGTCCGGCCCTACGACTTCGAGCTGAGGGTGAGCGAGGCCTACCGCCGGCTGGGGGCGGTGGCGGGCAACGGACACGCCGGCGCCGCCGAGTACCAGATGGCCCTGGATCAGTACCGCCGGGCCACCTGGCTGCTGCAGAGCATCAAGCTCCGGGAACAGACCCTCCGTGACATCGGCGAGTACCTGATCCGCGTCCAGCGGCCGTTCCTGGACACCGAGTCAGAGCAGAAGATGAAGCCGCTGACCCAGACCCGGGTGGCGAGCGAGACTGGCAAGCACCCCTCCACCGTCTCGCGGGCGATCTCGGGCAAGTTCGTCCTGCTGCCGAGCGGGCGGCTGATGGGCCTCGAGCGGTTCTTCTCCCCCGCGGTAGCACCCAAGACGGTGATCGCCGAGCTGCTCGCCAAGGAAAACCCCGAGAAGCCGCTGACCGACGAGCAGATCTGCCGCATCCTGCGAATCCGGGGGTTCAGCATCGCCCGGCGGACGGTGGCGAAGTACCGCCTCGCGCTCCGCCTGCCGAGCTCCATCCAGCGCGGGTACCACTAGCCGCGGGCACCCTGGCGGCGCCCTCACTCCACGTCCACGATCGCTGGCAGAGCCGGCAGCTCGACCTCGCCCTCTTCCAGCACCCCCTCGTGCGGCACCTCCGCGTCCGCCCGCAGGAGCAGAAAGTCGGCTGGCGGCAGAGTCGCGGCGAGGGTCCAGCCGGGCGGCGTCCAGGGCGGGCCGAGCGCCGGATCGCGGTCGCGGGCGCCGATCTGCTGCGCGATCACCGCCTGAAGGAGCTGCCACCGCCCCACCCCCTCCTCCGGCGGCCATCCAGAGAGCGGGGCCGACAGGAAGATCGCGTCCGGCACGACGCCCGCGCGCTCCAGCCGCTGGAGGCTCTCGCACCTCGTGGCGTCGGCCGCCTCGGCGATGCTGATCGGATTGTCCTCGTCCGGCTCCGGTGGCGAGGCCTGGGGTATCCAGATCGCGGTCCGGTTGGCGTACCACGCAACAGCCCAGGGCTGGTCCGTCAGTACGATCGCGTTCGCCGGCAGCGCTCGGCCCAGGTACTCCCAGTTCTGCCGGTCAGGCGGGGACGGCCTCCGGCCCGGCACGGCCAGCAGGGCTATCGGGAGCGCGGCGAGACACAACACCGCGGCAGTCCCCACGGCCGCAGGGCGGACGCCGATATGCCGCTCACGCAGCACGAGGACAAACGCCGTCGCCCCGAGCGCGGCCGTGATGCCCGCGGTGCCGTAGAGCAGGTCGTACATCCCCTCGCCGGCGGCTAGGTTGAGCGACACCAGCACCAGGCCGGCCAGAAACGCCCACTTCAGGCCGTTGCCCGCGCGGGAGCGCAGGTCGAGGACTAGCGCGAGACCGAATAGAGGCAGGAGGACCATGCCGAGGAGCATCGGCAGGGTCGTCTCCAGGGCCACCAGATTGGTCAAGGTCTTCCTGGCCACCTCCCGGTAGTGTCCGAAGACGAACGTCAGCGCGGGGGTGTTGTCGAGGCTTGAGCTGACGTGCCGGTAGAGGCTGGACAGCGGATACGTGCCTGTGTTCATGGCAAGCTGGTAGCTGCGGAGGCCGGCGAACGGGCTGCCCGCGACGAGGAAGTTACGCACAAGCCACGGCGCGACGGCGGCGAAGGACCCGACGAGGAACAGGCCGACGTGCCGAAGCCGCTCAGAGCGCTGGAGGGCGTACACCAGCGCGGCGGCCGGGATCACGAACAGCAGGGCCGCGAAGTCGGTGAGATAGAGGACGCCGAACGCGACCCCGGAGAGCACGCTCCAGCGGCGGGCGCCCGGGTGGCGGACGATCAGGTAGAACAGCAGGGTCAGGAAGAAGGCCGTGGCCGCGACGTTGAGCCCGGTGTGGGTGGCCTTCAGGAGCCCCGGGTGGAGCCCGACGAGGAGCGCGGCGAGCGCGCCGGCCGGCGGGCCGAGCAGCCGCGAGGCGAGCAGGTACGTGAGTATGACGGTCAGCAGCGCCAGCGCGATCGAGAGAAGGATCATCGCGCGCTCGGTGGCGCCGAACAGGTTGAACCCGATCGCCAGCAGGAAGGGGTAGACGGGCGCGTTGTACAGGTCGGGATGGCGCTCCACGCGGGGCGCCTTGGCGAGGCTGAACGGCCGCACGATGCTAGTCGTGAAGCCGTGGCCGTCGCTGATGTTGCGCCCAACCTGGGCCGCGTCCATCGCGTCCGGTATCCGGATGCCGGTGAAGTGGCTGCTGAAGAACCAGCCGTAGACGACCACACACGGAAGTAGCCAGGCGAGGTGGAAGAGCGCGGTTCGGACTCCCGCCTCGATTCGGTCGCGGCTGCGCGCGGCCGGGGCCGCCGGCTGTTGCACGACTCCTTCACTCGTGGCCATCACGTCCTCCTGAGTAGGGCCATGTGGCGCCGCCCTGGGCGCTCACAGCCCTGTAGCAGCATTCAAAGTCGGGTAAAGCTCCCGGAGGAGTTCCTCGGCCGCCTCTACCGCCGCCTCCGTCGAACCGGCCACCGGGGCCGTGACGCGGATCAGCGCGCCGCCGCTGGGGCGGTTCAGGAGCCGGTTGCGCAGCAGGCGGTACTGGAAGATGACCCAGCTCGGCGACGTCTCCTCGTGGGAGGCGAACCAGTAGAGCACGACCCGGCGGAAGTCCTGGCGCTGGAGCAGGAACTCGTTGGCGACCAAAGGCGCGCCCGCGCCCACGGACAGCTTGCGCCGGTTCTTCTCAAGGATGTTCCAGCCGCCGCCCAGCAGGCAGAAGCCGGGTGAGTGGAAGGTCTCCTTCTCCCGCCCGACGACGATGGCAATGTCCGACCAGTAGCCGTCCTCGCGCACATACAGGCGAGCGACGTAGGCGTCGGGGCGGAGCATCTCCTGGCTCGTCCGATCCAGGGGCCCCAGGTCCTCGCCCTGCCACTGTTCTGTCTCCATGGGGAGGAGGGAGAAGTCGGAGCTGATGGGCTCGCCCGCCTCAGTGGCCGCATGGGAGCCGACGACCAGCAGGGCCGTGACGGCGAGCAGGGCCAGGGGCGGCAGGTAGGTCGGCCAGGGGCGCGCGCTCGGCTGGTGGGGCCGGGGCGGCGCGGTCGCATGAGCCGGGGCATCGCCGCCGGAGTCGCACGGCCCGCGGCCGGAGGGGTAGCGCAGGCCGAGCATCCGTGCGACGCCGGCGAGCCCCACGGCGGCGGTCACGTAGACGACGGCGACGCCTGAGAAGCCATGCAGGAAGCCCTGCGCGGCATCCCGGCCCCACCAGGAGCCGATGGCGAGGATGCAGAGAATGCGGACGACGTTCGCGATCAACGCTAGGGGAACGGTCAGGGCGAAGAGCGCCCCGCGCTTCCAGATAGGCCCCGTGAGGATGTACGCAGCCAGCGCCCCGACGGCGAGCAGGGCGACGAGGGACTTCATGCCACTGCACGGCGCGCCCACCGAGAACGTGTAGCGAGGCAGGTGGATGTCCACGCCGTCACGCATCACCGGGACGCCAAAGAGGCCGGTGATCATGGCCGCGAACCTGGCGGAGAAGAGCTGCATCGGGAAGCTGAGGAACTCGACGAGGGTGTCCGGCCAGGGGATCGCGAACCAGAGGAACCCGTAGGCAAAGGCGAGGAGGCGGCTCGCCGCCGGCCCCAGCAAGTAGAGCATCAGACCGCCCAGGACGACCAGGAGCGACACCCGGGGCAGGAAGTGCACGTCGGAGAGGATGCCGAAAGGGTAGAGCAGGAGGCCCACGGCGATCACGACCAGCGCCCAGCCCCACCGCTGCGCCGCCGCGGCCGCGCCGCGGCGGCGCTCCCAGGCGAAGTAGCCAACCACGAAGGGCACGAGGAAGCCGTGGGAGGCGTTCTCGTTCGTCCACCACGTTCCCACCATGTCGGTCACCACCGGCCCGTACAGCGCGCACAGCGCGACGCACAGCAGCACCGGCGGCGCCGCGCGGCCGATGGGCGCGGCCCGCCGCGGTGCCGCCTGCGCCCCCTCCAGAGTCACTTCGCGCTCGGTCGCCATGGCGTGAAGTGACATCGGTGCAGGAACTGTGCCAGAGGGCTCGGGGGCGCTAGTGGACGGCTGAATGGCGCCTGGCGGGGCGCTAGACCCTGATTCCGGGGCGGTCGGTTCATGGCTGCCGGAGAGGACACTGTGGGGATGGCGAGCGGGTGCGGTGGTACGCTTGATGCTGCTCCGTGGTTTCGAGTGCCGCCGGGTGGCGCCAGGTGCTATCTGTGCCGCCCGGGAGCGCGAGTCGGCGGCAATGCGGGCCGGCCCTGACACGGCTGCCCCGGCGCGCCGGCCCTGCGGACTCGGCCGGAAGGGAGGTGATGGAGACTGAGACACATACTAGTCGGTAAGTCGTCGTTGCGTTGGGCCATTACCCTCACGCTTGTGAGCGTGATAGGTCTGGCCCTCAGCGCGGCGCCAGCCCTGGCGTACGACGCCACGGTCAGAGGATGGGTCGGCTACGGCGGTGTCAACAATGGCGGCGAGTTCGACGTGCATGTCGCCACGTGGAGCTACCCAGTGCCCTGGATGACGTCCGTCAACACCTCGGGTTCGCACAGCGGGTACGCGACCCAGTTCGCGACCTTCTGTGTGCAGCGCACCCAGACGTTCAGTCCGGGCTCGCTGTACAACGTAACGCTCAGCAAGCAGACGGACGGCACCAAGCAGGCGCCCCTCACACCTGAGGCGGCGTGGTTGTTCCACAAGTGGAACTCGCGTGGCCTTACAGACTACCGCTACGACGATCCGACCAACCGCGTGTACGACGCCCGTGACCTGCAGCTAGCCCTGTGGGCCCACATGGGTGAGTGGGACTCCGGCAGCCTGGGTGGGCAGGCCAAGTCCTGGTATGACGCTGCAAAGGGTCGGTGGACCGGCACGGGCAACGTGTACGTCATGCAGCTCTACCGGTCCTCCAACGACCACCAAGACTGGCTGGTCGAGCTGGTCCCGGAGCCTGGGACGATCGTCTTGCTCGCCTGTGGCGCGCTCGGACTTGTGCCGGCGCTCAAGCGCCGACGGCGCAACAACTAGCGATCGGCCCGCGCACGGCCTGCCTGGCCGCACGCGAGCCCACGCATCGGGCGGGGCAGGGGACAGAGTCCCCTGCCCTGCTGCTGTCTAGGCCTGTGGACGGAGCGGGAAGCCAAGCGCGCGGGCGGCGCCTCGAGAGCGCCGCCCGCAGGTCCAGGGGGTTGATCACCCCGGTTCGAACTCAGGCAGCAAGGCTGCCTAGCTCTAGCACTGTCGTCGTCTGCGGCGCAGCGCGGGCACCAGACCAAACAGCGCGCAGCCCATCAGGGCGATGGTGCCGGGCTCGGGGACGAGCTCGACGAGCACGTCCTGCTTGTCGGTTCCCGAGGCATAGAGCTGCATCACCCGGACCGAACCGATCTGGTTGCCCGTATGCCACGAGCTGGCCAGCGCAAGGTCGTACCACTCCTGCTCCCTGGTGTCCGTGCCCCAGTAGCTGAATGACTCTCCCTGCAGTTTCCAGAGCACCCGCTGAAGCGCAGCTGCGCTAGCGTCCCTGCCTGCCGCGGTGTAGTCGTACTTGGGCAACGCCTTCCTGTTCCATAGCGCGAACAGATAGGCGGCTCCTCCACTGAGCGGCTTGACGTGCAGTGGGTTGCCGTCCGTGTGGGTCGAGATCGTGACGTCGTAAGGCGTGTTCATCGAGACGAACTGAGTCGTCTGCATGCAGAAGGTGGCGAAGTGCCGACTGGTGTTCTTCGGTGTCACCCATGTGATGTACGGCGTGTAGTTCCACTGATTCACCTTTACGTCGAACTCGCCGCCACGGCCAGACCCGACACCCGGGACATGCTGCAGTGGTGCATTGTAGCCATCATACAGGGTCACGTTCGCATCAGCTGCGAGCCCCACTGAAGCCGACAGTAAGGCGGCCATCACGACCAGCCCGATCACAAGCGCTCCTCTCTTCATCACATCACCTCCCTTCCGGAGCCGTCTGGCCGGCGCCGCCGGCTCGGCCGCGCATACACGCGGCCCCGGCGGGCCGACTTGATCCGCCTGCGCGCAGAGAGTCACCAGTGCGGTTCCCAGCCCGCGCAGGCTGTCCATAGGGTTCACGGAGCACAGAACGTGCCACAGGGCGCCGCTGCTGCGCCGGATGAGCGGCCCCGAGAGCCCCGGCAGCCCGGGGATCGCATCCTGGCGCCCAGCAGGCTGCGCAGGACCCCAGGGCGGCGCTCGGATGCTCCGAACCGCCGGCCCCGATCCGGTGTCGCTATTCCGTCCCCCTCTGGATCGTCGAGGGGCACGCTTTGTGCAGCCACGGTTACCCTGCGCGCAGCGCACAGGCGGCGGAGCCGGTCTGTGATGGCATGAGCGGGCCGGCGGCGAGCCCTGCAGGGCCTTGTGCACCGGGGCGCCCACTGGGCCGGCGGGCGGCACGGTGTGTGCAGGTTAGCGGCGAACGGCGTGGCGCCAGAGGGTGCCACAGCGAGGAGTGTACGATATGTGGATATGGCGTCTACTGCTGGTCACGATGTGCGGCGCGATCGCGCTGGCGCTCCTCAGCGTCGCGCCGGCCCACGCGGTGCCCAACCTACAGCTCTACATCGAAGGCGCCACCTGGAACTCCACCACCGAAACGTGGGTGACGACATCACCAGCCTTCGAGCTGTGGGTGATCGGTGCGCACGACATCGTCTACAACGTCCATCTGGGAGTTGCACTCCTGCCCAACTCAACGGACCCGGCCACCGGCACTGTTCGGATCTACGACGACACGAGGACAGGCCTGCTAGCGACACTGACTGACAAGGCCGAAGACGGCGGGAGTTTCACCTACGGCACGCCGACCTACTCAGGAGGCGACCTTCCGTCTCACGGCGTATACCCCACCTGGTACGCGCAGTACGACGTCGGCGACCTCACGCCGCAGCACACCGTGTATGACATGCAGCCGGGCAAGGACGGTGAGGCGCAGGGCGAGATCAAGAGGTACTGGATAGAGGTCTCTGGCTTCGAGCGCGTCCACTTCGACGCCTACAACTACGTCGTGAAGAGCAAGATGAGGGGACGCTTCGCCCCCTTCAGCCACGACGCAGAGATGGTCCCGGAGCCTGGTACCCTCGCGCTCTTCGCGCCGTGCCTCGCCGGGCTGGTCGGCGCGCGGCTGCGGCGCAGGACGAGGACGCAGTAGCGACCGGCCGCGGGCGGGGACGGCACGGCGCTGCCGCGCGCAGCCGAGCGGTGACGCTCAGGGTCGGTGGAACGGCAGAGCCCTCCGGTGATTCGGGGCCCCACTGACCCCGGAACGCCGCAGGCTCAGCTCCGGGCCCTGCTGGATGCTCTGAAGCGCCCGTAGGGCGGCGGCCGCGACGTCCTCCTCGCTCTCGCCTGATATCAGGTAGCGGAGCGCCGGCGCGGCCTGGGCTGCGGCCCCGCCCATGGCGCCAAGCGCCTCCGCGGCGTACCGGCGGATCCACCTGTCCTCGTCCCGGAGGGCCGCGATGAGCGCTGGCACCGCGGCTGCGGCGGCCGGACCCATGGCGCCGAGCGCCTGGGCGCACTTCCTGCGCAGAGCCGCGCCCTCGCCAGAGGCGCCCAGGACGTTCGCCAGCGCGCCCGCGGCAGGCGCCGCGCCGGGCCCGATGTGCGCAAGCGCCTGGGCGGCGTGCAGGCGAACGCGAGAGTCCTCATCCCGGAGCGCCTGTGCCAGGGCGCCCACTGTCGGCTGGTTAGCGTAGGCGCCCTCGCCGAGTGCCGTCGCGGCCGACCAGCGCACCCGCGGTTCCGGGTCCTCGGTCAGCGTCCTTGCCAGCACGTCTCCCGCCGCCGGCCCGGCGAGCTGGAACGCCCTGACGGCGGCGACCCTCACTTCGGGGTCGGGATGCCGGGCCGCCTCCTCCAGCTCGCCAAGCCAGGCCGGCGCGGCGTCCCTGAGCACCCGCTCGGCGCTGGCGCGTCGCCCAGGGCTCTGCCGGTCCCGTAGGGCCTCCAGAAGGGCCATCAGTGACGGGCCGATGCGTGGCTCGGGGAGATCGGGCGGCGGCTCGGCCGTTTCCTGGGCAGCGGGCCGCACCGTCTCTGGCTCAGTCGGCTCGCGGGTCAGGGGCGGCGTGGGGACCGCCGCCGGGGGTTCGGCCGGGCGGGTCTCCTCTGGAACAGGGGCATACTCCGGAGCGGGCGCCGCAGGCGGCTCCGGCGGCGTCATCGGCACGACCTCCGCCAGGAGCGGCGCGGCGCTCTGCGGCACGGCGTCACCAGGGTGGTCGGGAGCCGCCCAGGAGAGCGGCGCTTGAGTGCCGGTCGCCGCTGCGGTCCGCCTCGGCGGCGAGGGTGCAGGCGGCGCTTCGGCGGGCGGAGCAGCCGCCACCGTCGGAGCTGCCGGCGCCGGCTCAATGGCATCCAGAATCCGTCCGGCGGCCTCGCTCACCTCGGGATCGGCGTCATCGCGCAGGCTCGTCAGCCGGGTGATCGTCTCGGCGGCGCCGCCGAGGGCGCCGAGCGTCGAGGCGGCGGCGATGGCTACCCAGGGGTCTTCGTCGTGGAGGGCAGCGGTCAGGGCGGGCACGATCTGCTCCGGGGGCGCGCCGGTGGCCGCCAGCGCACGGGCCGCAAGTTCGCGCAGGTGGGGCTCGGCCCGGCGCAGGATGCGGACGAGCGCGGGCGCGGCCTGCGGGCCGAGGCGACCGAGGGCCTGGGTGGCGAAGGCGCGCACGGCCTCGTCCTCGCGCTCGTCACCCACCCGCGCGGCAAGCGCCGGGGCCGCGGAGCGGGCCGCCGGCCCGATGGCCCCAAGCGCCTGCGCGGCCCGCAAGCGGAGGGCCACCTGGTCATCCCGCAGCGCGGCCGCGAGCGCGCCCACGGCGGGCCCGCCCTCCGCGCCGAGCTTCCCGAGGGCTTCGGCGGCGGAGCTCCGCACGAGCCAGTCGTCGTCCTTCAGCGCCTCCATGAGAGGCCGGAGCGAGACCTGCGACGGGTTTCGCGCGGCGAGGGCTGCGGCGGCGGAGCGCCGGAGGGCGACGTCCTGGTCGCCCAGGGCCTGCGCGAGCGCCCGCTCCGACGCCGGATTGGCGTCGGCCGAGCTGCCGAGGGCAAAGGCGGCCGCTCTGCGGGCGAGGGCGCTGTCGGAGAAGTCAACGAGTAGGGCCGCCAGGGTGGCGACCGCCGCCGGGTCGGGCTCGGCGCGTGCCAAGGCCTCGACGGCAAGTCGCCGCAGCCCGGGCGCGGCGTCCCGGTCTTTCACCGTGCCGAGCAGGAGCGCCGCGGGTATGCCCCCGCGCTGGGCCGCGACCGCAAGCGCCGACTCTCTGGCGAGCGCGGGGCGTGCCGACACGAGCGCGTGCAGGACCGACCGATCGTCTGCGGCGAGCGTGGCCACCACGCAGCGGGCGGCGCACGCGCTGACCAGATCCGCATCGTCGGCATCATCCGCGCCCGACTCCTCCCAGGTTTCCTCGACGGGAGGCGCGCCCTCCAGCAGCAGCGTGGTTATGGCGGCAACCGTTCGCGCCGGCCGGGCGGCCGACTCAGACCCCGCTTCCGGGCCGATGGTGATGCGCAGATGGAGGGGAACGCCGTCGGGGTGCGCAGCGATCATACGAACCCCGATCGACTCGAGAACGGCTCGCACGGCCCGCTGTGCCGCCGCGGTCAAGCGCGCCTGATCGCGGTCGGCGTCGAGGGTGACGGCGACCCGGAGTGATGTCAGATCGCCGAGCGGACGGGGACTCTGTGCGGGCGCTGCCGCGCTCGCCTGCGGTCGAGGGAGCAAGCCCGCCAGGACCAACAGCCACAAGCCCCACCGGGTCGCTGGTTGACGGGATTTGCGCATCCCAGGGGCCGCCGAGCACGGCGCTGGAGGTGCTGGCATTCGCCTACCACTGACCTGACAACACCTTGAGGAGGCAAGAGTCGTGCCACAGCGGCCAGCCGCCCCAGGACGCCCTGTGGGCACCCTCAGGGCGTGGTCCCGGTGTCACGTCGCTCGCGCGTCGCGTACCACGCGGCGACCACCGCGGCGGCAGCCACGCCGAGCGCGACCCCGATGCCGTCGAGCACGACGTCCCCGACGGAGGCCGTTCGTCCCGGCACGAGGCTCTGGTGTAGTTCGTCCGCGATCCCGTACGCAAGCCCGATGGCGGACGCCCACGACCAGGGTCGGCTTCTGAGAGAACGATTGCTCGAGGCGCTGGCGGCGCGCCACAGCAGGGCGCCGAGCACGAAGTACATCCAGAGGTGCGCGAGGGCGTGGTCGCCCTCGAAGGTGACGGGCGCCAGCGAGCCCGGGTCTGACTGCGCGGAGAGCGAGAAGATCAGCGCCATCCAGGCGATGGGCGGCCCCCAGGCGAGCCGGCCGCTCCGCACCTGGCGGACGGAGGTGTGCTCTGTCACGAGGTTGTGCCCGGCTGCGGACTCCTTCATCTCAAACGGGCTGCTCCATGTGGAATACTACGGTAGCAGGCAGGCGGCGGGCCCCTGCGCTGAGTCTCGCTCCTCCTTCCACCAGGTCGCCGCGCAGCGAACGCGCGATAATGAGAGGTCCTGCCCCGCCCTGCCGGTCTCCGGGCACGGGGCGCCGGTGGTGGCGGGGCAGGCCTATTCCTGTCACCGCGCTGGCAAGTAGACGCGCCCACGCCTCCCCCCTACCGACCGACCGCCCCGCTGGCCGCACATTCCGTGCCCCGCCGCAGCATCCCCCGGCCGGAGGGGTGGTGAGCTGACGGGAAGGAGCCCGGCCGAGGGGGCGTGCAACGTGCCCGGCGTATGCTATCATGGGACGGGACAGCCCGGGAGCGCGTCGGCCCTGAGGGCGCCCGGCAGGAGAGCGGGCGGGGACCATGACGGCGAGCAGGCTCATCGTGATAAGCGACCATGCGCGCTTCGAGATGGAGCGGCGGCAGATTGCCGAGGAGTCGGTGCGCCAGGTGGCGCTGGCGCCTGAGCAGGTGGTACCATCGGGGACGGGACGAACGATCCGACAGTCCCGGATCACCGATGAGGCTTCGGGCAAGCGGATGCTGCTGCGTGTTGTCACCGAGGAGCGGGCGGGGCACTTGTTCGTCGTCACCGCCTACCGGACGTCGAAGCTCAGCAAGTACTGGCAGCCGGAGGATAGGTCATGAGGGTGATATACGACCGGGAGACTGACACTCTCAGCCTGCTCTTCGCGGAGGGGCAGGTGGCGGAGAGTGACGAACTGCGCGAGGGCCTTATCATAGACTACAGCGAGGACGGGCGTATCGTCTCGGTGGAGGTGCTGGATGCGTCCAGGCACGTAGCCGATCCGGCCTCGATCGCCTTCGAGCTCAAGGAGGCCGCGGCGCGCTGAGCGCCCACCGCAGGCGGCCACTGCCGACCGGCCCCGTCTTCCTCACCAGAGGGCCTTGGTAGTCTGGCGGCGGCGAGGCCCGGACGCCAGGCGGAGCCGCCCACGACTGAAGACCGGTTGCGCCGACACAGGGGGCCAGACGGACCTCGGGACCGCCCTCTTGCTGCTGACTACAGCATGTGGTTGAATGACTACAGAATGTGGTCATGCAGGACGCGGTGAGAAGTCGGCTCCTTGAGGGACTGCTGGGACGCCAGCGTGCAGCCGTGCTCTCGGTGGTGCTGGCGCGCCCCGAGACTCGGCTCTATCAGAGGCAGATCGCGCAACTGGCAGGACTCAGGCTGCTCCAGGCCCAGCGCGCCCTGCGCGGCCTCGCCGACCTCGCGGCGTGTTGCGGGCCGAACGAGAGGGCAACCGACTCTACTACTCACCCGACCCAGCCTGCCCGGTCGTGGCCGAGCTGACGGCCATGGTGCTCAAGACCGCCGGCTTGGTGGAGGTGCTACGCCGGCGCCTTGGCGACCTGCCTGGCATCACCCTCGCCTTCGTCTGTGGGTCAACGGCCCGCCTGGAGCACACGCCGGAGAGCGACGTGGATTTGATCGTCGTCGGCGACGCCACCGTGCGCGACCTCGCGGGGCCCCTGCGTGAGGCAGAGCAGACCCTCGCGCGGGACGTTAACCCGACGCTCTACCCCGAGGCGGAGTTCTGGCAGAAGATGGCCGAGGGACACCGCTTCCTGACCTCGGTCATGGGCGAACCTAAGCTGTTTGTCATTGGAGACGCTGATGTCCTTGCGCGACTGGCTGAGACAGGGGGAAGCGAGGGAACACACGCGTAGCCGCGCGGAGATGAGGGATGTGTTCGCCCTCGCCACAGAGCTGCGGGCCGGCGTGGGGGAGTCGCTCCGCGCCAGCCATCCGTCCCTCCTGCCCTCCGAGTAGACTGGGAGGGCGTACAGGAATCCCAACCGACCCCGGATCAGAGAGTCGTGTCCGTCCGAGGAGGGGAGCTGGCGGCCGCGGCCGTGGAGGACCGGCGCTGACCCCGGCTCAACGCCGCCAGCCAGGCGCCCGGTGATGCTCCCACGAACACGGCGAGCGCTGCTGCCCCCCGCCACCAGATCGCGCCGTGCCAGAGCGCACGAGCGCCTATTGCGATCGGCGGGAGAAGGCTGAGCCACACGACACACCAGCCGCCCCGACCTCCCGGCTCACCGCCTCCAGGTCCTCCCCCCGCAGTCCGCCTCAGGCGGACACCACCCCAGCCTTCTTGTATGCGCTCCAGCGCCTCTGTTTTCTCGTCTCCTCCATCGTCCCTCTCTCCTTGGATCGTCTGCTCTTTTGTCCCATATTCAAAGAGATCGGTGGCAGTACAAACGAACCTGCTCCGGGCCGTTTCTCCGTGCTCGTTCCTCATGCAGTGGCAACACGGGGCCCTTAGGAGAATCCCCCGCAGCCCCCGCTCGCCGCGATGGCGAGCAGCAGGGCCGCGGGTGACAGGGCTCTTAGCATGACCGTCGTCTCCTTGCTGTGTGGGGTTGTGGGATGGCCCGGCAGGGGCTCAGACCGCCTCGTCGCCTCGGTCGCCGGTGCGGATTCGGACCACCTCCTGGACGGGCAAGACGAAGATCTTGCCGTCGCCGATGTCTCCCGTGCGGGCGCTCTCGACGATCGCCTGGACGAGCGCGGGCGCCTCATCATCGGAGGCGAGTATCTCGATCCTCACCTTGGGAAGCATGTCCACCACGTACTCCCGGCCCCGCCACTGCTGGCTGAGGCCCTTCTGGCGGCCGTGCCCCCTCACGTCGGAGAGCGTGAGCCCCGGGTACTGCAGTTCCTCGAGCGCCCGGCGGACCTGGTTCACCCGCTCGGGGCGGATGATCCCAACGATGAGCTTCATGCTCGCGACCTCCAGTTAGCCTCAGGGTCGGAGTGAGCGCGCCGCTCACTTGGCCGTGGTCAGGACAAACTCCGGGTAGGCATTGGAGCGGTGCTCGCCGGCGTCAAGTCCGCCTAGCTCCTCCTCGGCGCTGGCGCGCAGGCCGACCGTCGCGGCAAGCAGGCGGAAGAGCAGGTATCCGTTCCCGAATGCCCAGACGAAGCAGACGAGCACCCCGAGCGCCTGCACGCCGACGGCGGTGAGCGAGGGGCCGCCGGTGGCGAAGATGCCCGCCGCCAAGGTGCCCCAAGCCCCGCACACGCCGTGGACCGAGATCGCGCCCACCGGGTCGTCGACCCGGAGCCGCTGCTCGATGAAGGTGATCGCGAACACCACTATCACCCCCGCCAGCAGCCCGATGGCGGCGGCGCTGCCCTGACCCACGTTCGCGCACCCGGCGGTGACGGCCACCAACCCCGCGAGCACACCGTTCAGGCTCATGCTCGAGTCAGGCGCCCCGAACCGCAGCCACGAGGTGAGGAGCGCACCCACCGCGCCGGCCGCGGCCGCCAGGTAGGTGTTGGCCGCGATGGCGGCGATTGAGGGGTCACTGCCGGAGGTGGTGCTGCCAGCGTTGAACCCAAACCAGCCGAACCAGAGGATGAACACGCCGAGGGCGGCGATGGGGATGTTGTGGCCGGGGATCGGCCTGGGCGAGCCGTCGCCGTTGTACTTGCCCAGGCGCGGGCCCAGCACCATCGCGCCGGCGAGCGCGCACCACCCCCCGACCGAGTGGACCACGCTCGACCCGGCGAAGTCGATGAACCCGGCCTTCTCCAGCCAACCACCGCCGTGGAAGAGCCCGCCCCACGCCCAGGACCCGAACACCGGGTAGACGAAGGCGCTGATGACCAGGCTGTAGAGCAGATAGCTGGCGAACTTCGTCCGCTCGGCCATTGCGCCGGACACGATCGTCGCCGCGGTGGCGGCGAACACCGCCTGGAAGACCCAGAAGGCGAAGGTCCACGGGTCGCCGCCCAGCCCCGAGAGGAAGAAGCCGTCGGCGCCGAACAGGCCGGTGGCGCTGCGCCCGAACATGAGCCCGAAGCCCACCGCCCAGAAGGCGAGCGCGCCGACCGAGCAGTCCATGAGGTTCTTCATGATGATGTTCGTGGCGTTCTTCGCGCGGGTGAACCCGACCTCGACCATGGCGAACCCGGCCTGCATGAAGAAGACGAGGAACGCGGCGAGCAGCGTCCAGACGAAGTCAAGGGCAGGCCGTTCGGCAGCCACCATCGCCGCCGTCTGGGTCAGGGCGGTGGACTCGACTACCGCCCCCGCCGCGCCGGCCGTAGCCAGCAGCAGCCCGCTGACGGCGATCCCCTTCGCCAAGCGTCCCCGCGGGAATGTAAGCCTCATGGGCGGCTTCACTCTCTGTTCCGTCCCCAGCGACCATTGAGGAAGATGCTACCGCGCCTGGGTTTCGGGGGTGTTTCCCGCGGGTGAAATGATGATAGCGGATGGGGTCACGGCGGGGCGCCCGTCCCACGCGGGGGGCCGGTCGCGTTCAACTCAGTAAGAACGGAAGAGGTTCCCCCACTTAGCCTGGAGGGCGTCCTTGACGCGGCCGGTCCCGACGCACGGGTGCCAGTATGCGTCGTGGTAGAGCTTGGAGGCGGCATAGGACCAGGGGGCGAGGGCAGTCCGCAGTAAGAGCTTCTCCAGCGGCTTGAGCGGCCCCCAGTAGATCGTCTTCTGGCCGCGGCTGGCGAAGGTACTCTGGTCGCCGGTGGAGGCGACGACGGACACGTCCAAGCCCCACAACACCGTGGCGATACGGTGACGACCCCACAGGGGGTTCTGCCGGAAGACCTCCCAGATCAAGTGGGCGATCTCCTTCGGCTCGTTCCGCTTGCCCAGCTTCCCCTCCGCAGATCATCTCCGCCACCTCCGCACACTGGAACGTGACACTCCCAGCGTCCCCCGCAACCGCCTTCCCGGGATGCGGAAGTACTCCATCAGCCAGATGATGCGCAGTCGCTCCATCAGGGGATAGGGTGAGCGAGGCCGCTCCTGGTCCAGCCGGGGCTCCAGCACCTCGATCTGCGCCTCCCGCAGCTCGAGCGCGCTCTCAAGGGACGCCAGTCTTGCTTCCAGCTGAGCCACGCGGCTTGTCCCGGCAGCAGCGGCCAGCCGCGCAAGGGCGCGCCGGCGACTCCTGCCCGCCCAGCGCGCGCTGACGACCAGGGCTCGAATGATGAGAACAACCGACGCAGGGAAGACCTCCATGGCAGTTCCACTCCCCAACGCGCAAGCGGCGCCCGAAGGCGCCGCACTCTGGCTTCAGATGATACAGGAGCAGAACCCGGAGCATGACCCCACACTGGCCTCAGGCCGGCGTCACGGGCGGCTGACATGCACAGCCGGCGCCGCAGCTGAGCCCCGGGGAGGACGTCCTCACAGTGGCGGCGTGCGTTGACCCGCGTCTGCTGTTCCCTTGTCTCCGCGAACCCGGTATAATGCAGGAACGAGGAGAGTCTGGTGAAGCCGGTGCGACTCACGAGCCATGCTCGTCTTCAGTGTGCGGAGCGTGGCCCCAGCGAGGCGGAGGTGGAGCAGGCCGTACGGGAAGGTCTGCGAGAGCCTGCCAGACACGGTCGCACGCTGTGCCGGTTCAACTTCCCGTTCCGTTCCACATGGCAGGACACACCATACGCCGTTAAGCAGGTGGCCCCGGTGATTCGCGAAGAGGCAGACGAGATCGTCGTGATCACGGTCTACGTGTTCTACTTCTAGGAGGACGGAGGCGATGAAGATCAGCTATGACCCGGAGGTCGATGCGCTCTACATCCGACTCGTCGAGGGGGAGGCGGAGTGCCGGACGCTCCGTCTGAACGAGGAGATAGCCCTCAACATCGGCCCTGGTGAGATATTGGTGGGCATCGAGGTCCTCGACGCCAGGCAGGTGCTCGGCAAGGGTGAGCTGCCGCAGGTCGTGCTGGAGAATCTGGCCGCAACCTCGGCTCCCTGACCCGCCGGAGCAGAGTGCGTGTGTTGAGGCCTCGTGAGGCCGCGGTCTGGGCAGGGCCCTGGCGTAGCACAGCCGCTCACGCAGCCAGCTCGTAGACGGTGCCCCGTGGCTCGGGGAAGTACCGGAGCCGGATGGGGTGCTGGGGCGTCTTCGCCGACCGGTCGGGCTTCTGCCAGGCGCCTCCCTGGTAGATGATGGAGCGGGTCGCACCGCCCAGTCGCCGGTGGCCCCGATGGTGATTGTAGTACCGCTCGCAGCCGCCCGGCAGTTCTCCCAAGTGGTCCAGCCCGCAGATGAGCGGCGCCCGCGCCAGCCACTCCCGCTTGAGCGTCCAGATCAGGCGTTCCGTCACCGCAATGGAGCCGTGCTTGCCCACTGCCCCGAGGCGCCGGTGAGTACCCCAGTCCCGAAGCAGGGCGGTGAAGGCCTCGCCCACGAAGACCCCCTCTTGATCGGTGATGAGATGCTTTGGGGGGCCGTGGCAAAGGAAGGCCTGTTCGAGCGCCTCCGGGCGCGTATCCCGGAATGCCAGCGCGTCCTCCAGCAGCAGGAGGCGAGCTTCCAGGTGTGCCACTCGCCCTGCCTCCGCACCGGCGCAGGCCCGTTCCAGGCTCAGGCCCCGGCTGCGCGCCGCCCACCGGGCGCTGACCACCATCGCCCGCACCATCAATGACACCGATGCTTCGTAGATCCCCATCCCGCTTACGCCCAAGAGCAGAGGGAGCCACCCCCGAAGGCGCCGCTCGCCGGTCACAGATGACACCGGGGAGAATCAGCCAAGACAAGCCCAGAACGCTCTCGGGTCGGAAGATCCGACTGCTGGCGGAGCGGTCCTACCCGCTCTCGGCACCCGCACGGGGCCCTGCGATCGGCGAGAATGTACAGTTCTTCGGAGGTGTTCCTGTCCCTTGGCCGCTTCCCCTTGTGCGCGATGCGCAGTAGCATTATGTAGAGAGCTTGTGTCGCCGCTGGTGGGGACGGCCGGGACACAGAGAGGAGGTGACCAAGGGGAGTTACAGGTGAGTGCCGACCTCCGGTCGGTGGCGCGGCAACCGCGATGCAGGTGTGTGGACCGATGACTACTGCGGGCTCGGTCAGGCGGCCTATCCGGACATCTGCGCGGCCGAGTGCGGCAACGAGATCTGTTCCTGGTCCTGGGAAGGGGCGGAGCATCTGGTGGCCGGGCCTACCTTCACCAGGGACCCCGCGTACCGGATGCGGCACACCCGCCACCTGGGCGGATCGAACCTCGGCTTCCTGGACGGCCATGCGAGATGGTACTCGGCCGAGGCGATCATCTCCGCGCTGGCCAAGTGCGAGATACAGGGCGTCATCCCGTGGGGTCCCAACGGCCAAGGCTACGGCGCTACCTGGGCCAGTGGATTCGCCGAGTGCTGGCCGGACTACGTCTACCAGCTGTTGTTCTAGGTCAACCAGGGTGACCCAGGAGCGCTCTCGCCAACGGTCACGGCGGTGGGGCGATCAGGCGCGCCCGGCAGAGGTGATGTGCCATGAAGAGAAGCATCAGCCCGAGAACGGCCCTGGTGGTCATCATCATGGTCGTTGTCGTCGCCGGTTGGCTGTTGGTCAGGGCTGCTCGGGGCCCGGGGCGAGTAACGTGGGTGCAGGGGGTGGGCTTCGTCGACCCCTCGGGTCGAGTGGTGGAGCCGGAGGCTCGCCGTCCGGCGCGGCGGCCCGAGCCCCAGCCCCAGGGGGAGCAGCCCGGAGTGCCGCGCCAGCAGCCGGCGGCCCGCTCGGGCCCGTGAGCGGGCGCGCGAGTGCCTGCGCCATGCGGGGAGGCGGGCTGGGCAACCCGGACCAGCGGGATCGCGCCTTGGCGCGTTGCGAGCCCGCTGGTCCTGCGGAGGGCTTTCCCGCTGGCCGGGGCGGAGTGCTTCCACAGCGGGGGAGTGCGGCCAGAAGGACCAGGCGGCCAAGCGGTCCGGCCTAGACTGTAGAGGGAGGGGACGCGGTGTCCGGGGCCCAGGACGCAGACCGCTCGGTGAGAGAACATCGCCCGCAAGTCGTAACCTGGCGGTCGGTCGTCGTCGCGCTGGTCCTGATGCCGCTGCAGTCGTGGTGGGTGGTGCAGATGGAGGTGATCCAGCACGACACCTGGCCGAGCATGCTGGCCCTCCCGCTCCAGAGCCTCTTTCTGCTGCTTATCGTGACGGGAGCGAATGCGCTCGCGAAGCGCCGGCGGGCGCAGTGGGCCCTAATGCAGGGCGAGCTGCTGACCATCTACATCATGCTCGCCATCGGCGGCGTCATCGTCGGCTACGGCATCCTTCAGCACGTGATCTCGTGGGCGATCGCGCCCATCGGGCGGGCTACCGCAGAGAACCAGTGGGAGGAGCTCTTCTCGCAACACCTCCGGAGCTGGCTGGTCCTGGTGGACCGGGCAAGCCTGGAGGCGCTGTACCAGGGAGAGACCAGCCTCTTCGCCAGTGACAACCTGCGCGCCTGGGCGCCGGTGATGCTGTCCTGGGGGGCCTTCTTCCTGGCCTTCTTCTCGGTTATGATGGCGCTTAGCACACTGCTGCGCCGGCGCTGGATCGAGGAAGAGCGCCTCACCTTTCCGCTGGTGCAGCTGCCGGTGGCGGTCACAGAGCCGCGGGGCGCGGTCTTCCGCAGTTGGCTGCTATGGATCGGTTTCGGGCTGGCGGCGGGGCTGGGGATCCTTAACGGTCTGCACGCGCTGCTGCCCGCCATGCCCAGCTTCCAGTACGACTTCGGCGCGGCGAACCAGGCGCTGACCCTGCACGCAGCCTGCTTCGGCAAGCACGGAGGGACCTTTTGGCCGCCCCGCCCCTGGGCGATCGGGGTGGCGGGGCTGATGCCGCTCGACATCGCCTTCTCGTACTGGTTCTTCTTCTGGGCAGTGAAGCTGGGGGAGTGGGCGACTTTTCGGCTGGGCTGGACCGTGGCGCCGGACGCGCCCTTCGTCTACCAGCAGTCGGCGGCGGCCCTTCTGGCGGTGGGGGGATACACCCTGTGGTCGGCGCGCAGGCACCTGTGGAGGGTGGTAACAGGCGCTCTTCGACCAGGGCGCGAGTTGGGTGATCAGGAGGAGCCCCTCCCCTATCGGAAGACCCTGGCGCTGCTGGTGCTGTCCGTCGGCTTCCTCTGCGTGTTCCTCTGGCAGGCCGGTCTCCCGGGCTGGCTGGTGCCGGTCTTCCTTGCGCTGTATCTTAGCGCCAGCCTGGGCCTCACCCGGATCTCGGCGGAGCTGGGCGCGCCGGCGAACGAGATTCACGATGCGGAGCCCCACCGGATGCTCACCCAGCTGGCGACGCCGGCCTCCTTTCCGGCGGCCGCGCTAACCGCGCTGACCGTCCTGGGTTGGACCTCGCGCAGCTACGGCGTGGACCCCACTCCCCACCAGATGGGCGGCTTCAAGATGGCGGAGCGGACCGGGCTGCGCACGCGGGGCCTGGTGGGCGCGATGTTCCTGGCCGCGCTGGCGGGGCTGATCTTCGGCTACCTGGCGCTGCTGATCCCGCTGCACCGGCTGGGGGCGGACAGCGCGAAGCTCCACTTCAACGTCAGCGGGCAGTACGCGTTCGCCGAGCTTCACACCTGGCTGATCGGCGTGGCGCCGGCGACCGGGCTCCGCGCCCTGGCGATGGGCTTCGGGTTCGTCTTCTCCGTCTTCCTCTATCTGATGCGGAGCCGCTTCCTCTGGTGGCCGTTTCATCCCATCGGCTATCTCCTGGCGCCGATGTGGTTCACACACCACCTATGGGTCTCAATCCTCATCGCTTGGGCGGCTAAGTTCCTCCTGCTGCGGTATGGCGGCATGAGGACCTACGCCGCGGCGCTGCCGTTCTTCTTCGGGCTGATCATCGGCGACTGCGTGATCGGCGGCATCTGGGCGCTGATCAGCTTGATCGCCCAGGTGCCGACCTACAGCGTGTGGATGTGATGACAGGGGACAGGAAGGCCGGGGCGAAGCGAAGGGGGCACAGGCAGCGGAGCCCGGCGACGGATGCCAGACCGCGTGCAGCCTATGCGGACTCCTCTCGGGAAAGGGCGAACGATGAACCAAGTGAGCGTCTCTAGCCTTCATCTGGCGCCGGGCAGCCCCGCCCTCGTGGGCATGGCGACGCTTATCGTCTTGCTGGCCGCCGGTCCGGCACAGGCCGAGGCGAAGCCGGCTGAGTGGCAGGTCCGCGCCAGCATCCCCCACCCCGTCTATGGCCACTCGTCGGCCGCCATCGGCGGCCGGGTGCACGTGCTGGGTGGGTGCGACACCCCCGACTGGCAGGTGCCATCGGCGCTCCACCAGGTTTACGACGTCCTTAGCGACACCTGGACAACAGCGGCCGACCTGCCCTTAGCGGTCGGCTGGGCCATGCCGGCCCTGCACGAAGGCAGAATCTACCTCTTCGGCGGCGGCTGCCATGAGGAGGGTGTGGGGCTGACCGCGACGGACAAGGCGTGGGTGTACGATCCGGCGAGCGATCAATGGTCAGAGATTAGGCCCTTACCGGAGCCGAGGATGAACGGATGCGCCGTGTCTATCGGCGACTTCATCTACATCGCCATGGGCTATCACCGCCGGGGCGGCCGCGATGAGGACGTACGGGAGGAGTATGTGACCACCTACCGGTATGATCCTGAGAGCGACACCTATGCCAGGGTCTCAGACTCGCCCCACACCGGGTGCTACATCGCGGCCGGCGAGTACGGGGGCAGGCTCTACGCGGTGGTGGGCACCTACCACGAGGCGACCGCGATGCAGGACCGCGTTCCGGCCGAGGGCGCGCTGGAGTACGATCCGCGGGAGGACGTGTGGACGTACATTGACGTCCCCCGCGTCCTGAGGCGCGTCTTCTACGCGACCCAGTGCTCGGCCTCCGTCATGCACGATGGCCGGCTGCACGTCGTGGGCGGGGTATCCGAGCGGGGCCGCACCGGGGTCACGAGCCACTTCGACGTGCGGGCGCGGCGCTTCGTCAGGGGCCCTGATCTGCCCGAGGGGCGGTGCTGCGGCGGGGGCGTCGTCAGCGACGGGGTGCTGATCATCGCCGGGGGCTTCCTGGGCGACGTGGGCGACCCCGGGGCGCCCACCTGGGCGCTCACCCTCTACCTGGAGGCCGGGAGGTGAGGCGGCGGTCGCCGCCGCACAGTCCCGTGCCCGGCGTCGGCCAATGAGGGCGGTCGCGAAGTGGCCCGCGGCAGGAACCCGATCCTGATCAGGGACTGGGGGATGACCGGGCGTGGCTTCGTCAGGGGGTGCTGAGAGCGGCCGCGCGTGGTGGGCTCTCCAGGCGGAGGGGAGCAGTGGGGCTCAGCACACACCGGGAGAGGAGTACCGATGCGGAGAGTCATCCGTCTCACGAGCCCGCAGCCGGCTCCACTCATCTTCGAGCTAGACGTGTTGGTGGTTGGCGGCCGGCTCGCGGGCGTGGCGTCGGCGCGAGCCGCGGCCGATGGGGGGCTCAAGGTGGCCCTCATCGAGTCAGAGACCTACCTCGGATACGAGTTCGGCGCGTGGCAGCGCCCGTGGATACAGTGGCGCCGCGAGAGCGCCGGTCTGCTTAGGGACTGGCTGCCCGTCGAGCACTTAGCAGACTGGTGCGCCGAGGGGCACCACGTTCCCCTGCATATGGACCGGACGAAAGCGAAGTTGGAGGACCGCCTCCTGGAGCGGGGCGTTCAGCTCCTCTATGCAAGCCGCCCCGTCGCCTACCGCCGCGAGGGAGAGAGCTGGCTCGTCGCGTTCGGCAGCAAGTCAGGGCTCCAGGCCGTCCGGGCGCGATTTGTCGTTGACGCCTCAGAGCACGGGATCCTGGCCTGTCTGGCGGGAGAGGCGCCGCGCGGCCCCAGCGCAAAGGTCGCCCGCCGCACAATCGAGTTCACGGGCGTGCGGGGGGCGGGGGTGCGGCGCCATCCGGTGCCGGGCGAGCTGGGCGTGCTCAACGACACGGTGACGGTATACCCGGGGGCCTTCGCGGACGACCACGCATATGTGGAGGTCGCGCTTAGCGTTCCGCAGGCGGGCGGCCGATCCATGGAGAACGACCGCGAGGTCGAGCTGCTGTGCCGGGCGGCCTCGCTTAGGGTCGCCGAGCATCTACTGCAGCATGTCCCTGCTTTCGCGGAGGCAAAGTTGGGGCTTGGCTCCATGCGCGTGATGAGGGAGCCCGTCCTGGAGGTAAGCAAGGCCCTGGCCACAGGGGCCGAACTCGGGCGGGCGCTGGCCGCGGGCGAGATCAGCCCGGAGGCGTGCTACCGAGTGGACGGGCACGGCTGGAGGGCAGTGCCGCTCCCGGCGGAGCGCGGACCATCGGGCGAGGAGGTCACAGGGGAGGTCGGCCTGAGTGTAATGTCGGAGTTCGCCGCCTCCTGGCCGGGCAAGACGGTCGGGGTGACGCTCGGCGCGCTGCCGCTGGCAGAGCAGGCCGACGTGCTGGTGGTGGGCGGTGGGACCAGCGGCGCGCCGGCCGCCTGCGCGGCGGCCCGCGAGGGGGTGAGCGTGGCGCTGGCCGAGATGAACCCCCGCCTGGGTGGGACCGGGACGCTGGGGGGGATCAAAGCGCACTGGATGTCCAGCCCCAACGCCTTCAACGATGAGGTTGACGAGCGGGTGCAGGCCTGGGAGGCGCGAGTGCGCTACCCGGACGTTCGGTGGGAGTGGCGGCGGAGGGACGCCGAGGGCAACGAGTATCTCTGGGGCGAAGATCGCTCGTGGAGCATCGAGCTCAAGCAGCAGGTGCTGGAGGAGATGTGCCGCCAGGCGGGAGTCTCCCTCCATCTCGACAGCCTCCTCTTCGGCGCGCTGGTGGACTCTGGCAAGGTGGTGGGCGCGGCGCTGGCCACTCCTTATGGGCCCTGTGCCGCGCTCGGGAAGGTGACGGTTGACGCGACCGGAGATGGCGACGTCGCCGCCTTCGCGGGCGCTGAGTACACATACGGGAACGCGCGGGACCGCCAGACGATGTTCACCTCCCTCGCCTTCTTCAGGGAGCCGGGAGGGCTCGGCAACAACTTCATGACCCCGGCCGATATCGGAGATGTCTTCGACTCCACGCGCTTCATCATCACCAGCAGGAGGCGGCGGACGCGACCCGGGGAGCGCCTGCACGACCACGGGACGTACGTGGCCCCTCGGGAAAGCCGGCACATCCATGGAGGGACAGTGGTCACCCTCGAGGACCAACTGCGGCTCAGACGCTACCCGGATACCGTGGCGGTGCTTTTCAGCAACTGGGACATGAAGGGGCAGTGGTTCGCCGACATCGTGGATTTCGGGATCAACCCACCGCACCTCGAGATCGAGGTTCCCTATCGCGCCCTGGTGCCGCTCCAACCCGATCAGGTGATCGTTGCCGGCAAGGCCTTCTCCTTGACGCACGATGCCTGCGCCGCGCCGCGGATGCAGCGCGACCTCATCCTCCTTGGCGGAGTCGTCGGATTGGCGGCCGCGCTCGCCGTCCGAGACGGAGTCAGCCCGAGAGAGCTGGATGTCGCTAAGCTGCAGCGCCGACTCGTCGAGGCCGGGAACCTGCCCGAGAGAGTGCTCGAGTACGCGCCAGAGCGCCCGCCCGATGTGCGGGCGCTGGTGGAGGGGCTGACGGGAGACGAACCCCTCGAGTGGCAGGAGATGGGGTACCGGGAGCGGGCCACCGCGGTCTCACCGGTGGTTCAGCTCTGCCTCGCCTCCTCAAACGAGGCCGTGCCGCCCCTGCGGGAGGCCTTCGCGAGGTCGGGCGGACCGCGGCGCCTGCTGCTGGCCCGGCTGCTGCTGTTCCATCGCTGTGCCGACGGAGCAGACGTGGTCGTCGAGGAGGTCGAGCGGCGATTCGCCGCGTGTGAGGCGCTGCCGAGGCGGGCCGGCAACCTGGAATGGTCCACCGGCTCGCCCGAGCAGGCGATCCAACCGGAGGTCATCTTCCTCATCAACAATCTCATCCGGGTAGCCGACCGTCGGCTACTGGGCATCATGGGCGCGATCGTGGACCGGCTCGAGCGCATGGAGCGGGACTACCGGGACGTCGCCGCGGGGATATACGACTACGTGCGCACCGTGGCGGAGGCCGCGGAGCGCCTGACCTGGGCCGAGTTCGTCCCCCTGCTCGAGCGGCTACAGGAGCTCCCGGAGGTGGCGCAGTCGGTCTCCCCGTCGGGCCTTGAGACCGACCCATTCGATGAGAGAAGGGCCTTCTTGGTTCTCTACCTGGCGCGCGCCCTGGCCAGATGCGGATGCAAGAGGGGTCTCCTCCAGTTGGCGGACCTGATCTCTGACCCGCGCGCCCTGCTGGCCGAGAGCGCACGGAAGGAGCTGTGCTGGCTGACCGGCATGAGCCACCCCAGAGACACCGGTCGGTGGCGAGACGCCCTGCGCGACTGGCCGGAGGTGTTCCCCGCGGCGCCGTGGCGGCGGGAGGTCGCTTAGCGGGCGACCGGAAGGGTGCTTACTCCCAGGCGGCGAGGTGCATATGGAGGCCGATAAGGGGATCGAGGAGGCTGCGGAGGCCCATGATGACGAGGTGGGAGATGACCATGCCGAGGAAGGCCGGGCGGACGGTGCGGTAGAGTCGCAGCCCGCCGGCGCGGCGAATGATAGTGACGAGGAGCCAGGCGATGAAGGCGTTGGCCCACATCCGCTGGACCATTCCCCAGGTGCCGGCCATGATGAAGCCGAGGGGGCTGATGGCGAACCAGATGAAGCGCCCGTGAAGCCACATCAGCCCGGCCATGATGGCAGCGCCGAAGGCAAGCCCCGCGGGCAGGAAGGGGATGGCCGGCTGGGGCGAGCGAAGGTCGCTGGCGAGTTCTCCGAACTCCCAGGCCCCCATGTCGCGGAACAGCCAGGAGTCGAAGGTGAAGGCGCCCAGGGAGTAGGCGTAGCGCAGCGTGACCCAGGGGACGATCGCCATGATGATCAGCAGGGAGGCCCAGAGGCAGGCGGTGGTGAGCCGGCCGGGGAGCCCGGCCGAGTGGGCGATCTTGAAGTTGTTGAGGGCGAAGTGGAGCAGGTTGAGCTTGTACTGGCGAGTGAAGGGTGACTGGAGCATGGAGAACATGGTAAGCGTGCGGGCTGGGTAGGCGGCGGCGCCGCGGAGAGCGACCAGGAAGGAGCGCGGGGTGACGCTCATGTCCGGGACGTAGACGCCGCCGGCGGAGACGAGGCGCGCCATGGTGAGGGAGTAGCCGAAGAACACGGCCAGCAGAGCGGCGAAGGCGAACGGATCGAGGCCGGCGGCGCGGCCCCACAGGGCCAGCGCGAGGCCGCTGGCGATAAGACCCAGCAGGGCGGCGGGAGGCGACATGGGAGCGAGTGGGTCGGGACGGGAACGCTGTCCGAGCAGGGCGCGCGCGGCGGTGGTGAGGTAGCCGCGGGAGCGCCACAGCAGGATCCCAGCCAGCATCAGGCAGGCGCCTACCTCCTGATAGGAGATGAAGGCGCCGGGGCTGAAGGCGCGGGCGGCGACGCCCCCGTGACCGTAGCCGAGGATCGAGAAGACGAGGATCTCTAGGCGGTTGAGCAGGAAGAAGAACCAGAGACTGAGGGAAACCTCGACGGGAAGCAGGCCGAAGATGCCGATGGTGTCGAAGCCGATGTAGGCGGCGGTGTCGGAGAGCGTCTCCCAGGGACCGCGGCCAGTGAACCAGTGGCCCAGGGGGTAGTAGAGCCGGGAGTAAGGGACGGCCGGGGCGTAAGCGTGGGCCATTTGCAGGAGGTTCTGCAGAAGGGGCAGGGAGGCGCCGACCCACAGGTAGGGACATCGCCACACGGGGCCGTGCAGGGTGGGGCGCTCCTGCGAGGCCATCTCCAGGGGGATGGCGGCGAGGGGGAAGGCGAGCCGCTCCGACTCGATCCACTCCTTGCGCACGAGGGCGCCGAGGCAATACAGGAACAGGTAGACGCTAAGCGCGAGGCAGGACCACGCGAGCACTGGGCTGAGCCAGGGCCGCCAGGCCCAGCCCTGGCCGGGCGCGGCGCCGTGGAAGAAGCCGGTGACCAGTTCGGGGTCGGACACCGTGAGCCACACGGGCAGGTTGGGCAGGATGAGCTCCGCCCAGCGGTTGGCCGCAGAGGCGGCGTAGAAGGGGTAGACCGAGTGGTAGAGGGCATAGCCCCAAAGGCCCTCGTAGATGAGCCCCGCCGAGATGGCCATCATGGCATAGCCGAGGAGGAACTCCTGGCGGGTGAAGGCCCAGGAGGGGCGGACCCGGTGCAGGAGGGTGTTGAGGGGCCAGATGAGCAGGAAGAGGACGAAGACCGGGCCGGTGGAGAGGGGACGGAAGGCCCAGTCGTACTTACGGAGGGCGAGGTTCACCCACGGCATGACGAAGGCCAGGCCGATGACGAGGGCCAGGCCGAGAACGATGCCGCGCGGTCGGATGCGGCCGAGGGGGTCTGCACTAGGGGCAGACGCTGCTGGGTCAGCGGTCGCCACGGTCAGCCATCCCAGCTCCAGAGGTACGGGACCCGGGGCGGCTCGACCTGCCGGCGGTCACGGCGCAGGGCGACACCGGTATCGCCAGCGCCCGGTGGGAGGGAACGGCGGAAGGCGTTGCCGATCGTGGCGACCACGGGGTCCATGGGCTGGCAGGCCCTGCCGGGGCCGGCGCAGAGGAGCGAAGGCGGGGCGGGGCGCCCGTGCAGGGCGCCCCGCGGCTTGTCACGGGCACGCTTCGGCGCTGCTACCAGATGAAGATCATCTCCGGCGAGGGTTCACCGCACTGCTGCCGGTGCCCCTCGTAGGTGGTCACCCCGTTGCACCAGACCGCAAGGCCCGTCATCTCCCCGTCCCGGCCCATGGTCAGGATCCTGTGGGCCGGTAGCCACCGCGCGTGGCCGTCCAGGAAGCCGAGGTTGCTGCCTCCCAGGTGCCGCGCGGAGGCGCTCTGCGCGCCCGGGTCCCTCGCCCACTCGTAGCTGGCGTGCAGCGCCCAGCACTCAGGGCAGTAACTGCCGTCCGGGCAGACGGTGCTCCCGTTCTCAACGACGGGCCATCCCCAGGCGAAGGGCGCCAACCCGGCACAGGCGGTGCAGCAAAGGTCAGGATAGGCCGCCAGATGCCAGGCGTTGGGCTCGTACGACATCACCCCGGCCTCCGCGACGATCACGAAGCTCGCTGCATCATCCACTCGCGCGAGCTTGAGCGCAGGGTTCACTGCGCCTACCTCCCCATGATAGGCGTTCTGGATGCCGATGCTCAGCGCAAATGCTCCGTGCGCGCCCACGCCGCCGGTGGAGGGCCACCGAGCCCCGGTCTCCGTCCCGGCCAGCCGCTGCTGGGCGATGGAGTCAGTGACCTCTCCGCCCCAGCCGGGTGGCCACGCGCTTATGCACCAGGGGCCCATGATGGAGGAGCCGATGCCCCACTGCCCCTCGGTCGCCTGGAGGCGACGGAGCCAGTCGGGCCCGGACAGGATGAAGTTCGCCCCTCCCTCGACCTTCGCGCTTGGGCACCGCCAGACATCGCGATTCCTCACATACGGGTCCAGCATGACCTGCTCGCGCAGGTAGGGGTTCGCCCACTTCGCGAACTTGGGCCAGACCTCGCAGTTGCTCGCCGGATCCCCGCCGCCGGGCCCGCCGTACATGTAGTCATAAACCTCTGCCCGGTGCTCATTCGGGAACAGGGTGTCGTCGTAGTCGGCAAGGTACATCTGAACCGCTAGGCCGATGTTCTTGACATTGCTCAGACACACCGCCCGGCGCGCAGACTCGCGCGCCCGCGCGAACACCGGGAACACCATCGCCGCCAGAATCCCGATGATCGCGATCACGACCAGCAACTCGATCAGCGTGAAGCCTCTCCGATGTCTCACAGGATCGCACCT
>CAYLPT010000004.1:0-11562 GCA_964385645.1 uncultured bacterium
CGCCGCCCCGACCTCCACCCGCACCCGATTGCGAATCTCCCGCGCCACTGCCCCCGCAGGGCCGAACAAGCGCTCTCCGCCGGTGAGATCAAGCGCCAACTCGTATCGCGGAAGCGCGCCGCCCCCCACCCGCGGCGCATAATCCCCGCACACCTCGAGCACCCGCCCCCAGAAGTAATCGTACTTCTCCGGGTTCGGCTCCGCCACCACGAGCTCCGGGCAGCGCTGCTGGGCCTCCCACAGCGACATCCCCGGCCGCACCCCCCTCGCCCAGGCGGCCGGCGAGACGCTTGTCACCCGCCGCCTGCCCTCATCACACAGCGCCACCGGCGCCCCGCCGCGCTCCCGCGCCTCGATAGAGGCCCCGAGCCCATGCACCCGGAGATGCGCGAAGACCGGCCTCACTTTCTTATCCTTGTCCCGCATGTCGCTCACCCGCTGACATCAATCCGGCCCAGCGCCCAGCCCATCGTCTCGGAGCGCAGCAGCAACTCGTACAGGTCGCCCCGGCCCTTCACCGTCACCGCGAAGTGATAGCGCCTCCCGAGGCCCTCGTTCGTCACCCAACGGTTGCGAATCTCCTCCACCCAGTAGAGCCTCCCCTGCCACTCGAACCACCGCGGCGAGATGCTCCCATTCCTGAACACCGCACACACCCGAATCGGCTCACCAATGACTTCCAGCATCCCGGTACCCACAGCGCTGGAGACATTATAGCGAACGAATGTTCCGGAAGTCAAGAGAAATCGAACACATGTAACAATCTCGCACCACCGCCCCCCCGGGTGATGGCGGCGCAGGTCTCTGACCCGCCAGGCCGTGTGGCTGGTCAGAGACCTGCGTGGCGGGCGCCCCACACCCGCCCCTGCGAGGGGCCCCGCTCCTGGCGCCGAAGAGGGACGCGGGAGGAGATCCATGGGCACACACCCGGACCTGAGGGCGGATGTGCTGGTCGTCGGCGCAGGCGCGGCCGGCCTGCCGGCGGCCATCGGCGCCGCGCGGGCGGGGGCGAAGGTCATCCTCATCGAGGAGGACCCCGTCGTCGGCGGCGCGCCCTCCGACTACTTCGTCTGCCTCTTCTACGGCGGCCCCATCTCCGGCGTGCTGGCCGAACTCGAGGCCCTACTGAGCGCGAAGTACAGCCCGGCGCCGCGGGCGCAGTTCTACTTGCCTGCGGGCTTCCAGCGCGCATGGCGGGAGCTGCTCGCCGCCGAGGAGCGCCTCCAGGTGATCACCGGCGCGCGGGCCGGCCGCGTGCTGACCTCCGAGCAGGGCGGCCGGCCGGTGGTGCGCGGCGTCTCCGTCGAGGTGGGCCCCGGGGCGAGCTTCGACATCACTGCGCCGGTGACCGTTGACGCCACCGGCTCCGGCGCGGTCTCGGTCATGGCGGGGTGTGAGGTGATGTACGGCCGGGAGGGCCGGGGCGACTTCGGCGAGCCCAGCGCGCCCCCCCAGCCCGACGAGCGCGTCCAGGCCTGCACCTGGATGTACTTCGTGCAGCGCATGCCCGGCGCCGATCCGCTGCCTCCTGGCGAGCGCGTCGGCGTGCCCGTCAACATCGGCATTCCTCCCCGCGGCCACACGGGCCCCTGGCCGCCCTGGGACCCGGGGCCGGACCCGGGTCTCTACCTTCAGTGGGGCTGCGCAGTGTTCTGCCGCGATCCGCGCGACCCGCTGGAGCTGGCCCGCGCGCATGAAGAGGCCTACGCGGCCATGGAGCGGGACCACGCGCGGCTGCGAGAGCGCGGCCACATGATCTACCTCGCGCCCCGCATCGGGGTGCGGGAGGCTAGCCGCATCGTCGGCGAGTACGTGCTCACGGAGCAGGACATCCGCGCCGGCGCCTTCCCCGAGGACACCATCGCCGCCGCCGACTACGGGCTCGACATCTGGCGGGAGGAGGGCGCGGAGGCGGAGGCCTGGGAGGGCCACAGCGGGCGGGGCGCGGTGGAGGTGTACGATCTGGAGGTCGCGCGCTACGGCATCCCCTACCGGACCCTGGTGCCGCGGGGCGTGGACGGGCTGCTGGTGGCGGGCAAGTGCATGAGCGGCACCCACATCGCCCAGAGCTCCTTCCGCGTCATGCCCATCGTCGCCGCCGCCGGGCAGGCGGCCGGGGTCGCGGCCGCCCTGTGCGCGCAGCGGGGCGCGCAGCCCCGCGCGCTCGACCCCCAGGAAGTCAGGCGCCTGCTCCGGGGCGAGCGCCAGCGGGTCCAGCTATCCTTCGACGAGTGAGCGCCGCCCGGACTACTCGCCGCGGTAGATCGGCCCCATCTGCTCGATGGCGCCCAGGAGCGTGCGCCGGTTGCCGGGCCGGCACGGAATCCACATGGTCATCAGCAGCCCCTGGCCCCCCGCCTTCGCCACCTCGTCCCGGAAGCGCGCGGTGACCTCCGGGTCTCGCCAGCCGGGCGCGCCCCACAGCGGGAAGCCCTCCCGGCGGAGCCGGCGGATGGCCGCCGAGGGCACGCGGTCGTAGCACCACAGCACTTGCACCACGTCCTTGGGGAGCGCGCCCTCCGCCACCAGGGACTTCTCGGCATGACACAGCCCCCCGGCCCAGGCGGTGGAGGTGTCGTTCCAGATCAGGGTGCGCAGCTTCCGCTGGCGCAGCCCGGCGCGGAGAGTCTTGATGGCGGCGATGTACTGGGCGTGGGAGCGGTTGTGGTCCTCGTCCATGCCGATGTGGAAGTAGCGCTTCGGCTGGCAGGCTGCGATGAGCTCGTCAATGAGCTCGAAGGCGCGGCGCCAGTAGGCCTCGTCGTCGAAGTGCTCGTACCAGCGCTCGCCCGGCGCCAGCATCCAGTCGTTGTGGCAGTGCCACTGGCTGACGGCGAAGTTCAGCTTGGGGACGACGTCGAGTCCCAGCTCCCGGGCCGCGCCGGCCAGCGTCACCAGGTCGGACATGGGCGCGGTGTACTTGCGCGCCAGCTCGGGGTGGGAGCGGTAGCGCACACCGTCGGCGCAGTCCACCACCAGCAGGTTGAACCCCTCGGCGGCTAGCGCCTCGACGACCTCCAGCGCGAGCGAGAGGTCGAAGCGGCGCTCCCGAGCCTTGCGCGCCACCCACATGGGGTCGTAGTGGGTCAGATGCAGCAGATACCCTCGGACCGGCAGCTTCTTGGCAGCGGGCATACTCCCTCCTTTCCTCACGGCCCTGGTGCTTCTCCACTCCCGCGGCGGGACCTGTAGAGCGCCAGGGGCCGGCGCGCATGAGCCGCAGGCGCCGACATGCGCGCCCCACAGCAGGGCGCGCCCTACCGCGGTGACAGCTCGGCGGGCAGGTCGTCGCGGGTGATGACGAGGGGGTTGGTGTAGCGCTCGATAAGCTCCTGGTCGCTCATGCTCTGCGGGCCGAGGCGGCCGGTCCAGGTTACGAAGCAGAGCCAGGGCGCGCCGTGCCGATGCATCTTCGCCACATCCGGGACCCCGCCGATCTCGGTGACGCCCAGCATCTTGCGGCCGTCGAAATGCCCGATCAACCTTTCCCATTCGACGCTTAGCGGATCGGAGCGGTCCTCGGGGTACGCGTCCACGCCCACGATGTCCACATACTCATCCCCGGGATACCACTCCGGGTCGAAGCTGTCGTACACCCAGATCAGGTTGTTCAGCCCGTGGTGCTCAGTGAGCCGGCGGAACAGCAGCCGGTACAGCTCGAGGTAGGGCTCCGGCCCCTTCGCCCCCCACCAGAACCACTTGCCCTTCGCCTCGTGGAGCGGCCGCCACAGCACGGGCACGTCGGCGTCGGCGAACTTGCGCAGCTCCACCGCGATGGCGTCCATGTCCCGAAGCAGCAGTTGGTAGCGCTCCGACTCGGGGTCGGCGAGGGCCTCCGCCAGGTCGAAGGTCGTGGCCTCGGTGTAGAACCCGCGGTACCAGCGGGCGTTGACCGCCCGGCCTCGCTCGTCCTGATAGGTCGTGTCCAGGAGATCGGTGGGTGCGTTCCAGTGCCACAGCATGGTGATGATATGGCCCTGCCGGGCGGCCTCGATCATCTCCTCCGTGTGCTGGCCGGGATCAGCGCCGTGCTCCAGACGGGAGGGCGAGTACTCGATCAGATCACCGCCCAGGATCGCCGGCGTCTTGCCGGTGACCTGGCGGACATGCTCGGCCTCCCGGGTTCCGTACTGGCCGGACAGCGTCCGCTCGCCGTAGACATCCACGAGGTAACTCATCACCGCTCGGGCGCGGGGGGTGGCGTTGGGGTTCGCGAGGCGCTTCGGCGGTCTGCGCGGCTTCGGGCTGGCGTCCCTCGGGATGAACTCCAGGTAGTCTATGTCGAAGTAGCCCCAGCCCCGCTCGATGGCGATGGTGTTGCGCCCGGGGCGCAGCTCCACCCGTCCCGCGCGGTGGGTGGCGAAGCCCTCGTCGGTGGCGGGAAACACCCCGGAGTAGGTGGTGTCGTTCACGGTAAGCCCAAAGCCCTTGGGCCCCTGCGGGGAGCTATAGCGGATGCGCACCTCATACATCCCCCCCTCCGCCTGGAGGATGAGGAGCATCCGGTCGCCGCGGTGCTCGAACCCGGTCACATAGCCTCGCCCGGAGTAGCCCCGGCGGCTCGTGGACACGACGGTGCCGCGCAGGTGGGCGTCCTCGGCCTCGACGCGGATGCGGTGGCGAGGGGGCGCCGCGGGCGCCAGGGTGAGGATCGCCGCCAGCGCGATGAACGTCCTCATAGCGCAGCTCCTCCTGCGGGCCCCGCCGGCCGGCCGCGCTCCAGCTCCGCGCCCTTCTCATTTGCTGGGCGGCCGCCCGCCTCCTCCCCCCCGGGGAGACCACCGCGGCCGGGCAAGCCGCTGCCGGCCCGCTTTGACAGCGGCGGGCGATTCTGGTACTATGCGAGCGTCCGTGGAGGTCTCGTATCCCCATGTATGCGATCATTGAGGCTGGCGGCCGGCAGTACCGGGTCGAGCCCGAGGACGTGCTGACCGTCGAGAGGATGAAGGTGGAGGCCGGCGAGACGGTCTCGCTGGACCGCGTCGCGCTGCTGGAGCGCGACGGGGAGGTACTCGTCGGCGCCCCGTGGGTGGAGGGGGCGGCGGTGAAGTGCCGGGTCTTGGGCCACGGCAGGGGGCGGAAGGTGGACGTGTTCTTCTTCAAGGCGAAGGAGAATATCAAGCGCAAGGTTGGCCACCGCCAGCCATACACGAGGCTGCGGGTGGAGGAGATCGCCGGGGGGCCCGCGCGCATCGAGAAGGAGTCCTGAGATGGCACACAAGAAAGGTGGGGCCAGCACGCGCAACGGGCGCGACAGCCGCGCCAAGTATCTGGGCGTGAAGGCGCCCGACGGCGCGCAGGTGCCCGTGGGCACCATCATCGTGCGCCAGCGGGGCACGACGATCAGACCCGGCCGCAACGTCGGGCTCGGCCGCGACCACACGCTGTTCGCCCGGGCCGCGGGGGTCGTGCGCTTCACCGGCGGCAACGGCCGGCGGACCGCGCACGTCATCCCGGCCGCCACTTAGCCCCGTGTCGGCCGTCCTCAGGCGGCCCGGTGTTCGTTGACGAGGCCCAGATCGAGGTCCACGCCGGCGCGGGCGGCGATGGCGCGGTGAGCTTCCGTCGGGAGCGCTTCGTGCCTCGCGGCGGCCCCGACGGCGGCGATGGCGGCCGAGGGGGCAGCGTGGTCGGAGTCGCCGACCTGCATCTGCGCACTCTGGTGGACTTCACCTATCGGCCCATCTACCGTGCCCCCGCTGGCGGGCGTGGGGGGCCGAACCGCCGCCGCGGCAAGCACGCCCCCGACCTCGAGATCAAGCTCCCGGTGGGCACCGTCATCCGCGACGCTGAGGACCGCCGCGTCATCGCGGACCTGGTCGCGCCCGGCCAGCGCGTCGTGCTCGCGCGGGGCGGCCGGGGCGGCCGCGGAAACGCCGCCTTCGCCAGGGCTGCGCGGCAGGCGCCCAGCTTCGCCGAGAAGGGCGAGCCCGGGGAGTCGCGCCGGCTGCTGTTGGAGCTGAGGCTCCTCGCCGACGTGGGGCTCATCGGGCTGCCCAACGTGGGCAAGTCGAGCCTCATCGCCCGCGCCTCTGCCGCCAGACCCAAGATCGCCGACTACCCCTTCACCACGCTCGTGCCCAACCTGGGCGTGGTGAGGGTGGACGAGGAGACGAGCTTCGTTATCGCGGACCTGCCCGGGCTCATCGAGGGCGCGCACCGGGGCGCCGGCCGCGGCCACGCCTTCCTGCGCCACGCCGAGCGCACCCGCCTGCTGGTTCATCTGCTCGACCTCGGTGCGCCCGACCGCGACCCGCGAGAGGACTTCCTCGCGCTCAACCGCGAGCTGGCCCTCTACGACCCCGCGCTGGCGAGCCGGCCGCAGCTTGTCGCGCTCAACAAGATGGACCTGCGCCCGCCGCCAGAGCGGGTCGCCGAGGTCGAGTCGTTCCTGGAGGCGCGAGGCTATGAGAGTATGCGCGTCTCGGCCGCCACCGGCGAGGGCGTGACCGCCCTGATGCGGCGCACCGCGCAGCGGCTGACCGAACTGCCCGAGCCGGAGGCGGCCCGCCTCACGCCCCAGGCCCCTGGCCCTGAGCCGCGGCGGGCCCTGCAGGTGACGGCCCTGGGCGAGGGCGCCTTCGAGGTCTCCGGCGATGAGGTCGAGCGGGTGGTGGTGATGACCGACCTCGGCAACCCTGAGGCCCTGCGGCACCTCCATCGCCGGCTGGAGCGCATGGGGGTCATCCGCCGGCTCCGAGGCCTGGGCGCCCGCGCCGGCGACCGGGTCCGCATCGGCGAGATCGAGCTCGATTTCGTGGAGTGAGCGGACCTCGGTGCTCCACAGGGTAACAGCACACCAGGAGGAGAGATGAGCACGACGGTGGTCGCGGAGGTGGAGGCCAAGGCCCGCCGCGCGCGGGCGGCGGCCGGCCGGCTGGGAACGCTCTCGCGCGCCCAGAAGGACCGCATCCTGCTGGCGATGGCGTCCGCGCTCGAGGCCCGCAAGGAGCCGATCCTGGCCGCGAACGCGCGGGACGTCGCCCGCGCCCGTGAGCGGGGCCTCTCCTCCGCGCCCATTGACCGGCTGGTGCTGACCGAGGCGCGTATCGCCGACATGGCGGAGGGGCTGCGGACCGTGGCCGCCCTGCCCGACCCGGTCGGGGAGGTGGTGGCCGGCTGGCGGCTGCCCAACGGGCTGGAGATCAGCAAGGTGCGGGTGCCGCTGGGGGTGATCGGGATCATCTACGAGTCCCGCCCCAACGTCACGGTGGACGCCGCCGGGCTGTGCCTGAAGGCCGGCAACGCGGTGGTGCTGCGGGGCGGCTCCGATGCCATCGAGTCGAACCTCGCCCTCGTGCACCTTATGAGCGAGGTGGGCATCGCCGAGGGGCTCCCCGAGGGCGCCATCGAGATCATCGGGACCACCGACCGGGAGGCGGCGGCGAGCCTGATGCGGCTGAGCCATCTGGTGGATGTGCTCATCCCACGGGGCGGGGGCGAGCTCATCCGCCGGGTGAAGCAAGAGGCCAGCGTGCCGGTCATCGAGACCGGGGAGGGAAACTGCCACATCTACGTGGACGCTTCGGCCGACCTGGGGCAAGCGGAGGAGATCGTCGTCAACGCCAAGTGCCAGCGCCCCGGGGTGTGCAACGCGGCGGAGAGCCTGCTGGTCCACGAGGCGGTGGCGGCGGAGTTCCTGCCCCGGGTGGGGCAGCGGCTGCGCGACCAGGGAGTCGAGCTGCGCGCCTGTGAGCGCGCGGCGCGACACCTGCCGGGGGCCGCGCCGGCCACCGAGGAGGACTGGGCGACCGAGTACTTGGCCCTGATCCTCGCGGTCAAGGTCGTGGACAACGTGGGGCAGGCGATCGCGCACATCAACCACTATGGGACCCGGCACTCGGAGGCGATCATCACCCGGGACCTCGACAACGCGCGCCGCTTCTGCCGGGAGGTGGACGCGGCGGCCGTGTATGTCAACGCCTCGACGCGCTTCACCGATGGGGGCCAGTTCGGCTTCGGGGCCGAGATCGGCATCAGCACTCAGAAGCTGCATGCCCGCGGCCCGATGGGCCTGCCGGAGCTGACCAGCTACAAGTACGTTGCGCTCGGCGAAGGGCAGGTGCGCGCCTGAGGCCGGGCGCCGGAGACGCGATGCGGCAGGGGCTCGGAATCATGGGGGGGACCTTTGACCCCATCCACCTCGGCCACCTGGTGGCGGCCGAGGAGGCGCGGGTGCGCTTCAACCTGTCCGGCGTCGTGTTCGTCCCCAACCGCCTCCCCCCGCACAAGAAGGGCTATGAGGTCACGCCCGCCGAGCAGCGCTACGACATGGTCCGCCTGGCCACCGCCTCGAACCCGGCCTTCGAGACCTCCCGCATCGAGCTCGACCGCCCCGGCCCCTCGTACACCATTGACACCCTGGATGCTCTGCGCCGGGAGGTCGGCGCCGACGTGCCCCTGTTCTTCATCACCGGCGCCGACGCGGTGCGGGAGCTTCTCACCTGGCGCAGCCCCGAAGAGCTCGTCCAGCGCTGCCGGCTCATCGCGGTCACCCGGCCTGGCTCCGACCTGGGCCGGCTGGCGGAGGCGCTGGGGCCGGAGCTGATGGGCGCCATCGAGATCCTCGACATGCCGGGGCTCGACGTCTCCTCCACGGAGCTGCGCCGGCGGGCGGCGGCCGGCGCCTCCCTCCGCTATCTGACCCCCCAGCCGGTGGTCCGCTACATCGAGGTGTACGGGCTATACCGGGGCAGGCCGCAGAGGAGAGGAGGTGATGGAGGGTGGCCGTGACCCTGTACGTGGGCAACCTGCCGTGGGCGCTCACGGAGGACGAGCTTGCGTCGGCCCTGAGGCCCATCGCCCAGGTCCTCGATGTACGCATTATCACCGATCCTGATACGGGGCGATCGCGGGGCTTTGGCTTCGTCGAGCTCGAGGGCATCGAGATGCAGGACGCGCTCAGGGCCATGGAGAGTGTGGAGGTCAAGGGCCGCCGGCTGACCGCCGGGCCGGCCCGCCCGCGGCCGCAAAGGTATTAGCGCTCCGGGGATGCCGGAACCCGGCCTGGCGAGGGTAGAAAGAAGCATAAGGTGGCTGTGTCACTTGCGACAGTGCGCAATCTGTGGCGCCGCACGCGGGCCGCGTGGCGCTGGTGGTGGCTGATCTGGGCCGCCGCCGCGGCGTGCGTGTTCCTGTGCGGGGTCGTCGTAGGCCTGGTCTCGATGGGCAGCGACGGGGGCGGCCACTGGTTCGGGACCCTGCTGGCGCCGCCCTTCGGGGGCCGGGAGCAGGTGACCATTCTGGTGGTCGGCGTGGACGACTCCGGCAGCCGCGGTCTGGCCGACACCATCCTCGTCGCGGTGGTTCACCCCCGCACCGGCGAGCTGGCAGGGCTCCACCTGCCGCGCGACAGCCGCGTGTTCATCCCCGGCCTGGGGGTGCGGCGGATCAACGAGGCTTACGCCCACGGCGGCCTGCCTCTGATGCGGGACACCGTCGAGCTGCTCCTGGGCGTGCCCATTGACCACCATATCCAGCTCTGCGTGAACGGGCTGGTGGAGCTCGTGGACGCCATCGGCGGCGTCGAGATCGAGGTCGAGAAGCGCATGCACTATCGCGACCGCGCCCAGGGACTGGTGATTGACCTGCGCCCCGGCCTCCAGCGGCTCGACGGCTACCAGGCGATGGGATATGTGCGCTTCCGGCAGGACGCGCACGGCGACCTGGCCCGCATCGAGCGCCAGCGCAGCTTCCTGCGCGCGGTGGCGCGGCAGCTCTCCCTCCCGCAGAACGTCGCCCGCCTCCCCAAGCTCGCCCAGGCCTTCGTGGAGACCGTCGAGACCGATCTCTCCGTGCGCGACATCCTGCACCTCAAGCGCATGGTGGACCGCCTCGGCCCCGATAGCGTCCACATGGAGACGCTCCCCGGCCGGCCCCGCCTGGTGGGCGGCCAGAGCATGCTCGTCCTCCAGGAGCGCGAGGTCCAGCGCGCCGTGGACCGAATCCTCAAGGGCGTGGGCGTCTCCGTCGCGGTGCTCAACGGCAGCCAGGTGGACGGCCTGGCGGCGCGGGCCGCCTCCCGCCTCGAGGAGCGCGGCTGTGAGGTGGTACAGGTCGGGAATGCGGAACAGCCCTCGGACACCACCTTGGTCATAGACCACCGGGGGCAGACGAGCCGCGCCGAGCGCGTGGCCGCCTGGCTTGGCTGCGGGGTGGTCACCTCCCGGCCCGATGGCGACAGCGCGGCCGACGTGACCGTGGTCGTCGGGCGGGACCTGGTCGAGCGGGGGCTATGAGGAAGCGCAGAGCCCGGGCCGGACCCGGGGCCGGCAGGATGAGCGCAGAGCAGAAGGCGAGCGCGGCCGATGCCGCCCTGGAGAGCCGTCGCGCGGTGGACCCGGTGCTGCTGGACATGCGGGAGCTCACCCTCATCACCGACTACTTCGTGATCTGCCAGGGCACCTCGAGCGTGCACATCCGGGCCCTCGCCGACGCGGTGATGGAGGCGCTCGAGGAGCAGGGCGTCCGCCCGGACGGCATCGAGGGCTACCAGGAGGCCCGCTGGATCTTGCTCGACTACGGGGACGTCATCGTCCACATCTTCGCCGAGGAAGCGCGGGCCTTCTACGACCTGGAGCGCCTCTGGAGTGACGCGCCCCGGATGGCGCGGCCCGCGGGGGGCTGAGGCGATGGCGGAGGAGCCCACTCGCGCCGAGGTGCGCCTTAGGGTGAGGGAGCTGATGGGCCGCGCCACTCTGCTGCGCGCCCGCCAGCGCCCGGAGGAGGCGCTCGAGTTCGCCCGCCAGGCCGTCGAGCTGGACCCCGAGAGCTATGAGACCCACGAGCTGGTGGGCGACCTGCTGCTCGAGCTCCGCCGCGGGCAGCCGGCGCTCGAGAGCTTCCGCCGCGCCCAGGAGCTGAACCCCGGCCGCGTCGTCCTGGAGGACAAGGTGGCCCGCGCGGCGCTCGTACAGGCGGAGGCGGCGCGGGTGGCGGAGCAGTCGCAGGCCCTCCTGTCGGGGGCGGCGCGCGCCGAGCGGCCCAAGCGCAACCCGGGCTACGCCGCGCTGCTGTCGCTGCTGCTGCCGGGCCTTGGGCAGGTGTATAACGGAGAGCTGGTCAAGGGGCTGGTGGTGCTGTTCGTGTTCGTGTTCATCTTCGCCTTCGCGGTGCTCGCTGGCCTGCGCGACCTGGCGGCGGCGCCGCCGGCGGCGATGGGCGCCTTGTACGGACCGCGGCTCAACCTCATGTCGCTGCTGAGCGGCATCTCCGCGGTCTGGCTCGCGCTGCTGCTGGGGGTATGGATCTACGCGGTGGCGGACGCCAGCATCCGCGCCAGCCGCACCCTCACCTCGGATGACTCGGGGCTGGTGTGAGGGGGGGCGGCGGCCCGCGAGCGTTGACCTGGGCCGGTGGGGCCGGCTATAATCATGTGGCGCCCCAGTAGCCAAGTGGATAAGGCACGGGCCTCCGGAGCCCGGATCGCAGGTTCGAGTCCTGCCTGGGGTACCACCTTGCGGGCCGCCGGAGTCCGCCGGAGGCGGATTCGAGTCCTGCCTGGGGTACCACCTTGCGGGCCGCCGGAGTCCGCCGGAGGCGGATTCGAGTCCTGCCTGGGGT
>CAYLPT010000005.1:0-4578 GCA_964385645.1 uncultured bacterium
GGCCGCCGGCGTGAGATCGGCCCGGGCGCGCCTCGGAGGGGAGCCTTCTGCGGCGCCGGTACTCGCCTGGGGAGCGCCCGTAGTGGCGCAGGAAGGCCCGATGAAGATGGCTGTCGTCGGTGAAGCCGCAGTCGGCCGCCACCGCCTTCAGCGGATGGTCGGTCCGCAGCAGGAGCGCCGCCGCCTGGCTCAGTCGGTGGCGGAGCGCGAACTTGGCGAACGTGATGCCCATGAGGTCGCGGAAGCGCCTCCGGAACGCCGTCTGGCTCATGCGGCAGGCCGCGGCGGCCTCCGCGGTGCTCACCATGCGCCGGCTGCCCAGGACCAGCTCGATCGCGCTTGCCAAGGCCTGAAGTGAGTCCGCCGGCGGAGGCGCGAGCCGGGCCGGGCGATCCCAGTCGCGCTGGACGAGAAGCAGCAGCTCCAGCGCCATCAGTCGCAGCCACACGCCGCGCTCGGGCGTGTGCAGGTCGAGCTTCCCGACCGCCTGCCGCGCCAGAGCGAGCACCTCGTGGCGCCGCCTCTCGCTGACCCGGGGGCGCCGCGGGGGCGCAGGTCGGAAGGGCGCCAGCCAGTCCCGCCGGTCGGCGGTGGGCAGCCCGGGCGCCATCAGGACCTCGGGCAGGACGACGAGGACGAGGTGCTGGCACGGGCCCTCCACCACCTCCCAGCCGTGGCGCTCCCAGATCCCGCACAGCCACACCTCACCCGGCCTCAGCTCGGTCTCCCACGTCCGCCACAGCCGCCGCATCCGCCCCGACATCACGACGCCCATCTCCACCGGGTAGTGCATGTCCCAGTCGGCGATGGTGGCCTCGGGGGAGTCCACGAGGCCGGCGTGGATGGGCAGGTCCTCCGAGAGTCGGAGGAACTCCCGATGCCCGTCGCCTGGGAAGATCACCGCCAGCTCGTTGCCCCGGTCTGGTGTCACAGCACGGGGCTGCCGCATGCGCCTGGGGGTAGCCACGCCACCGCGATCCTGGTCAGAATGTACAGCAAGGGCTTGCCTTGAGCGTGCCCTGGGCCTTGCAGTCGGGGCCGGTGGCAGTATACCATACCGCAGCAGCGCCTGCCAGCCGGACGCCGGCTGAGCAGCGGCAGCATGGGAGTTGATGATGAAAGAGAAGGTCGTACTGGTCGGGGCCGGCAGCGCCATGTTCACGGGCGCGCTGTTGACTGACATCGTGAGACGGGGGTGGGAGTGTGAGGTCGGGCTGGTGGACACCGACCCGGACGCGCTGGCGGTGGCCGAGGGGCTGTGCCGGAAGCTGATCGCGGCGACAGGCGCTCCATTGACCGTCAGCGCGTCCACAGACCGCCGGCAGGTGCTCAGGGACGCCACCGTAGTGATCACGACCATCGCGGTGGGCGGCCGGCGGGCCTGGGAGCAGGATGTCTTCATCCCCCGCAAGTACGGCATCTACCAGCCGGTGGGCGACTCGGTGATGCCGGGCGGCACCTCCCGGTGCCTGCGCGTCATCCCGCCCATGGTGGAGATCGCCGAGGACGTGGTTGAGCTGTGCCCCGAGGCGCTGTTCTTCAACTACGCGAACCCCATGACGGCGATCTGCCGGGCCGTGCGCAAGCACGTGGGAGCGAACATCATCGGGCTGTGCAGCGGGGTGTGGAGCATTGGGCTGAGCCTCGCGAAGGAGCTCCAAGTGGACCCCGCCGACCTGCGCTACACGGCCGTGGGGCTGAATCACCTCACCTGGTTCACGGAGGTCCGCGCGCGGGGCGAGGACATGATGCCGCGCCTGCATGCCCTGGCGGAGGAGCACCTCGCCAGGCAGTCGGGACCAGAGCAGTACAGCCAGCCCGGCGGCCTCTGTTGGCAGCTCCTGAAGACCTTCGGGGCCTTCCCGGCGGTGGGCGACGGGCACGTGCTCGAGTTCTTCCCCACCCTCTTCCCCAACGGCGAGTACGGGGGGCAGAAGATCGGGCTCGAATGGCACCCCTTCGAGAAGATCATCACCTGGGGTGACGGCATCTATGAGCAGATGAAGGAGAAGGCCTTCTCGAAGGACCCGCTCGAGTCGGACTACTTCGACGAGATCGCGGGGGAGGGCGAGCACGAGCAGTGCGTGGACATCATCGAGAGCATCCGCACGGACGCGGGCCGGGTGTTCTCGGCCAATCTGCCCAACTCCGGCCAGGCCCCCAACCTGCCGCCGGAGGCCGTGCTGGAGGCCCCCACCATGGCGACCGCCGCGGGCATGAAGCCTCTCGCCCAGCCGCCGCTGCCCAGCGGTGTCGCGGGCACGCTGGCCAGCCGCCTGTACTGGGTGGAGACAGTAGTGGAGGCGGCGCTGAAGGGCAGCAGGCGCAAGTTCGTCCAGGCGCTCGTGCTCGATGGCTGGGTCAGCAGCATCCCCATGGCCGAGCAGCTCGCCGACGAGCTGCTCGCCGCCCACGCCAAGCACCTGCCTCGGTTCGCCGGGACCGCGCGCACGGACACCGCGGCCCAGGGCAGGCGCCGTCGCCGATCACCGCGTTGAGGTGAGCCGTCAGTCCTCTTCGGACGAGAGGCATCGGGGGCCTGCCCTGACCGGCGGCCGTGCGGGAACACACGCCCACGCCGACCGGCGGGACCTGGTCCGGCCCCTGGGCGACGCGGCGCGTCAGACCTTGACCCAGTGGATCTTCGTGCCGCCACAGGTGCTGCACGACGGCATACGCTCGCCCTTCTTCACGGTCACCCGCTCGGACTTGCCGACCTTGTCGCACTCCACGCAGCTGTACACGCCATCCTCCGGCGCGGGGTCTCCAGTCTTCAGTTGCCCGCAGCACTCACACATCGCAGCAGACCTCCGGTGCCCCCTCCCCGGCGTACTTTATTCCCCCGTCCAAGCGCATCCCCTCCTGGCCCGCGCCCACTCAGCCGACCTCCGTGCCCCGCGCGAACTGCTCTGGCAGGGCCTTGGTGGCGCCGGTCGAGATGCCTCCGTCCACCAGCAGTGTCTGCCCGGTGACGTACTCGCTGGCGTCGGAGGCCAGGAACACGATCGCGCCATCCAGGTCCGTGGGCCGCCCGGGCCGCCTCAGCGGGATCCGGTCACACAGGTACTCGACCCACGCCTTGTTCTCGTACAGAAGGGCGTTCTGCGCGGTCCTGAACCAGCCCGGAGCGAGGCAGTTGACGGTGATGCCGTACTCGCCCCAGTCGTCGGCGAGGCTCATCGTGAGCTGCTTCACCCCGCCCCGGCTGGCGCCGTAGGGCGCCATGCCCGCGTACCCGAACACCGAGGTGACCGACCCGATGTTGATGATGCGCCCATAGCGGCGCGAGATCATCCCCCGCGCCACCGCCTGGCAGACGAAGAAGGCGCCGCGCAGGTTGGTGTCCAGCACCAGGTTCCAGTCCTCCCAGGTGACCTCGAGCGCGCGCTTGCGCACATTGCAGCCCGCGTTGTTCACGAGGATGTCAATGCGCCCGTAGGCCTGCTCCGCCTCGGCGGCCATGTGCTCGATGCTATCCCGGTCGCGCACGTCCAGCTCGAGCGGAAGGGCGCGCCGCCCCATGCCCTCGATCTCACGCCGGAACTCCCCCAGCCGGTTCTTGTCTCGGCTCGTGATGACAAGATCCGCTCCGGCGCGCGCCAGGGCTCGCGCCAGGTACTGGCCCAAGCCACGGCTGGTCCCGGTGACGATCGCGACCTTGCCCGTGAGGTCAAATGGGTCTTGCACTACTCCGGCCTCTTCGTCTGGCATCGGTCTCTGGATGCGCGAGCGAGCAGCCGCGTGGCCTGGCGCCCCGTCCCGCGTCGTCCGCCGGGGTGTTCGACGCCCCATCGTCCGCCCCTTGCGTTCGCCCCGGTGTGTTGCGGTTCCCAAGACCAGACGGCTCTGTAACTGCACGAGCGCACACATTGGCAAGGTGGCGAAGCCGGGGACGGAGGCAGCAGCGTGCTCGACCCGATGGAGTGTCCCAGTCCTCCCGCCCGGACATGCTTGCCGAACAGGTGAGGCGGCGCCAGGCAGCGCTTGTCCTTCAGGGGGATGGTTGCGGCCTGGCCCGCGTTCCCAGCCATCTCCACCTTCAGCGCTTCGCCCAGTTCCCGCGGCTGCTGCTGGTGCCGGGCTGTCAGAAACTGTTGCTCTGGGCTGCGCTCACGAGTAGGTGGCCTGAGTGCAGGCAGAGGCGCGGAATCCCCCCGGATCCGTCGTTCTGGCTGAGTCGGAAGGCATGAGTGCGTCGCCCCGCCGCGAGCTGGCCCCGGCGCGCTAGCGGCCACGCGACGCGTTGCCTCGCGACGGGAGCCCGGGCCGGGCGCCGCCGATGCCGGGCTGCCGGCCTGGGCCCGGGCGCTGCGGCAGGGTCTGGGGCGAAGCTGGGGGGCCCTGCGGCGACGCCGGCGGCTCAGGCGTCGGCCTTGCCGACCGGTCGGGCACGATGCTCAGCGGAGGCAGGAGTGTCTCCGGTTCCTGGACGCTGAGGGGCAGCGAGGGCCGCTCCACGGCCAAATCGCGCTCGTCGCGCCGCAGGGTCACCGCGAACGCCATGGCCTGATAGTGCCCCACCTCGGCTTCGATGCGGAACTGCCCGTCCTCATCGGTCTCGGCGGCGAAGGCGGCCCC
>CAYLPT010000006.1:0-30046 GCA_964385645.1 uncultured bacterium
CCGCGTGCTGGGGCGGGTGATCGCGATCAAGGTGATGCGGCCGGAGCTGGCGGCCGACGGGGAGTTTCTGGCGCGGTTCCGGCGGGAGGCGCGGGCGGCGGCGGGGGTGGCGCACGAGCACATCGCGAGCATCTACGACACCGGCAGCGACGGGGCGCTACACTACATAGTGATGGAGTTCGTGGAGGGGGAGAGCTTGCGCGACCGGCTGCGCAAGGAGGGCCCGCTGCCTCTGCCGGAGGCGCTCCGGATCGCCACGGAGACGGCGGAAGCGCTGGAGGCCGCTCACCAGGCGGGCATCGTCCACCGGGACATCAAGCCGCACAACATCCTGCTGGGCCGCGATGGCCGCGTCAAGGTTACGGATTTCGGCATCGCCCGCGCCGCCTCGGCCGGGGGCCACAGCGAGACGGGCAAGATCGTGGGATCGGTGAACTACGTGTCGCCCGAGCAGGCGCGGGGCGAGCCGGTGGGCCCGCAGGGGGACGTGTACTCGCTCGGGGTGACCCTGTTCGAGATGCTCACGGGCCGGCCGCCCTTCAACGGAGGCGATCGCCTGGCGGTGCTGCACAAGCACGTCTACGACCGGCCCCCCCTGGTGCGGGAGCTCCGCCCCACGCTCCCTCACGAGGTGGAGTCGCTGGTGGCGCACTGCCTGGAGAAGGACCTGTCCCGTCGCTTCGCCTCCGCGCGCGAGCTGCTGAGCTACCTGCACGCCTGCCCGCGGGAGGAGGCCGCCGCGGCCGGCCGGCGGACCCCGGGGCGGTGGCTGGAGCGGGCGGGCCGGGCGGTAGCGGAGGGCCTACGGCTGTGGCGGTGGCGCGCGCTGTGGATGGCGCTGGCGGTGGCGATGGTGGCGGGCCTGGTGGTGGGCATGACACTGTGGGCTTCGGCGCGAGGGCGGGCGGCGATGGTGGTGGTGCCCGATGTGGTGGGGATGAGCGCGGCGGCGGCGCAGCGGCAACTGGAGCAGTTGGGGCTGGGCTATCGGCCGGTAGGCGGCCGGGCGAGCGACGCGGTGAGCGCGGGGAACATCCTGGAGCAGGAGCCCGCGCCTCGCCTCGAGGTGATGCCAGGGACGGTGGTCAAGGTGGTGCTCAGCGAAGGCCCCAGCCACGTGGTGGTCCCGGACGTGACGCAGATGTCGGTGGCCCAGGCGCGGCGAAACCTCGACGCCGCCGGGCTTTCGAGCGGCCGTGTGCAGCAGGCCTACGATCGAAGCGTCCCCGCGGGCTATGTGGCGACGACGCTGCCGGCGGCGGGGGCGAGGGTGGTGCGGGGCACCGCGGTGGACCTGGTGGTGAGCCTGGGGCCGGAGCCGGAGCTGGTGGTGGGCCCGCCGCTGCCGCCCCCGGGGCCGGCCGACCGCACGCGGCAGGAGACCCTCACCTACACGGTCCCCGCGGGGGAGCCGGCGCGGGAGGTCACGGTGGCGGTGGAGGTGACCGATGCAGGGGGCTCGCGCACCATCTACGAGGGCCGGCACCGGCCCGGCGAGTCCATCCCTCCGCAGGAGATCGCGGTGTTGGGGCCGACCGCGGCGCGGGTGCTGGTGAACGGCCGGGTCCGCGCGGAGTGGGAGTACCAGCCGTAGCGCACTAGCGCAGCCGCTCCCGCGTCGGACCATGGCCGACGCGGCCCCTCTTGCCCCCCCTCGAGCGACCCAAGCGCGCGGCGCGTCGGCGCGCGCCTGCCGGGCGGCGCCGGCGGCGCCGGGGTCGTGGGAAATGTGGAATAAGACTCTGGCTTCTGCGGCAGCGCGGGCTTGTGGGGGCCGGGCGGCTGGGACCGGCGCCGGCGGAGTGTGTGCGGCGACTCGGCCCTGCGTGGAGCCTGCGCTAATCGGGCCGCGGAGGCCTTACGGAGGCCATGCGCAGGGAATTCACCGCAGTCAGCGCGTTCTCCATGACCATCTCCTTTGTGGCGGCCATCGTGCTGTGCGTGCAGGTGGCCCAGCTCGAGCTGCCCGCGGAGTGGCGCATCTCGGGGCCCATCCTGTGGGCGCTCGAGGCGGCCGTGTTTGGGGCTGCGGTGTATGCATGGCGCAGCGACATATCGCTTGGCGGCTGGTTGGTGGGCATTCTGGGCCTGACGGCGATCCGGCTGATGGTGAGCACGGCGGCCGCCTTCGGCCTCGCCGCGCTGCTGGCCGAGGAGGACCTGGGGATGGCGCTGGGGCAGACCTTCGTGCTCGCCCCTCGCCTGGCCGCGGTGGTGTTCTCAGTCATGACCTTCTATCCCCTGCGGGCCTTCCTGCCGGCGCGGCCCCCGATCCGACGGGCGGGGCGACGGCGCTTCGGGGAGAGCGAGGCGGCGCGGCGGGGCGCTGGGGAGGGGGCGAACGGGGAGCAGCCGGTGGTGCTCGTGACGGGGAACGAGAAGGTGGCGGTCTGGGAGGATGGGGAGGCGCCCGGTCGCCCACGCCGAGCGGCTACGCTGCTGGCGGACGTGGACGTCTCCGGGGCGGTTGAGGTCCCCCTGTCTGCGGTGCTGCAGCAGGTGCCTCGGGAGCTCTGGGGCGAGCGGGCGCGCCAGTATCAAGGGTCCGAGCGGGTGGCCATCCCGCTGTCGGCAATCGTGCCGCAGTTGCCGGAGGCGCAGGTGCTGGTGAGGCTGGCCGACCTCCAGGGCTGGCTGCCGACGGGCGCGATCAAGGCGCCGGCCACCCAGGATAGGGACGAGGAATCCTCGATGGTGTCCTTGCCGCTCGAGCTGATCGTGCCGCTGTTGCCGCCGGAGGTGTTGGCGCTGCCGGAGCCCTCGCCGCCGCGGTGGGCGCAGCTCGAGCCCCCCGGCACCGTCTCCTTTGCGACCGTGTGAGAGAGCCCGCGAGGAAAGGACCGCGCCGCAATGGCCTCGATCAACTACGCGCTCAAGGAGATCAGCTGCAAGATCGTCTACTACGGGCCGGGCATGTGCGGCAAGACCACCAACCTGCAGTACATCCATCAGCACACGGCGGCGGACAAGCGCGGCAACATGGTGTCGCTGGCGACGCCGGGGGAGCGGACGCTGTTCTTCGACTTCCTGCCGCTGGAGGCGGCGACGATCCACGGGTTTCGCACGAAGTTCCAGCTCTACACGGTGCCCGGCCAGGTGATGTACAACTCGACGCGCAAGCTGGTGCTGCGTGGGGTGGACGGGATCATCTTCGTGTGCGACTCGCAGTGGGAGAAGCTGCGGGAGAACCTGGAGAGCTTCCGCAACCTGGAGGACAACCTGGCGACGTACGGCTACAGCCTGGAGACGACGCCGTACGTGGTGCAGTACAACAAGCGCGATCTGCCCAACATCGCGCCGGTGGAGTACCTGCAGTTTCTGATCAACCCGCGGCAGGTGCCGAGCCTGGAGGCGGTCGCCATTGCGGGCAAGGGGGTGTTCGAGGCCCTCGGCGAGGTGTGCGGCCGCGTGCTCGCGAACCTGGCGGAGAAGCAGAAGGTGGGGGTGATCTAGGCGTGGGGAGCGTGCAGAGATGGCGCTGACTGGGACCTTCGACGACATCGGCTTGGCGGAGCTGCTGCAGCTCCTGCACACGGGGCAGCGGACCGGCCGGCTGACGGTGTGGCGGGGGACCGAGCGCGCGGACCTCTACCTGGCGAAGGGGGAGGTGGTGCGGGCGGTCTCGCACCGAGAGCGGGGGCCAGAGGTGGTCTACCGGCTACTGGGCTGGAGGGAGGGGGACTTCACCTTTGAGCGCAGCGAGGAGCCGGTGGCGCGGGAGATCAGGGAGAGCACGGAGGCGCTGATCCTGGAGGGGATGAAGCGCTTCGACGAGTGGGAGCGGGTGGAGTCGGAGATGCCGAACATGCACGTGGTGCTGCGGCAGCGGGCGGCCGCGGTGACGAACCGGTACGAGTCGCTGAGCGCGGAGGCGCAGGCGGTGCTGAGGCTGGTGGATGCTCGGCGGTCCGTGGGGGCGATCATCCGGGAGAGCGGGCTGGAGCCGGTGAAGGCGGTGGTGGCGGTGACCGAGCTGCTGACGGAGGGGATCGTGGAGGAATGGCGGCCGGGGGCGTCCCCGCGAGAGGTGCTGCAGGCGCGGGACCGGCTGCCGGAGGCGCGAGGGGGCATAGACTTCAGGTCGAGCTCCTACTTCTCATCCAAAGAGCAACTGACCGAGCGCAACCGGGTGGCGCAGGCGCGCCCCGCGCGGGGTGCGCGCGGCCCGGGGGCGCGGTCAGAGTCGGGGAGCGATGAGCCATGAGCTTTGTGTCTAGGCTTTCACCTGGAAGCGTATCCATCGGGCTGGACGTGGGCAGCAGTGCGATCAAGCTCGTCCAGCTTCAAGAGGTCAAGGGAGCGGTGGCGCTGCGGAAGGCGGGCAGCGCGCCCACGCCGCCGGAGGCGGTGAAGGGCGGGGTGATCGTGGATCCGCCGGCGGTGGCGAAGGCGATCCGGTCGCTGCTGGACGCGCTGCAGGTGGACAGCGCGGCGGTGGTGGCGGGGATTGCGGGGCCGACGGTGGCCGTCCGCGAGGTGCCCCTGCCAGCGATGTCGGAGCGACAACTGCGCAAATCCATCGAGTGGGAGGCCCGCAACTACATCTCCTTCCCGGTGGAGGACAGTGTGGTGGAGTTCGAGGTGCTGGAGCGCCCGGAGAAGGGCTCCGGCGGCCAGATGAAGGTCATGTTGGTAGCTGCGCCGCGCGACATGGTAGATAGCCAAGTGGAGGCGATCGAGCTCGCCGGGCTGGAGGCGCTGGCGGTGGAGATCCAGCCGTTTGCGGCGATGCGGTCGCTGTTGACCGGAAATGGGGAGCAGGCCGGGGAGGGAGAGACGCTGGCGCTGTTGGGGATCGGGGCCTCGTACACCGAGATCACGATCATCAAGGACGGCGACTTCGTCCTGAGCAGGATGATCCCCATCGCGGGAAACGCCTTCACGGAGGCGATCAAGAACGCCCTCGAGGTGGACTTCGAGGAGGCGAATCGCCTCAAGGAAACGGCGATGCAGGTGGTGACGAGCGAGGAGGAGCGGGCCACGCTGGACCCGGCCGCGCAGCAGGCGAGCCGGGCCTTGGAGCCGCTGCTGGATGAGCTGATCCGAGAGGTGCGCCGCTCGCTCGCCTACCACGACTACCAGCAGCAGTCGCCGGAGGCCGGGGCGGGGGAGCTGGGGGTGAACGGGATCCTGCTCAGCGGGGGCAGCGCCAAGCTCCCGAACATCGCCACCTACTTCCAGGCCCAGCTCGGCGTGCCCGTGGACGTGGTGAACGTGTTCCTGCCGGGCCGGCTCCAGGCGCACGGGGTAAACCGGGACTACCTGCGGTCGCACGCGCCCACGCTCCTAGTGGGGGCGGGCCTGGCTCTGCGCGAGCTACTGCGGAAGCGCAAGCACACGAAGGCAGCGGAGAAGAGCAATGGCAGTCTGTGATATCAACCTGATCGCCAGTCGGCGCGCGCAGAAGCAGCGCGCCGTCATGATGCTGCGCCTCGGCGTGTACTCGCTGATCGCGCTGTTCGTGGGGGTGGCGATCCTGTATGCGTGGATGGTGGTGGCGACGCGGCTGGTGTCCGGGCGGATCGCGGAGACGGAGGCGAGGCTGAGCGACCCTGCGCTGGCGGACGCGGTGACCCGCATCCAGTTCCTGGAGACCTCCATCGCCCAGCTGGCGCCGCGGGTGGACCTGCTGGAGAAGGTGCACGACAGCGAGCGGGCGTGGATCGAAATCCTGCGGGACGTGAGCGCGTGCATCCCCAAGGACGTGTGGATCACGCAGCTCTCCTCCCGGCGCACGGGCAATGAACACACCATCTCCCTGCGGGGCGCGGCCTACCGCCAGCGCGACGTGGGCGAGTTCATGCTGCGGCTGGACAGGCCGGAGTGGAGCGGCGTGCCCGCGCTGGGCTTCAGCCAGGTGAGCACGAGCCAGACGGGCCGGCCCGTGACCGAGTTCGAGATCACGGTCCCCCTGAGTAAGCCGATAGGGAGCGATCTGAGATGAGCGCAGCCGGTGATCGCAAGGTCGTCTTTGCGCTGCTGGGCATCGCGGCGCTGTGTCTGATCGGGCTCGGCCTGAGCTTGTACCGAAGCAAGTCGAGCGAGCTGCACAGGCTGGAGCGGGAGCTGGCCGAGAAGGAGCTCAAGCTCGAGGAGGTCCAGGCCAAGCTGGCGAGCCAGCCGGAGCTGGAGGCGGAGTACGAAGGACTCCAGGCGCGCCTGTCGGTGCTGGAGCCGGCGCTGCCCGACAGCGCCTACATCCCCACCTTCCTGCACCAGATCGAGGCGCTGGCGCTGAGCACAAGGAACCGGATCCTGATGATCCGCCCGAAGCCCCAGCCGGCGCGGCGGAGGGGGGCCGCCGATGTGGTCGTTGACGATGAGACCGGCGAGCTCCGGGAGGCCTCGGGGGCCGAGGGAGCTCCGAAGGCGCCGAAGGCCGGGGCGGCCCCGGCGCCGGAGCTGCCCTACGACCAGGTGCCGATCGAGCTTCGGACCGAGGGGAGCTACTGGACGACGCTGGACTTCCTCCAGGAGCTCAAGCAGTTCCCGAAGATGATCGCCGTGAACGATATCAGCCTGCAGCCGAAGCAGGCGGGCGCGGACGCGCAGACGTCGCCCGATCTAACTGCGGCCATGGAGTTGATCGCCGTGGTCACGAAAGGGGGGAGTGATGGACCGTCGCGGTAAGGACCTTCTCCTCCTCGTGCTGGCGTTGACGGCCCTCGTCGTCGCGCTCTACACGTTCCGGGGCAAGCCCCGGCCCGCGCCGCCGCCGGCCCCCACGCCGGCCGTGGCGAAGGCGGAGGCGCCGGAGGAGGCCGTCGCGCAACCCGAGGAGGCGGCAGAAACCGCCCCCGAGGCGGCCGGGGAGGCGGAGGGCACAGAGGAGACGCGCAACCCCTTCGCGGGCCCGGGCCTCGCCGCCGCGCCCGCGGCGGCCGAGGGCGCGCCCGCCGCCGAGCCGGCGGCCCCGCGGGAGACGCCCGCGCCCATCCCGGGCGAACAAGCGGAGCCGGGCGCTGGGCTGAGGCTGGCGGGGATTATCGCTGGCCAGCCGACGATGGCGCTGATCCGGCACAACGAGCAGCGCTACTTCGTCGGCGTGGGGGACTGGGTGGCCGAGAGATACCGCGTGCAATCCATTAGCACGCAGCAAGTCGTGCTTGCCGGAGCAGACGGCAAGGTGATCCTCAGGATGGGAGGGAGGCAGTAGCGCCATGACTCGCACACGCAGTCTGTGGGGCACCGCCATGGCCGTCGCACTGGCCCTGGCGCTCGCGTCGGGTGCTGCCCTGGCCAACGGGCACGCCCGGCCGCAGTACAGCTCATCCGCCCCGGGGGCGGCGGCCGCGCCGGCCGGCCGCGCGGGCGCAGGGGCGCCGGCGACCACGGCCCGCTTCACGCTGGAGTTCGTGGACGCCGAGCTGGTGGACGTGTTCCAGGCCCTGGCGACGCAGAGCGGCGTCAACATCGCCCTGTCTGGCAGTGTGAAGGGCAAGACGACGCTGCGGCTGCGCAACGTCACCCTGGAGCAGGCCCTGAACATCGTGACCAAGCTCAACGGCCTGGACTACGCGTGGGTGGAGGCCGCCTACGTGGTGGGCACGCCCGAGGAAGTGCGGGCGATGCGGGTCTCCGAGCTTCGCCCCTCCGTGGTCGTGCTCCAGCACATCCAGCCGGAGTACGCCCAGGAGGTCCTGTCCAAGCTCACCCCGGAGGTGACGGTCTCGACACAGCCGGGCGTGCGCTCGGTGCTGCTGCTCGCGCCGGAGCCCTCGCTGGCGAAGGCGGAGCGGGTGCTCGCCGAGATTGACGTGCCGCCCATGCCCACCCCGCCGACGACGGAGGTGGTGGCGCTCCGTCATCTAAAGGCGGACCAGGTGGCCGAGCTGATCGCCAGTGCGGTGCCCGAGGCGGTGGTCCAGCCCGGCCCGCAGGAGAACAGCCTGCTGATCACCGCCGACAGCCAGCAGTGGCAGTCCATCCGCTCGCTGGTCTCGTCGGTGGACGCCGCGCCGGCGCCGGCGCAGGCAACCCAGCGGGTCCACTACGTCAGGTACACCGAGCCGGAGGAGCTGCAGTCGGCGCTGGTTGCGCTGCTGCCCGACGCGCGGGTGACGCTGGCCCCGCGCTCGTTCACGCCCACGGTCACCCCCCCGACAACGGGGGCCGGCGGGAGCGCGCAGCTCCTGGGCGTCGCGGGCGGGGGCGCGGCCCGCACGGTCGCGCCACCCGTGACCGCCCTGATCGTTTCCGGCGCGCCGTGGACGGTGGAGCGGGCGATGGAGATCCTGGAGGAGCTCGATGTAGCGCCTCGGCAGATCCACATCGCCGCCATGATCACGGAGATCAACAGGGACGACATCTCGCGCCTGGGCATTGACTGGGTCGGCCTGGGCGCGGGGGGCGCGGGGTTCATGATGGGCGAGCCCTCGGCCGGGACCCTGGACCCCAGCGACGATTCGGTATATGAGGCGAGGCGGCTGGCGATCGGGAGGATCCAGCGCAGCCATCTCCAGTGGGCGGGCAGCATCCACGCGCTCGAGGAGCAGGGCCGAGCGCGGGTGTTGTCCAACCCGAGCGTGACCACGGTGGATGGCCGGGAGACGGCGCTCCACACGGGCGAGACCTTCTTGTATCCGGTGACGATCGCGGCCGGCACGGTCGGCGGGGCGATCCAGGACACCCGGGAGGCGAAGGTCGGCGTGACGCTGTCGGTGCGGCCGTACGTGAACGACGACGGCGAGATCACCCTGGCCATCGCGCCCAACGTGGCTGCGGTGACGGGCTTCCTGGGTAACCTGCCCATCATCAGCAACCGGTCGGTGGTAACCACCGTGAGAGTGCGCAGCGGGGAGACGGCGGTGATCGCGGGTCTGGTGACCGAGCAGGAGCGGACCCTGATCACCAAGGTGCCGCTGCTGGGTGATGTGCCGCTGTTGGGCGAGCTGTTCAAGTACCGCCGCAAGAACCCGGCGCGCACGGAGGTGCTGGTCCTGGTGACGCCGACGGTCCTCGAGAGCTAGCGCGGGCACACGGGCGCGCCCGTCGCGGGCGCGCCGGCGGAGGGCCCGAGCGAGAGATGCGATTCATGGCGCCGGCCCGGGGGCCTGCCCCGTGCGGGGTGGGCCCCCAGGCACCGGCGCCCGGCGGGAGCCACGAGCGGGCATGGAAACGCGCACAGTCGCAGACATCGTGAGGGAAGTGACGGAGGTCTCTGACGAGCAGCTCCGGCAGGCCCTTGATGTGCAGAAGGAGACCCGGGAGCCGCTCGCGCAGATCCTCGTCAACATGGGCGCGATCTCGGAGAAGGACAAGGCCCGGGTGCTGGGTAGGCAGTGGGGGATCCCCTTCGTTGACCTGGGCGAGCGCCAGGTGGACCGGGAGCTGCTCAAGCTCATCCCCCACCACCTGCTGCAGCGATGGAAGGCGGTGCCCATCGAGCGCAACGGCATGCGGCTCGTGGTCGCCATGGTGAACCCGCTGGATGTCTACGCGGTGGACCAGATGCGGCTGGTGTCGGGCGCCGACATCGAGCCGGTGATTGCGACCGTGGACGACATCAGCGCGGCGCTGGGCCAGACGGTGTCCACGCGGGAGGAGATCGGCGCTGCGCTACAGGAGGTGAGCGAGGAGGTCGGGGGCGAGGGCGGCGAGATCCAGCTCGAGGAGAAGCAGCGGGAGGAGGAGCTCAGCATTGACCAGCTGCGGGAGATGCTGGATGACGCGCCCGTGGTGCGCCTCGCCAACCTCATCATCCGGCAGGCCATCCGGGACAAGGCGAGCGACATCCACATCCAGCCGGAGGCGAACCGGGTCCGCATCCGCTACCGCATTGACGGGATCCTGCACGACACCATGACCGTGCCCAAGAAGGTGCAGGCGGCCCTCATCTCCCGCATCAAGGTCATGGCGGACATGGACATCGCGGAGAAGCGGGCCCCCCAGGACGGGCGCATCTCGCTGCGGCTGGCGGGCCGGGAGTACGACTTCCGGGTGTCCACCAACCCCGGGGTGAACGGGGAGAAGGTGGTGATGCGGATCCTCGACAAGCGGGGGGTGATGGTGAATCTCAACCAGCTCGGCATCCCCGCGGCGATGATGGACGACTTCGACAGCCTCATCAACCGCAGCTACGGCATCATCACGGTGACCGGGCCCACCGGCTCGGGGAAGTCCACGACGCTGTACTCGGTCCTCAACCGCATCAACAGCCCCGAGAAGAACATCCTCACCATCGAGGACCCGGTGGAGTACCAGCTCCCGGGTCTCACGCAGACGGCGGTGAACGAGCGAGCAGGGGTGACCTTCGCGACCGCGCTGCGGACTTTCCTGCGGCAGGACCCGGACGTGATCCTGGTGGGCGAGATCCGGGATGCGGACACCGCGCAGATCGCGACCGAGGCGGCGCTGACCGGCCACCTGGTGTTCAGCACCCTGCACACGAACGACGCGCCCACGGCGGTGGCCCGCCTCATCGAGATGGGGATCGAGCCCTTCCTGATCGCCTCCTCGGTGGTGGGCGTGCTGGCCCAGCGGCTGGTGCGGGTGATCTGCCCGGACTGCAAGGAGTCCTACACACCGCCGGTGGACGCCTTCCGGCGGCTGAACCTGGCGATGGACCTGGAGTCGGTGACCTTCTACCGGGGCATGGGGTGTGAGCGCTGTCGCCAGACGGGCTACCGCGGGCGGACGGGGGTCTTCGAGCTGATGATGATCACGGATCATCTGCGGGAGCTGGTGCTGCGGAAGGCGCCGACGCACGAGCTGAGGCAGGAGGCGCTGGAGGCGGGCATGATCACGCTCCGACAGGATGCGATGCAGAAGATCCTGGAGGGGATAACGACGATGGAGGAGGCGCTGAGAGTTGTCTACACTGGCTAAGCCGAGGCGGGAGCTCAAGATCGAGGACTACTCGATGGAGGAGGTGCTGGGGATGGCAACCGAGCAGCGAGCCTCCGACATCCACATCACGGCCAACCTGCCGCCGATGATGCGGGTGGATGGGCGCCTGCGGCCCATGAACTTCGAGCGGCTGACGCCGAACGACTGCAAGCGGCTGGTCTTCAGCGTGCTGGACGACCACCAGATTCAGGCCTTCGAGACCAAGCACGAGCTGGACCTCTCCTACGGGATCCCCAAGGTAGGTCGCTTCCGGGTCAACGTGTACATGCAGCGGGGTTCGGTGGGGGCCGCCTTCCGGGCGGTGCCCCGGCGCATCCCCACTATCGAGGAGCTGGGCCTGCCGCCGATCGTGCGCAAGCTCACCGAGCGCACCAGCGGTCTCATCCTCGTCACCGGGCCGGCGGGCAGCGGGAAGTCCACGACGCTGGCGGCGATGGTGGACAGCATCAATCGCACGCGCAGCGCGCACGTGATAACCATCGAGGACCCCATCGAGTACCTCCACCAGCACAACCTGGCGATGGTGAACCAGCGGGAGCTGGGCAGCGACACCTACGACCTGTCGGCGGCGCTGCGCTCGGTGCTGCGGGAGGACCCCGACGTGGTGCTGATCGGCGAGATGCGGGACCTGGAGACCATTGACACGGCGCTCAAGATCGCGGAGACCGGCCACCTGGTGTTGGCGACCCTGCACACGCGCAACGCGCCCCAGAGCGTGGACCGGATCATAGACGTCTTCCCTCCCCACCACCAGGAGCAGATCCGGGTGCTGCTGAGCAGCACGCTGGAGGCGGTGATCGCGCAGCAGCTCCTGCCCAAGATCGGCGGGGTGGGGCTGGCGGCGGCGGTGGAGGTGCTGGTGGCGACGGCGGCGGTGCGGAACCTGATCCGGGAGGGGAAGACGCATCAGATCTACGCGCTGATGGAGACGGGGGGCGAGCTGGGGATGCAGACCATGGACCGGGCGCTGGCGGCCCTGGTGAAGCGGGGAGTGGTGGCCGAGCAGGAGGCGGCGCCGCGGGCGATCGACGCGGATAACTACGCGCGCTGGATGGTGGCGCTGTGAAGTTCGGGGGCAAACACGGTATAGACATGGATGTGACGGCCCCGCAGCTGGCCTCGCCGGCGCGGGGGGCCGGGGGGCGCGTGACTGGGGAGACCCGAAGGAGCGGCTACGGTGCCCACTTACCGATATAGCGCGATGGATCCGAGCGGCCGGGCGGTGAACGGGACGCTGGAGGCGGACAGCCTGGAGGTGGTCCGCGCCAAGCTGTCGGAGCTGAGCTACCACGTGATCAGCATCCGGCAGGCGCGGGCGCAGTTCAGCGCGCAAAGCTGGCTCTCGGGGCTCCAGCGGGTGCGGCTGCGCGACCTCACGGTGTTCAGCCGCCAGTTCGCGACCATGATTGACGCCGGCCTGAGCGTCGTCAAGTGCCTGGACATCCTCCAGAAGCAGTGCGCGAACCCGAAGCTGAAGGACGTCATCGGGCAGGTCAAGCACGATGTGGCGGGCGGCAGCAGCCTGACGGAGGCGCTCCAGAAGCACCCCCGGATCTTCTCGAACCTGTACGTGAACATGATCCGCTCCGCGGAGGCGGGCGGCATCCTGGACTCGGTGCTGGACCGGTTGTCCACCTTCCTGGAGAAGGAGCAAGAGACGCGCAACAAGATCAAGTCGGCGATGACCTACCCGGCGGTGGTGTTTCTCTTCGCCCTGGTGATGCTGGTGGCGCTGGTGTTCCTGGTGCTGCCCAAGTTCAAGGGGATCTTCGACGTGATGGGCCTGGAGCTGCCGCTCACGACGCGGCTGATGTTGAACTCCGCGGATCTGGCGCGCAGCTTCTGGTACGTCGGCCTGGTGCTCGCGGTGGGCGCGGTGATCGCCCTGCGCGCGGCCTCGCGCACCGAGAAGGGCCGCTACGCGCTGGACGCGGCGAAGCTGCGGATGCCGGTGTTCGGGGATCTGATCCTGAAGACGTCGGTGTCGCGCTTCGCCCGAACCTTCGGGACGCTCATCAGCAGCGGGGTGCCGGTGCTGCGGGCGCTGGAGATCGTCGCCGACACGGCCGGGAACCGGGTGGTCTCGGAGGCGGTCGCGCGGGCTGGGGTCAGCATCAAGGAGGGGGACAAGATCAGCACTCCCCTGATCGGCAGCCGGGTGTTCCCGGTGATGGTGACCCAGATGATCGCCGTGGGGGAGGAGACAGGCCGCCTCGACCAGATGCTCGTGAAGGTGGCGAACTTCTACGACGATGAGGTGGACGCCACGCTGAAGAGCCTGACCTCGCTGATCGAGCCGCTGATGATCGTCGGGCTCGGCGCCATCGTCGGCTTCATTGCCATCTCGGTGATCTCGCCCATCTACCAGCTCGTCGGCTCCATCGGAAACTAGCCGCGCGCCTGCGGGCGCGCGATAAGCGAACCGAAGGGAGGCGCGGGGCGGTCGTGCATGGCCCCGGCGCGGCACAGGCGACATGGCAAACACACGCAGCAGACGCAAGAGCCCCGATCGGGCAGAGGTCGAGGCCGTCGTGCGGGAGTACCAGCGCACCAGGGACAGCGCGCTCCGGGAGCAGTTGATCGCCCAGCACCTGTACGTGGTCCAGACGGTGGCCCGCAAGTTCGCCGGCCTGGGGGAGTCCCACGATGACCTGCTCCAGGAGGGCACGATGGGCCTCATCAACGCCGTGGACCTGTTCGACCCGGACCGCGGCGTGCAGTTCTCCACCTACGCCACCCATCTGGTGGAGGGCCAGATCCGCCACTATCTGCGGGACAAGGGGAAGCTCATCAAGCAGCCGGCCTGGGTCCAGGAGCTGACCACCAAGATAGTGAAGGCCACCGAGGCGCTCACCCAGGAGCTGGATCGCCAGCCCACCCTCGCCGAGGTCGCCGAGCGCGTCGGCACCAGCCCCGAGAACGTGCGCCGTATGATCGAGGCCCGCGAGCGCTCGAAGGTGGCCTCCCTGGACGCGGTGGCGAGCGGCGACGAGAACCAGGGCCCGGCCATTGACCCCGAAAAGCTGTGTGGTGTGGACCGGGACGAGGTCTACCTCCCAGTGGAGGACCGCATCTTCCTGCGGGAGGCGATGGCGCGGCTGAAGACCCTGGAGCGCAAGGTTGTCCACAGCTTCTACTATCTCGATCTGAACCAGACCGAGATCGCGCGGAAGCTGGGCATCTCGGTCAACTACGCCTCCTACCTGCTGCGGGGCGCGCTGGCCAAGCTGCGGAAGACCTTCGAGGCCCAGGAGGCCTCCGCGCGGGAGCAGGCGGAGGCGGAGGAGCGCGCTGACGCGCCCGCCGGGGATTACTCGCTGTCGCTGCGGCCGGCGCCATATGACCCCAAGACGAAGCTGGCCGCGGGAAGCTACCTGCTGGAGCGGATCGAGCAGGAGGCGGAGCGGGCGCGGCGCTACCCGCAGCAGTTCTCGGTGTTGGTGCTCGAGCCGGATCAGGAGGAGGTCTCCGAGGAGGATACGGTGGCGCTGGGGCGGCTGCTCTATCGCAACGTCCGCAGCATTGACCTGGTGGCGCGCCTGCGGGGGGCGCGCTTCGGTCTGCTTCTGCCCCACACGGGCCGGGAGGCGGGCGTGCTGGCCGAGCGACTGGTGCGCACGGTGGCGAGCCGGCTGGGCCGGGAGGGGCGTGCCTTCACGGCCAGCTGCGGGTTCGCGGTCTTCCCCACCAACGGGCGGACGACGCAGGAGCTGCTGGCGGGGGCCGAGGAGGCTCTCGCCCAGGCCAAGGCCCAGGGGGGCAACCAGTATCAGCGAGCTCCCTCCCCCGCCGCGGACAAGGGGTCCCTGGCAGGGGCCGCGGGCGGGTAGCCGCCCCATTAGAGTGGACCGCAGGGGGCCCTGCCGCGAGGCGGCAGGGCCTTTCATCTCAAAACGGGGCGTCGGTTGTGGAATAACCCGGCCAGAGTGCAGCCCCCGCGCGGCAGCCGCCCGGGGCGGCGCGTAGGGCGGGGGCTGAAGAGACCTGAAGCACCATTCTCGAAGGGAGGTGACGAGACGAGATGATGTCTAGCATCGCGAGTCGCAAGCGCAGGGGCTTCACCCTGATCGAGATGTTGATCGTGATCGTGGTGATCGCCATCCTGGCGCTGATCGTGATCCCGAGACTGCTGGGCGCCGGCCGCAAGGCCAAGGAGGCCGCGCTGCGCGGCAACCTCCACCAGATCCGGAACGCGATCCAGCAGTTCGAGGCCGACTGCGGAGACTATCCCGCCGAGCTCTCGCAGCTCATGACCGAGCCGGCTGGCGGGAACGGCGGCACGGGCGTCGCCCTGGACGTGGAGGGCTGGCAGGGCCCGTATCTGCGCACCGCAGATGGCAATCTCCCGGCCGACCCCTTCACCGGCGCTGCGGACTGGGCTTACACGCCGAGCACGGGTCACGTCCAGAGCAGCTCGACCTTGACGGCGATCAACGGAGAGGCCTACAGCAGCTGGTAAGCGCGCCAACGCTCACAGCACCACTACCGACTAGGCGTTGTTGAGTGTGCGGGGATAGCAGAAGGTAACCTGACCAGGCGACTTCTGCTATCCCCGCGTAAGGCGGACGGGAGTGCAGGCGATGGTCAAGCGGCCGCAGAGAAGATCGAGCGGACTGAGCCTCATCGAGACGTTGACCGCGGTGTTCGTGCTAGGGGTCGGCCTGACCAGCGTGAGCGCGCTGTTCATCGCGGGGGTGATCTCAAACACGAAGGCGGAGCGGACCTCGCTCGCCCTCAACGCCGCTCACCAGCAGATGGAGCGGCTGCGGAGCACCGGCTTCTCCGGCGCTGTGGCTGACCCGGAGATCTGGAAGGCGAGCGACGGCTATACGATTCTGCAACAGAACCCCGACATGACCGGCCAGATCGGCTTCGGGGTGCCGGAGCTGCCTGGGGCAGAGGGCGTGATTGACATCGCCTACTACGTCAGCGCGTCTGGCTACTACCCGAACCTGAAGCAGACGACCGTCACGGTAACCTGGGCTGGCGGCGGCGTGACGGGCGGGCAGGCGGTGCTGCAGACCCTGCTCGCGAATCGGCCCTGATCCTTTGAGGAGCCGCCCATGACCATGACAGGATCACCGAGACGAGGACGGCCGGGCGGGGGCCGCCGGGGAGTGACGCTGCCGGAGGTGCTGGTTGCCTCCATCGTGCTGGCGGTGGTGGTGGGGGTGATCGCGGCGCTCTACAGCGCCTCCATGCGGGCCTGGTATCGGGGCGCGACGGAGACCCGGGCGCAGCAGAAGGCGGCGTGGGTGGTGCAGCGCATGGGCCCGGACATCCGGCATGGGATGGCCGTGACGCCGGCGTCGGCGCCCTATGACACTGTGTGCATTGCCGTCCGCATCCCGGCCAGGAGCTTTGACAGCGACGAGAACACCTACCTCAATCAGGTGGGGACCGATGCGGATGGACGCCCGTACCTCATCCCCGGGGGCTGGGCGCTCTATTACCGCGGCGACGCCAGCGGCAACCTGAGCACCACCGGCGACCGCGTCTGGCGCCGGCTGATAGATGAGGACGGGCAGCTCGTGCGTCAGATGGAGATCGCCGACAACGTCGTGGACAACCCGCCGGACGCCAGCGGCAGCCCCAAGCCCATGTTCATCTACTGGCCCGACATCTACCGGCTCCGCTCGGTCGAGATCACGGTCACCGTCCGGGAGCGACTCGGGAACCGGGTGGCGCAGTCCACGATGAACGGAGAGCTGACTCTGCGCAACAACTGAGGGCCGGAGACCGGCCCGACCAGACAGGCGGCGGAGATCCAGGAGACCGCGATGGCTGTGATTCGTCAGATGATGCAAGGCGACCGGAGGCGAGCGGGAAGCGTGTTCCTGCTGGCCATGGTCGCCTTGACGACGCTGCTGATCCTGGGGGCGACGCTCGTGCAGGGAGCGATGCAGGGCCTTGCGCGCGCCTCAGACGATCTGCGGCGCCGGGAGGCGTATTCGCTCGCCGAGTCGGGGGTGGACATGGCGATCTGCAAGCTGTACGAGAACTATGACAGCATTAACGAGGCGCTGGAGACCTCCGGCCAGTATACCGACAGCTACACCCTCCCCCAGGGCTCGGTGTCGTACACGGTGACCGCGCCGTACGAGGGCATCCCAGACACCTGCCTGATTGACTCGGTGGCTACGACGAAGACGAACAGGCAGGCGCGCATCCTGGTGGTTGCCTCCTATATGCGGGACGTGGACCGGGTCTTCGAGGGAGCGATCTTCTCGAACAGCCCGCTGGTGCTCCATGGCGCCGGCGGGGTCTTTCCAGATGAGACCGGCAAGGGCGGCGACATCTACGCCAATGGCGACATCACGTTCAAGGGCACCTCGTTCACGATGACGCCCGAGGGGTCCATCTACTCCAGCGGCGGCGTGAACTGGGTGCCGCCACAGGTCCCCATGACTCAGGTGCACCAGTACATCGCGCCGATGACCATGCCGGTGATTGACATGGACTACTACGAGAGCATCGCCACCACCAAGTACACGGGCAGGGTGAACTTCACCAACGCGAACATGCAGAACCTCACCGGGGTGATCTACGTCAAGGGCGATGTCAACATCGCGGGCAGCTACACCGGCCAGGCGATCATCGTCGCCACCGGCAAGATCCAGGTCACGGGCTCCGTGACGGCGGAGCACCCCGAGAACGACACGCTGGCGCTGATCAGCCCGAAGTCCATCAAGGTCTCAGGGAACCCGACGGTGCACGGCCTGATCTACGCCCACAGCGTGCTCGATGACGCGGAGACGACCCTGAGCGGTAACTGCACGGTCTACGGGGCGGTGATCTCGGACGTGGTGAAGACGAACGGAAGCATCGAGGTGCACTACCGGGACGTCTGGAAGAACCTGCCTCTGCCCGGCCAGGGCAAGACGCAGTGGGCGCCTGTCTCATGGCAGGAGCTGTATCTCTAGATCGCGGGCCGTAGCAGAACAGCTGAGAGGAGGCGCGTCATTGAGGGGCCTGCCCTTTGGCGCACCCGTAGATCCGGACGACAAGCGCAAGGAGATCCTGTGGATCGCGATCAGCTTCATCGTGATCCTGGGCTGTTGGCTGGCGGTGGTGCTGATCTTCGGCTATCAGCCGCTGCTGTCGGGGCTCACCTACGACGAGCTGGTGATGGTGGTGGGCCTGGGCGTGCTGGTGTTGTGCGCGATCCTCTACCTGGGCGCCAAAGAGCGAGAGCAGCGGCATCTGAACCGCCGGGTGGTGGGGGACCTGAAGGAGGCGGTGACGCGCCTGGACGAGCGCCTCAACCAGCTCCGGCGGCTATACTCCGCGAGCGCGGAGCTGGCCGGGGCCCTGGATCTCGACCAGATCTCGCAGCTCGTGACCGACTGCCTGCTGGAGAGCATCGGGGCGGACTCCTCCTCGCTGGTCCTGGTGGACACGCGCACCGGCGAGGCGGTCTATGAGCGGCATGCCGGCAACGGCCGCGACGATGGACCGGCGTGGTACGAGGAGCTGACTGACGCCAAGACGCGGGCCGGCGATCTGGCGGCGAGGATCGAGGCCTGGAACTCCCGCCGGGGTCTCATCTGCGCGCCGCTCGCGCTCCAGAACGGTTTGGCCGGCGTGCTTGGGGCGTGGCGGGGAGACGGCCGCGCGCCCTTCGGCAGCGATGACCTCAGGCTGCTGACCACCCTCGCCAACATGGCCGCGAAGGCGATCGAGAGCGGCCAGCTCCACGCCGAGCTGCGGGAGTCCTACTTCGCCACCGTTCGGTCGCTGGTCCACTCCCTGGACGCGCGCGACAACTACACGGCCACGCACGGGCGGCGGGTGGCGGAGCTGGCGGCTCGCATCGCCGAGCGCCTCGGCGTGCCGGAGAGCCTGGTGCGGGACATCGAGGTGTTCGGGCCGCTGCACGACGTGGGCAAGATCGGGGTGCGAGACGCAATCCTGCTGAAGGCGGGACGGCTCTCCGATCGGGAGCGCGCGATGTGCCAGGAGCACTGCCTCATCGGGGAGCGGATCATCGGCCCGCTGCGGCCGAGCCGGGAGGCGCTGGCGCTGGTGCGCAACCACCACGAGGCGTGGGACGGCAGCGGGTACCCCGACCGGCTCGCCGGGGAGGAGATCCCGCTGCTGGCGCGCATCCTCCAGGTGGCGGACTGCTACGACGCGCTGATCTCCGACCGACCCTATCAGCCGGCGATCGGGAGAGAGGAGGCGCTGGTGCACTTCCAGGTCAACGCCGGCAAGCGCTACGACCCCGATGTCGTCCAGGCACTCTGCGACGTGCTGGGCGAGCGCCCGGAGTCGGAGGCGGAGGAACCGGCAACCGAGCGAAGGCCCGCCTCCTCGCTGGCGAGGGCCGGCCCCCAGCCCCCCGGGCGCGCCTAGCGTCCGCGCCGCAAGCCGTCATCACCACCGGTCTCACCAATGAGGGACAGCATATGACCACGACCAGAGAGCACAGCGCGGCAGGCGCCGCCAAGGGCCAGCCGCAGACCGACAGCGAACAGCTCGCCGCCATCCTGCTGGCGCAGGGGCTTGTGGATCGCCACGGCCTGGAGCGGGCGATGACGGTGCACCGCACGCAGGGCCGGTGGCTCGGCAGCGTACTGATCGAGCTGGGCACCATCGCGCCGGATGAGATCGTCCGCGTGTTGTGCAAGCACCTGGACCTGCGGCCGATCGAGCTGGACAAGATGCAGTACCAGGCGGAGGCCGTGCGGGCGGTGCCAGAGTCCATGGCCCGCCGCTTCGGGGTTGTACCCCTGTCGAAGGCGGGCGACTTCCTGCACGTGGCGATGGTGAACCCGCTGGACACGCTGGCGTGCGACCTGCTGCAGGCCCGCACGGGGATGCGGCTGGAGAAGATGGTGGCGACCGAGCGCGCGGTGCGCACGGCGATAGACCGCTTCTACAGCCGGCTCGCCCGGGAGAGCAAGCAGACGGCGACCGATCCTGGGGCCCCCGTGAAGCAGGCCCCCGGCGCGGCGCCCGATGAGGAGGCGCCCACCGACGACAGTATGCATGTGGACGATCTGCTCCGCCAGATGATGGAGCGGCACGCCTCCGACCTGCACCTGAGCGCGGGGTCGCCGCCCACCGTGCGCGTCAACGGCGAGCTCCTGCCCCTGAGCAACACCAAGCTCACCCCGAGCAGGATGCACGACCTGGTGTACGCGATCCTGCGGGACGACCAGATCACGGAGTTTGAGGAGACCCGCGAGCTGGACTTCGCCTACAGCGTCCGGGGGCTGTCGCGCTTCCGGGTGAACGTCCATCGGCAGCGGGGCTCAACGGGCGCGGTGTTCCGGGCGGTGCCGGTGGAGCCCCCCTCGCTGGACGGGCTGGGGATGCCGGAGGTGCTCAAGCGCTTCTGCACCCGGCCCCGAGGCCTGGTGCTGGTGACGGGGCCCACCGGCTCGGGCAAGTCCACCACCCAGGCGGCGATGATCCGGGAGATCAACATGACCCGGCGGCGCCATATCGTGACCATCGAGGACCCGATCGAGTTCCTGCACGCGAACGAGCGCTCCATCATCATCCAGCGGGAGGTGGGCAGCGACACCCGCTCCTTCCAGGCGGCGCTGCGGCACGTGCTGCGCCAGGACCCGGACGTGATCCTGATCGGCGAGATGCGTGACCTGGAGACCATCAGCGCCGCGCTCACCGCGGCCGAGACCGGCCACCTGGTGATCGCCACCTTGCACACGACGAGCGCCTCCCAGACCGTGGACCGCATCGTGGACGTCTTCCCACCCCACCAGCAGGAGCAGGTGCGGGTCCAGCTCTCGACGGTGCTGGAGGGCATCGTATGCCAGACTCTGCTCCCCTCGGCCGACGGCCGCAGCCGAGTCTGTGCACAGGAGATCCTGGTCGCCACATCGGCGGTGCGGAACCTGGTGCGAGAGGGCAAGTCTCACCAGATCCCCTCGGTGCTCCAGTCCGGGGCCTCTGAGGGGATGCAGACACTCGACCAGGCGCTGATGGCGCTGGTGAAGGCCGGCCGGATCACGCCCCAGAACGCGATGGCCGTCGCCAGCAACCCGCACGACTTCCAGATCTTCCTGCGGATGGGCTGAGGGCGAGGCTGCGGGGGGCTGGTTTCGCCCTAGAGGGTCGGCAGCTCCGCCGGCAGGGGAGCGCCAGTCAGCGTCTCGGCGGACCCCGGCCGCACGACCAGCAGGTCCTCCAAGCGGACCCCGCCCAGGTCTGGTGCGTAGATCCCGGGCTCGATGGTGACGACATTGCCCACCGCGAGCTCCCTCTCCTCCTGGCGGGCGAGCCTGGGCGCCTCGTGGACATCTATGCCGACGCCGTGGCCGAGCCCATGGCCGAACGCCTCGCCCCAGCCGGCCTCGGCGATGACCGTCCGCGCCGCGCCGTCCACCTCGCCGGCGCGGGCGCCAGGGGCCAGCGCGGCCACCCCGGCGCGCTGGGCGCGGTAGACGAGCGCGTAGAGCTCCCGCGCCCGCGCGCTCGCCGACCCGACGGCGAAGGTGCGGGTCAGGTCTGAGCAGTATCCATCCAGCCTCGCGCCGATGTCCACCAGCAGCAGATCGCCCTCCTTGAGCTCCCTGTCGGTGGTCTCGGCGTGGGGCAGGGCGGAGCGCGGCCCCGAGGCGACGATGATGTCGAAGGCGGCCTGGGCGCCGCGCCGGCGCATGAGGAACTCGCCCTCGAGGGCGAGCGCGCGCTCGGTGGCGCCGGGGCGGACGAGGGAGAGGATGTGGGCCAGCGCCTCGTCGGCCAGCGCGGCGGCGGCGCGGATCGCCGCGATCTCCTCTTCCGACTTGACTGCCCGCAGCTCCTCGACCAGGCCCGGGGCCTCGGCCAGCTCCAGGTCGCCGGCGCCCTGGGAGAGCTCCTGGCGGCGGGCGCAGGTGAGGTGCTCCGGGTCGTAGCCCAGCGGGGCGGCGGCCCACTCCCGGGCCCGCTCGCCCACCGCGTGCAGAAGGCGCCGCTCGACCTCGACGAACTCCCAGTCGGGGGCCTGCTCGGCCGCCTGGAGGCGATAGCGGAAGTCGCTGAAGAGGGCGGCGCGCGTGGGGCCGACGAGCAGCGCGCCGGAGGAGCCGCGGAAGCCGCTAAGGTAGTAGATGTTGCTCGGAGAGGAGACCACGAGCGCCCCGAGGCAGCGCTCGCGCAGGCGGGCGCGGAGCGCGCCCAGCCGCTCCTGCGCGGGGTGGCTCATGCCCGCTCCCGGACGCCGAGGCGGACGGCGAGGGCCCGCAGCGCGAGCAGGTAGCTGTCGAGGCCGAAGCCGCAGATCTGGCCGATGGCGGCGGGCGCGATAAGGGAGCGGCGGCGGAACTCCTCGCGGGCGTGGATGTTGGAGAGGTGGACCTCGACGGTGGGGAGGCCCACGGCCTGGATGGCGTCGAGGATGCCGACGCTGGTGTGGGTGAAGCCGCCCGGGTTGATGATGATCCCGTCGGCCGCGCCGCGACAGCGGTGGATGGCCTCGATGATGTCTCCCTCGTGATTGGACTGCACAGCCTCGACTTCCAGGCCGAGCTCGGCGGCCAGGGAGGCGAGTGCGCGGTTCACATCCTCGAGGGTCTCGCGCCCGTAGATCTCGGGCTCGCGGGCGCCCAGCAGGTCGAGGTTGCAGCCGTGGATCACGCAGATGCGTTTGGCGGCCATGCGCCCCCCTTCGCCCTCAGCCCAGGTCGAGGATCATGCCGACCTCGCCGCAGTCCGGGAACTTCGGGCAGCGGATGCACTCCACCCACACCTTGTGGGGGAGGTTGGACTTCTCGATGAGCGTGAAGCCGAAGCGGCGGAAGTAGTCGGGAATGTAGGTGAGGGCGAAGACGCGGGGCAGCCCGAGCGCCCTCGCCTCCTCCAGGCAGCAGCGAACGAGCTCGGCGCCGCGGCCCTCGCCCCGGGCGGACTCGGCGACGGCGAGGCTGCGCAGCTCGGCGAGGTCGCCCCAGGTGACGTGGAGCGCGCAGCAGCCCACGATCTCGCCATCGCGCTCGCTGACGACGAAGTCGCGCAGATGCTCGTAGATCTCGTTGAGGGAGCGGGGGAGCATCTCGTCCCGCTCCGCGAAGGTGTTGATGAGGCGCTGGATCGTCGGCACGTCGGCGACCCGCGCCTTGCGCAGGCGCCCGGGCATGCCGGGATTCTAGCACACCCCGCGCGGGTAGACAAGCGAAGGGGGGCCGGCCGCCCGCGCAGAAAGGCTAGAGGTCCTCGTCGCCCGCCCTGGTGGACCCGATGGAAGACAACGCCTTCGCGGACATGCTGGTGATCGGCTGTGGAGCCGCCGGCGCGGCCTGCGCGCTGGAGGCCGCTCGCGCGGGGATGAGCGTGATCCTCATCACCGCCGCCGCCGACCCGGCGGAGTCCAACAGCAACCACGCCCAGGGCGGCGTCGTCGCCCGCCCTCCTGGGGACTCGGCGGAGGCGCTGGCGGCCGACATCATGGCCGCTGGGGACGGGCTGTGCCACCCCGAGGCCGTGCGGCTGCTCGCCGAAGGGGTCCCGGACGTGGTCGAGCGGTTCCTGATCGGCGAGCTGGGGGTGGAGTTCACCCGCGACCAGTCGGGCGAGCTCGATTTCACGCAGGAGGCCGCACACGGGCGGCGGCGGATCGTCCACGCCGATGATGCCACGGGCCGAGCTATCCTGGAGAAGCTCCTCGCCGCGGTGGGCGCGCAGCCGAACATCCGCTTGCTGTCCCGCGCCACGGCGGTGGACCTGATAACCGTTCCCCACCACTCGCGCGACCCGAGGGCCATCTACCAGGAGGTCGCTTGCCTCGGGGCCTATGTGCTCGACCAGGCCGCGGGCCGCGTGAGGCGGGTGTTCGCCTCCTCCACGGTGCTGGCGACGGGGGGGCTGGGCCAGATCTACCTGCACACGACGAACCCCCGGGTGGCGCGGGGAGACGGGCTGGCGATGGCCCACCGCGCCGGGGCGGAGATCATCAACGCGGAGTACGTCCAGTTCCACCCGACCGCGTTCTACCACCGGGATGCGGACCGCTTCCTGATCTCGGAGTCGGTCCGGGGGGAAGGGGCGGTGCTGCGCACCAGGGACGGCCGCAGGTTCATGCCCGACTATCACCCGAACGGCTCGCTGGCGCCCCGGGACGTGGTGGCGCGGGCCATCCACGAGGAGCTCCTCAAGCGCGGGGATGAGTACGTGCTGCTGGACCTGTCTGAGCTGCCCCTGGACCCCAGGGTGAGGTTTCCGACCATCTACGAGACGTGCCTGCGCTACGGGGTGGACATCACGAGGCAGCCGATCCCCGTCGTGCCTGCGGCCCACTACTTCTGTGGGGGTGTGAAGGTGGACCTGTGGGGTAGGACGAGCATCCGCCGGCTGTACGCGGCCGGGGAGGTGAGCTGCACGGGGGTGCACGGGGCGAACCGGCTGGCCTCGACCTCGCTGCCGGAGGCGATCCTGTGGGGCCAGCGCGCGGCGCGGGACGCGCACGCGCGGGGCGAGCCGCTGCAGACGCGGGTGACGGCTGAGATCGCGGAGTGGCACGATGAGGGTTTGACAGAGGACATTGACCCGCTGTTGATCATCCAGGACTGGATGCTGATCAAGAGCACGATGTGGAATTACGCGGGGATCGTCCGCTCGGCGCGCCGGCTCAGCCGCGCGACCGCGGACCTGAGCTACCTGGCGCACCGGATCGAGCAGTTCTACCGGGAGACGAAGCTGGCCGATTCGCTGGTGGGGCTCCGCAACGGACTGGAGGCCGCGCGCATCGTCGCCGAGGCGGCCGAGCGGAACCGCCACAGCCGGGGCTGCCACTACCGCAGCGACGCCGGCTAGCTAGCGCACCCGAGGGGCCGGCATCTCTCCGAGAGTCACCTGAAGGGTCATCTCGCGGCCCTCCCGCCAGACCCTGACCGCCACCCTCTCACCGACCGCCCGCGACCTCACCGCGACGCCGAGGTCGTTGGCATCGCGGATCCGCCGATCGCCGAAGGCGAGCACGACGTCCCCGGGCTCGGCCCCGGCGCGGCTGGCCGGCGAGCCGGCCACCACGCCGACGATCAGGCTCCCCTCCCCCTCCGGGACGCCGAGCCGGCGGGCCTCTTCAGGGCTGAGAGAGCGGTGCTGGACCCCCAGCCAAGGCCAGACCATGGCGCCGGTGGCGATGAGCTGTTCGGCGACAGCCCGCGCCACGTCCATGGACACCGCGAAGCCGATCCCCTGCGCGTAGGGGATGATGGCGGTGGGCACGCCGATGACGCGGCCGCGCAGGTCCACCAGCGCGCCGCCGCTGTTGCCGGGGTTGATGGCGGCATCGGTCTGGATGAGGTCCTGCATGACGACACCGCTGGGGGCGGTGATGTGGCGGCCGACCGCGCTGATCACGCCCACGGTGACGCTGTTCTCGAAGCCGAAGGGGTTGCCGATGGCGATCACCCAGGAGCCGATGGGCAGGTCGGCCGCGCTGCCGAGGGTGGCCGAGGGCAAGTCGCCACCCGGGATCCTCACCACCGCGACGTCGGAGACCGGGTCTTGGCCCACCACCCGGGCGTCAAAGCTGCGCCCATCGGCGAGCGTCACCTGGATGCTCGCCGCGCCGCGCACGACGTGGGCGTTGGTCATCACGTAGCCGTTGCGGCCGTCAATGATGACCCCGCTGCCCTGGCCCTGGCGCGGGAACGGCTCGGTGGGGACGCCCATGAACTCTCGCAGCATCCGCTCCATAGGGCCCTCGCGGGGCCTGAACAGGGCGTTGATGTTCACCACCGCCGGCCCTACCGCGGCGACCGCGGCGGCGATGGCGTCCTGCGACTCGAGGCTGACCGCCGGGGCCGACGGCCGCTCGGCCGCCACCTGCATGCGCGGCCCTCGTTCCGCGCGGCCCAGCCACAGCCACACCAGCCCCGCGCCCACCAGCACCCCTATCAGCGCGGCGGGCAGGGCCGCGCAGGACCGCCCCCTCATGTCACGCCTCCCGCCAGCCGCTCGGCCAGGCCGATAAGGGTGCGCACCCCGGCGCCGGTGGCGCCCTCGACCTGGTGGGGCTGGTCCTTCTCGCTCCAGGCGGTGCCCGCGATATCGAGATGGGCCCACGAGGTCTCCCCGACGAACTCGCGCAGGAACCAGCCTCCGGTGATGGCGCCGGCGGGCCGGCCGCCGACGTTCTTGAGGTCGGCGATGAGGGAGTCGAGCTGGCTGCGGTACTCGGGGAAGAGCGGCAGCCGCCACATGCGCTCGCCTGCCTGCTCCCCGGCCTCGAGCAGGGCCTCCACGAGGTCGTGGTCGGTACCCATGACGCCCGCGGCGACGTGGCCAAGCGCGATGACGCAGGCGCCCGTGAGGGTCGCGATGTCCACCAGGTGGGTGGCGCCCAGGTCGCGAGCATAGGCGAGGCAGTCCGCGAGCAGCAGCCTGCCCTCGGCATCGGTGTTGATGATCTCTATCGTCCTGCCGCTGTAGGCGACGACCACGTCGCCCGGCCGACAGGCGCCGCCTCCGGGGAGGTTCTCGGCCGCGGGGATGATGCCCAGCACGTCGAGCTTCAGCCCCAGTGCGGCGACCGCGCGCATGGCCGCGAGTACAGCCGCGCCGCCCGCCATGTCGCCCTTCATGAGGTGCATGTTCTCGGAGGGCTTGATCGAGATCCCGCCGCTGTCGAAGGTAAGGCCCTTGCCCACCAGCGCCAGCCACCGGCCGTCGCCCCGGCCGCGGTGGCGCAGCACGATGAGCCGCGCCGGCTCCTGGCTGCCGCGCGCCACGGCCAGGAACGCGCCCATGCCCAGCTCCTGGAGGCGGGCCGGCTCGAGGACCTCCACCTCGAGCCCCACGAGCCCGGCCAGATCAAGCGCCTCCTGGGCCAGCCGCGATGGGGTGACCTCGTTTGCAGGCAGATTCACCAGGCGGCGGCAGTAGTTGGTGGCCTCCCCTCCGAGGCGGGCGAGGTGGGCGGCGGCGGAGGCGGGCTCGAGCTGCTCCGGGGGTGTGGCGAGGAGCGCCAGCTCCTCCAGCTCCTCGGGGAGGTCCCGCTCGGACTGACGCTCGCCGCCGCGGTACAGGCCCACGTAAGCGGCCTCCACGACCGCGCGGGCGGCGCCGCTCAGGCGGGAGCGGCCCTCGAGGGCGAGATGGAGAGTCGTGCCGAGGCGCCGACAGCCCCTGTCCCGCAGCCGGCGCGCGGCGGCGCCGCTCGCGCGGCGGAGCGCGTATAGATCGAGGTCGGCCGGCGGGCCGAGGCCCACGATGGCGAGCCGGCGGGCCGGCAGCCGGCCCTGGGTGTGCACGAGAGTGAGTTCGTCCGGCTTACCGCGCACCTCCCCGGCCTCGATGAGCCCGGAGATAAGGCCGCCGAGCCGTTCGTCCAGCGCGGCCAGCGGTCCCTCGGGCGCGGCGCGCTCGCCGATGCCCACCACGAGGGCGTCGCCGTCGTACTCCTCCGCCGGCTGGCGGGAGACGCGTATCTCCACTCGTGAACACCTCTGGCGCGGCCCCCGGCGATGCTAGCCGCGCCCGCCTGTTTCCTGCTATAATCTAGACCATTCGGTCGGCGGGCCGGGCGCGGAACCACCGGGGCTGCTGGGTGTCTAATACGGTGGTGGGCTGGCGGCCCCTGCCGGCCGGCGCGCCAAGGAGGAGGACGACGCGATGGCCGAGCCCCCGGGCGATCCCCTGGCAGAGACCCTCGTGGCGGCCGGGGTGATTACCCGCGAGCAGCTCGAGGCCGCGGTGGCGGCCCGCAACTCGGGCCTGGAGAGGCTGGACGAGACGATCGCCCGGCTGGGCTTCGCGCGCGAGGAAGACATCTACGCGGCGGTGGCGGGGCGGCTGGGGCTGGAATACGTGGACCGGCTGGAGCGGGGGATTGCGCCGGGCGTGCTGTCTCAGGTGCCGAGCGAGTTCGCCATGCGGCGCCAGGTGCTGCCTCTGCGGGAGGAGGACCACACCCTGGTGGTGGCGGTGGCGAATCCCTTTGACGTGACCACCCTGGACGACCTGCGGCTGCTCACGAGCCGGGATGTGCGCGCCGTGGTGGCCTGCCCGCGCCTCATCTCCGAGGCGATCGAGCAGTGCTACATGGAGCGGATGTTCCGCGAGATTGACGATATGCAGACGGAGGAGGTCGCGGAGGAGGATCTGGAGATCGCGGATCTCCAGAAGATGGCCCGCGAGGCCCTCATCATCAAGCTGGTGAACCTGATCCTCCACCAGGCGATCCAGGAGCGGGCCAGCGACATCCACATCGAGCCTCACGAGCGGGAGCTGCGGGTCCGCTACCGGGTGGACGGCGTGCTGCACAATGCCTCCTCGCCGCCGCGGCACCTGCACCCGGCGATCATCTCCCGCATCAAGATCATGTCCGACATGGACATCGCCGAGCGCCGGCTCCCCCAGGATGGCCGGGTTCGCATCCGGCTCGCCGACCGGATGATTGACCTGCGGGTCTCCATCATCCCCACCTTGCACGGCGAGAGCGCGGTGATCCGGCTGCTGGACCGCTCCCAGGGGCTCATGCACCTCACCGACCTGGGCATGCGGGCGGACACCTTCGCGCAGTTCCGCGACCTGATCTCCCGGCCTCACGGCATCATCCTCGCCACCGGCCCCACCGGCTCGGGCAAGAGCACCACGCTGCACGCGGCGCTGCACGAGATCTACTCCCCCGAGAAGAAGGTCATCACCATCGAGGACCCGGTGGAGTATGAGCTGCCCGGGGCCAACCAGATCAACGTCCGCCCGGCGATCGGGCTGACCTTCGCCCGGGGGCTGCGGCACATCGTCCGCCAGGACCCAGACATCATCATGGTGGGCGAGATCCGCGACCGGGAGACGGCCGACATCGCCATCCACGCCGCCCTGACCGGGCACCTGGTCTTCAGCACAGTGCACACGAACGACTCGGCCGGGGCGGTGACCAGGCTGCTGGACATGGGCATCGAGCCCTATCTGGTCGCCTCCTCGCTGGTCGGGGTGATCGCGCAGCGGCTGGTGCGCACGCTCTGCCCGGCCTGCCGGCAGCCCTTCCGGCCCACGCCGGAGGAGCTGCGGCGCATTGACTCGGCGCCTGCGCGGGCCGAGCCGGTGACGCTGTACCGAGCGGTCGGCTGCGAGCAGTGCCGGGACGGGTACCGGGGTCGGGCCGGGGTGTTCGAGCTGTTCACGGTGGACGAGGAGGTCCGCCGGCAGATCGTGGACAAAGTGTCGTCGAGCCAGATGAAGCAGCGCGCGGTCGAGAAGGGGATGCGCACCCTGCTGGGGGATGGGCGGGAGAAGGTGCTGGAGGGGAAGACGACCATCGAGGAACTCGTCCGCGTCTGCCAGCGGGACGAAGTGTAAGCATGGCGCGGTTCCGCTACGAGGCCCTCGACCGGGCGGGAAAGAGCATCTCCGGGGAACTGGCGGCCGAGGATGCCGAGGAGGTCAAGCGCCGCCTGCGGGACATGGGTTACTACCCCTCCCGGATCGCGGAGGCGGCGCAGCTCCGGCTGGGTGAGCCGAGCCGGGCGCGGGTGGGACGGGGCGTGGGGCCAGCTGACATTGTGGTCATCACCCGGCAGCTCGCCGACATGACCGCGGCGAGCCTGCCGATGTTCCGCAGCCTCTCGGTGCTGGTGGAGCAGGCGGGGGGGCGGGCGGCGCTGCGGCAGCTCCTGGAGGCGGTCCGCAGCGATGTCCAGCAGGGCCGCCCCCTGTCGGAGGCGCTCCAGCGCCACCCCCGGCAGTTCCCGGACCTCTACATCAACATGGTGCGGGCGGGGGAGACCAGCGGCCACCTCGACGCGGTGCTGATGCGGCTGGCGGAGTTCCTCGAGAAGTCCCAGCAGCGCCGGTCGCAGGTAATCTCGGCGCTGCTCTATCCCGCGGTGCTGATCACCGTGGCCGTGGGTGCAGTGGCCTTCGTGGTCGGGTTCCTGATGCCCAAGCTCTCGATGTTGTTCGAGGAGATGGAGCAGACGGTGCCCCTGATCACCGAGGTGCTGCTGGGGATCGCCGACTTCTTCTCCCGGACCTGGTGGATGCTGGCGCTGGGGGTGGTCTTGCTGGTGGTCGGGCTGCGGTGGTACGCGAGCACGGAGGGGGGCCGGGAGCGGCTCGATGTGTTCGTGCTGCGGCTGCCGCTGCTGGGCCCGATCTGGCACAAGATGGCCGTCTCGCGGCTGGCCCGCACGTTCGGGACCATGCTGGGCGGGGGGGTGCCCATCCTGACCGCGCTCGAGGTGAGCGGCAACGCCATCGCCAACCGCCCCCTGGTGCGGGCGGCGGAGGCGGTGAGGGAGGA
>CAYLPT010000007.1:0-4731 GCA_964385645.1 uncultured bacterium
GCCCCCGCCCCCCGGCAGCAGGAAGCCGCCGACACACCTGCGAAGAGGCCTCCCACCAGCGTGGAGGGACGACATGAGCGACATCTTGATCGGGACCAGCGCGCACCCCGACGCCGACGTATCGCTCCTCAAGGAGGCGGGCATTGAGTGGGTCCGGCACGACTTCCCCATGCCCTTCGAGGAGCACTTGTACGGGCCCGTAAGCGACCGCTACCGCCGCGCCAGGGAGCAGGCCGAGGCATGGGTGTCCCGGGGTATCTCGGTCATGGGCGTCACCCCGGGCCCCGGCGTCGCCACCTTCGAGGCCGACGAGTCCGGCAGGATGCGAAGCGTGTGGCACGACGCCATGCCAGCCTGGTTCGGCGGGGCCGGCAGCGACCGCTACCTGCGCAATTACCAGGCGATCTGCCAGTGGCTTGCGGAGGACCTGCGAGGCATCGTGTCGGCATGGCAGATTGCCAACGAGCTGGACATCCCGCAGTTCGCCGGGCCGCTCAGCCTGCGCCAGGCTTCCGAGCTGATAGTCCACGGCGCGCGGGGGCTGAAGGCCGGTGACCCCTCCCTGTTTGTCGGCCCCAACTCCGGCGGCGCGCCCGCGGCGCTGTTCCTCTACGGGCGGCTCTACGGCGCCCCCGGTTCGCCGCTCGACTACTGCGGCGTGGACCAGTACTACGCCACCTGGCAGCCCGGCGGCCCCGAGTCGTGGGACCGGCGCCTCGCCGAGCTGTGGGAGCTGACCGGCGCGCCGCTCGCCATCAACGAATGGGGCTTCTCCTCCGCCGGGGAGGTCGCGGACCAGGCCGAGCGCGCCCTGGGCGTGCCCAACTGCCAGCTCCGCAAGTGGCACTACACCTGGGGCCCCGGCCATACGCAAGAGGGACAGGCGGAGTTCATCCGCCGGGCCTTCGACGCCTTCGTCGCCCACCGCGACCACCTGGCCGGGCTGATCTTCTACCGCTGGGAGGACCAGGAGCGCTGCTGGCAGTGCGGGCGGCCGGACTGCCCGATCGAGACCGCCTGGGGGCTCGTGGATCTGCAGGGCCGGCCCAAGCCCTCCTTCCGCGCCTTCAAGGAGGGCGTGGCGCGGCTGCTCAAGGCCCAGCGCGCCCACGGGGCGCCCGCGGAGTGCGCAGGAGGCACCCGCGGCGGGGGATAGACGCGCGAGGCTCGCCGACCCGGGGGGGTGCGGCGAACCGGTGCACAAGGCTATGCTCCCGGCGACGACCTACTCTCCCACAGGGTCGCCCCTGCAGTACCATCGGCGCTGGAGGGCTTAGCTTCTCTGTTCGGAATGGGAAGAGGCGTTTCCCCTCCGCCATGGTCACCGGAAGCAAACTGGGGCTGCCCCGGCGCGGTTGGCGCCGGGGCAGCAAAGCATAGTCGTGGGAGGCCGGGAGTCGCGCGCGCTCTTCGATCACCCGATCTGCTGTACGGAGGGGGCAAAGCCCTCGGCCGATTAGTACCGGTCGGCTTAACACGTCGCCGTGCGTACACCTCCGGCCTATCAAGCAGGTAGTCTTCCTGCGGCCTTACCCGGTTAGCCCGGTGAGAGGTCTCGTCTTGGGGAGGGCTTCGCGCTTAGATGCTTTCAGCGCTTATCCCGACCGGACATGGCTACCCAGCGTATGCCCCTGGCGGGACAACTGGTACACCCTTGGTCCGTCCACCACGGTCTTCTCATACTGGTGGCAGCCCCCCTCAAACCTCTTACGCCCGCGACGGATAGGGACCGAACTGGCTTACGCCGTTCTGAACCCAGCTCGCGTGCCGCTTTAATGGACGAACAGTCCAACCCTTGGGACCTTATCCAAGCCCCAGGATGCGACGAGCCGACATCGAGGTGCCAAACCTCCCCGTAGCTGTGAGCGCGCGGGGGAGATGAGCCTGTTATCCCCGGGGTAGCTTTTATCCGTTGTCGACAGCGGTTCCATCCCCAACTGCCGGGTCACTAGGTCCGACTTTCGTCTCTGCTCGAGCCGTCGCTCTCGCAGTCAAGCCCCCTTGTGCCCTTGCACTCCGCGCGCGATTTCCAACCGCGCTGAGGGGACCTTTGAACACCTCCGTTACCTTTTGGGAGGTGACCGCCCCAGTCAAACTACCCACCTGATACTGTCCCGCAACCCGATCAGGGCAGCGGTTAGAACGCCAAGGAATCGAGGGTGGTATTCCAAGGTCGCCTCCACCGGGGCCGGGGCCCCGGCTTCGCCGGCTCCCACCTATCCTCTGCACGAAACCCCAGCGCGCAATACCAGGCTATAGTAAAGCTCCACGGGGTCTTTCCGTCCTGTCGCGGGTAGCCTGCATCTTCGCAGGCGCTACAATTTCGCCGAGTCCCTCGTCGAGACAGCGCCCAAGTCGTTACGCCTTTCGTGCAGGTCGGAACTTACCCGACTAGGAATTTCGCTACCTTTGGACCCTTAGAGTTAGGGCCGCCGTTCACCAGGGCTTCGGATCGAGGCTTCGCCCGCCTTGCGGCGGGCTGACCCCTCCCCTTAACCTTCTGGCACTGGGCAGGCGTCAGCCCCTATACTTCGCCTCGCGGCTTAGCAGAGACCTGTGTTTTTGGTAAACAGTCGCTTGGGCCCTTTCGCTGCGGCCCCCCGCCACCCGGCCGACGCACCACCCGAGGGTGGGGACGACGCGGGCCAGGGGGCGCTCCTTCTCCCGAAGTTACGGAGCGAGATTGCCGAGTTCCTTAACGAGGGTTCTCTCGCGCGCCTTGGCATCCTCTGCCCGCCTACCTGTGTCGGTCTGCGGTACGGGCACTGTGAGATCCGCTAGGGGCTTTTCCTGGCCGCTGGTTACGCCAGTTCAGTCCAGCCGAAGCCTTTCCTCCTCCGGGCTCCGGTCGTCTCCCCGGGGGATTTGCCTCCCGAGGGACCTCGGCCCAGAACGCGCCAATCCAGTCGCGCGCTGGCACACCCAACGGCGTCCCCCCTTCGCGTCTTTGTCCTCTCACAGTGGCGCCGGAATATCAACCGGCTGTCCATCGCCTACGCCCTTCGGCCTCGGCTTAGGCCCGGCTAAACCCAGGAGGACGAACCTTGCCTGGGAACCCTTAGGCTTTCGGCGAGAGAGATTCTCACTCTCTTTTTCGCTACTCATGCCGGCATTCGCACTTCGGCACGGTCCACGGCTCCTCACGGTACCGCTTCACTCCAGTGCCGAACGCTCCCCTACCATGCCCCGCGCCCCGAGGGGCGAAGGACATCCGCGGCTTCGGTGTCGGGCTTGAGCCCCGTTGGATTTTCGGCGCAGCCTCGCTCGACCAGTCCGATGTTACTCGTTGTTTAAAGGATGGCTGCTTCTAAGCCAACCTCCTGGCTGTTTGGGCGAAGCCACTTCCTTCTCCACTTAGCCCGACTTGGGGACCTTAGCCGACGGTCTGGACTCTTCTCCTCTCGACCATGGAGCTTATCCCCCACGGTCCGACTCCCGGGCTCGGTTCTTGCGGCATTCGGAGTTTGACTGGGTTTGGTAGCGGTATGAGCGCCCCTAGCCCAATCAGTGCTCTACCTCCGCAAGCCAACGCCCGAGGCTAGCCCTAGAGCTATTTCGGGGAGAACCAGCTATCTCCAGGTCCGATTAGCGTTTCACACCGACCCACAGCTCATCCGAGCCGTTTTCAACCGACACCGGTTCGGGCCTCCACGAGGGATTAGCCTCGCTTCACCCTGGCCATGGGTAGATCACCTGGTTTCGGGCGTGCCCTCAGCGACTAATGCGCCCTATTCGGACTCGGTTTCCCTGCGGCTCCGGACCAAAGGCCCTTAACCTCGCCACTGAGGACAGCTCGCCGGCTCATTATGCAAGAAGCACGCCGTCACCCGGTCGCCGGCCAAGGCCGGCGACATCGGGCTCCGACCGTTTGTAGGCACGCGGTTTCAGGCTCTATTTCACTCCCCGCATGGGGTTCTTTTCACCTTTCCCTCACGGTACTAGTCCGCTATCGGTCAGAGACAGTGTTTAGCCTTAGGAGATGGTCCTCCCGGATTCCCACAGGATTCCACGTGCCCCGTGGTACTTGGGTGCCACACCCAGGGAGTCGGACCGCTTTCGCCTACTGGGCTCTCACCACCTCCGGCTCGCCGTTCCAGGCGGATTCGGCTAGCAGCCCGATTTCTGACTCCCCGGCGGATCCTCAGCTCCGCCCGATCTGGCCCCGCTACCCCCGCATCGCAACGGCTGAGGCCTTCTCCACGATGCAGGTTTGGGCTCTTCCCCGTTCGTTCGCCACTACTGAGGGAATCGCTGTTGCTTTCTCTTCCTCGGGGTACTGAGATGTTTCAGTTCCCCCGGTTCCCCCCGCCGGGCTATGGATTCACCCGACGGTGACAGGATATGACTCCTGCCCGGTTTCCCGATTCGGACACCCCCGGATCAATGCTTGCTCGCAGCTCCCCGGGGCGTTTCGCCGCCTGCCGCGTCCTTCATCGGCTGTCTCTGCCAAGGCATCCACCGCGCGCCCTTAGTAGCTTGACCCCCTCCGCACAACAGACCCGGGGGGATCGAAGAGAGAGTGCGGCGACGTACCTGGCTCCCACGACTATGCTGTTTTCAAGGTCCGCACTGCCAGAGACGCAAGCGCAGAGGGGGACGAGCCCCCTCTGCGGTCGGCTCCTACCCTATCTCGGTCCACCTATTGCCTTCGGCGGTTCACGAGTTCCGTTTGAATCCCTCCGGCAGTCGCCCCTCTCCGGGGCACCCTGAATTATACCACGCCTGCTGCCC
>CAYLPT010000008.1:0-4318 GCA_964385645.1 uncultured bacterium
GTGGGTGAAGGGCCGCGGGGGCGGTCGCGCGGCGCGGGCAGTGGGCTGGCTGGGGCTCTGCCTGGCCTTCGGCTGGCTGCTTCGGTGGTGGGCTGCGGCGCCGGGGGAGCTGGCCCGTGGGGAGCGGCCGCTGTATCCCCCGTCGGCGAGGCAGGCGGTTGCCGAGCTGCAGCCCCGGCCGGGGGCGGTGCTGACCGACAGCGCGTGGGGGCTGTGGCATGTGGCGCGCGTGCCGTGCGCGCAGTTCCCAAGTGACGGGGCGGAGGCGGCGCTGGCGGTGGCCGACGCTTTGGGCGCGGAGTATCTCATCACGCGAGCCGACGCTCCCGACAGGATCCCCGCCATGGCGGAGGTGATGCAGCACCCGCGGTTCGCGCCCCACGCGCGCTACCTCGAGCCGGGCGAGGAGGCGGCCCTGCTGGTATACCGGATCCTGCCGCCTCAGGGCGACTCGGCCAGGCGGCGGAGGATGTCCCAGTAGGCGCCGCGGCAGCCCCGGGAGATCGCCTCCACGAGCCGCTCGTTGTCGCTGTAGTTGTAGGCCTCGCCGCCGACCTGCGGGGTGGGGAAGAAGAAGCGCTGGTCGCCGCCGACGAGGTCGGCGAGATAGCCCTGGGGGTCCTCGCCCAGATCGGCGGAGAGGTAGAACACCGGGTGGAGCAGCGAGTGGGTCTCGAGGGGCGCGCCGTCGGCTCGGCGGAGGTGTGGGTTGTCAGAGAGCGGGCCCTCGGCGGCGAGGCTTCGGGCGAGGGGCGTCCCCTCGTAGACGCGCACGCCCAGGGACAGCCCGACGCGGTGGGGGCTGATCTGCTTGACGAGCCGGATGGTCTGGGCGAGGGTCGCGCGCGTCTCCCCCGGGCCGCCCAGGAGCAGGTCGAACATGAAGATGAGCCCGGCGCGGCGGCAGGCGTCGGCGGTGGCCTCCAGGTCGGCGGGGGTGAAGTCCCGGCCAAGGGCGGCAAGGACGGCGGGGTGGCCGCTGTCCGCGCCGAAGTTGACGCCGACGCACCCGGCGCGGCGCATGGCCTGCGCCAGCTCGGCGCCGAAGCCGGCCGGGGTGGCATAGGTGTACCAGCAGGCGCGTTCGCCGAGGTGGCGCCGGGCCAGCTCCTCGCAGACCGCGAGGGCATGATCGGCCGGCACGTTGAACTCGCTGTCGCAGAGGTGGAGGTGGTCGAGGCCGCGGCAGAGCAGGACCGCGAACTCGTCGGCGACCTGCTCGGGGGTGCGGGGCCGGACGCGGCGTCCCTTGCCTAGGGGGTCGGCGCAGTAGATGCAGCGCCGGTCACACCCGCGCTTGGTCTCGATCCCGGCCTGGCCGCCCTCGCGGAAGTAGCGCTCGTTGTCCAGGAGTTCCCGCCGGCGCGGGGGCAGCCCGTGGAGGGGCCCGAGCCACGGGGGGTTCCGGCGGAGGGCGCCGCCCTTCCGCCAGACGAGCCCAGGGATTGCCGAAGGTGCCAGCGCGCCCTCCTGCAGGGCGCGAGCGAACATGGCGAGGGGCTCCTCTCCGTCGCCGGTGATGCCGTAGTCGGCGCCCAGGAGCTCGAGGATCGGGCCCGGGGCGACCGAGTAGCCACTGCCGCCCAGGACGATGGGGGCCTCGCTGTGGCGGCGCAGTAGGGCCACGAGGCTGGCGAGGTCGGGTAGGAAGTCGCGGCCGCTGGCGAGGTAGCAGTCGTCGGTGTTGCGCACTGACACCCCGATGAGGGCGGGCTCGCGGCCGGCGAGGGCGCGGGCGATGGCGGCCGCGGGGTCGTGCTCGAAGCAGAGGTCGAGCAGCTCCACTGGGATGCCCCGCGCGAGCAGCACGTCGGCGCAGTAGTCGAGCCCGATGGGGGCGACGGCGGGGCGGAGGCGATTCGGGTTGACGAGCAAGACATGGCGGTCCATGGGCCTGCGCTCTCTTCGCAGATTCGTCACACAACCTTTCGACAAAAAACACAGAACTCCCGGAACCTTTTGCCCTCCCATGCGTCTAAGAGGGTAGAACGGGACAGGGGAGCTGCGACCGAGAGGCACACGGGGGGGACCCCGCAGGAGACGCTGGACGAAGGATGGACTCGCTCCGTGTGCTGGACGCTGGGAACCTGTTCGACAATGAACTAGCCGCCCTCCCTCCTACGCCAGGGGGAATAGGCGCCCCGAGGAATCCCCGCCGTCCTCGGGGCGCCGCCTCATCTATGGCACGGGCGGAGGCGGCTGACCCCGGAGGAGGGACCGGCAGATGAGAGCGCTTGCGCGCGCGGCGGCGGTGTCTGTGGTTGGTCTGGCGCTGTGTACGGCGGTGGCTGGGGAGGCGGAGGCCGGGGCGAGGGCGCGAGGCGCCGGGCGTACGATCCGGGCGCTGAACTACGATCTGGAGGGCGCCCAGGGTGCCGGAGGCGCCCTGCGGGGGGTGGCCTACGAGAGCCTGACTGCGCTGCTGATGTACCTGGCGCCGGACCTGGTGGCCCTGCACAACGTGGCAGTGGCCGAGCGGGGCGAGGCGGGGTCAGAGACGGCGCGGGCGCTGGCTCTGTCGCTGGGCATGTACTCGGTGTCGCATCCCACGATGCCGGGGGGCAGGACAGGGAGCGCGCTGCTGTCGCGCTACCCCATCCGCGCGAGCACGCGGCTGTCTGGCGGCCCGGCGGGGGGCGGTGTAGGGGCGTTCACGGCGGAGGTGGAGATCGAGGGCCGGCGGCTCTCGCTGCTGGTGGCGCGGCCGCCCTCGGCGGCGGCTGCGACGGCGACTATCGGGGAGGTGACGCGGCTGGCCTCGGCGGGGCCGGAGGAGCGCTGGCTGGTGTTCGTGAGCTTCGCGCCGGAGGCGAAGGCGGCCGCGGCCTTGGAGAGCTGGAGGGCAGTGGGGTTGGTGGACCCGGCGGCCGCGCTGGGGGTGAGAGCAGTGGCGACCTTCCCGCGGCCGCGGCCCGAGCAGCGGCTCGACTTCGTGCTGGCCTCCGCGGGGCTGACGCTGAGGGGCTACCGCGTGGTAGATGACCCGCGACTGCGCCACCTCGGAACGCGGCTGCCGGTGGAGCTGCGGCTGGCCCTGTGAGCTACCGAGGCCGCTCGTGCGCGGCCCACGCGTACGCCTCCCGGTTGACGCGGCTGAATGCCTCCACCAGGGGGTGGTAGGGCTCGTCGCGGATGGTGACGAGCCCGTAGTTGCCGTCCTGGCCGTCGAGGCGGCCCTCGGCCGGCTGGTCCACGTACTGGAACCAGTGGTACCCGACTACTGAGGGTAGGGAGATCAGCTCCCGCACGTAGCCCGCGACCAGCTCGGCGCGCCTCTCCTGGTTCTCCACCAGTGGGCCCGGGCCGAGGGTGTTGGGCAGGCCGCTGTCCGCAGCGCGGACGCTGAACTCGGTGATGAGGATGGGTAGGCCGGTGACGCGGTGGACCTCGCGGATGAGCGCGTCGTCGGGCCGGAGCTCGTAGTGGTTGAGCGAGACCAGGTCCACGTGCTCCGCGAGGGCGGCGAGGACGGGGGGAGGGGGAGGAGTCGCCAGCCGGCAGCCCAGGACCAGGTGGTTGGGGTCGGCCGCGCGGACGGCGGCGGCGCCGATGCGCAGGTACTGATCGGCGACCAGGCGCTGGAAGTCCTCGTGGTCGCGCTCAGGGATGCGGGCCCCGACCTGGGCCAGGCGGCCGATGTCCTCGAATCGCTCGTAGCCGGTGCGCCAGGCCTCGTTGAGCGCCTCGAGGGTGTCATAGCGCCCGTGGAGGAAGGCGAGGAGCGCGCGCCGGCCGGGGGCGTGATCGGGCAGGGCGAGGAAGGCGTGCAGGAGGGTCTGGCCCTCGCCCGGGGGATCGCCCCACCACAGCTGGTCGTCGGTGAAGTAGCCGATGAGCCAGGGATCGCCGGCCAGGCGGCGGCAGGTCTGGCGGGCGTGGCGCTGCACGGCACGCTGCCAGTCGCGGTCGAAGACATCGGGGAAGGGCTGGTCCGGGCTGCGAGGGCCCTGGGAGGCGAGGTCGAGGAGCACGGTGTAGGCCATCTGCCGGTCGCGGGTGATGGGGGAAGAGCGCGCGCCGAGGGTGTTGAAGCCCCAGCGCCGGAGGCGGGCGAGCGCGGTGTTGGCCCAGTCGGTGGGGCTTCGGTAGAGGGCATTTACGGTCTCGTGGTAGGGGACGCCGCCGCCATCGCGGGCGTGGTCGGGACGGAAGCTGACATTGTTGACGCCGATGCTGAGGAAGGCGCGGCCCTCGGGGTCCACGAGCCACCAGCGGCCGGCTACTTCCTCGAGGCGGAACCAGCCGGTGGGCGCGGCGACGGGCTGGCCGCCGCCATAGGGGCCGAGGTCCTGGGCGCCCTGGGGCACGGCCGGCAGGG
>CAYLPT010000009.1:0-45974 GCA_964385645.1 uncultured bacterium
GGCGGGTGCGCCGGAGGGGCACGGAGTGGGGGTGACGGCGGGGACGGGGATCTGCGCGGCGATCGTGCTGCCCGACGGCGACAAGTGGTTCTACGGCGCTTTCACCGACCTGGGCGGGGGCTACGACACCTCGGGCTATGCCCTGCAGGCGGTGGTACGCGCGGAGGACGGCCGGGGGCCGGCGACCGCGCTGAGCGAGGCGCTGCTGGCCGAGACGGGTCATGCGAGCGTGCGCGACCTGGTGTATGACGTGCATCGCGGCGGCCTGTCGGTCCCGGCGGTGACGCTGAACCGGGTGCTGTTCTCCGTGGCGGGGCGGGGCGATCCGGTGGCGGTGGAGATCGTGCGTCGCTTCGGCCGGGAGATGGCGCTGTGCGCGACGAACCTCATCGGCCGCTGGGGCCTCTCCGAGAGCGAGGTGGCCGTGGTGGCGGCCGGGTCGCGCTTCACGAAGACGGGGCCGCTGCTGTTCGAGGTGTTCCGGGAGGCGGTGCTCCAGGCGGCGCCCCGGGCGCGGCTGATTCGCTCCGAGCAGCCGCCGGTGATGGGCGCGGTGCGGGGCGCGCTGGAGGGGGCCGGGCGGCGCGCGCCCGGGGTGTGGGCGGAGGCCAACCGGTCGGCCTCCGCCTCCGGGTGGTTCCGGCAGGACATGGGAGAGGAGGGATGAGGCCCCGCGGCGGCCTGCCTGCCAGGCGCGTGAGGGGCGGCGCGCATGTCGGCGCCCGGGGCGCCGACATGCGCGCCCCACAGGGAAGGAGGACATAATGGCGCGTGAAGACAGGACGCGGGTGGTGGTGATCGGTGGGGGCAGCAGCTACACGCCGGAGATCGTGGAGGGGCTGATCGCGCGCGCCCAGGCCCTGTCCCTGGCGGAGGTGTGGCTGGTGGACATCCCGGCGGGGCGGGAGAAGCTCGAGGTGGTGGGAGCGCTGGCCCGCCGCATGGTCGAGAAGGCGGGCGCCGACCTGGAGGTGCGCTGGACGCTGGACCGCCGGGAGGCGCTGGAGGGCGCGAGCTACGTGGTGACCCAGATCCGCGTGGGTGGGATCGCGGCGCGGATCAAGGACGAGCGCGTGCCGCTGAGGCACGGCGTCATCGGGCAGGAGACGGTGGGGCCGGGCGGGTTCGCGAAGGCGCTGAGGACAGTGCCGGTGGTGCTGGACATCTGCCGGGACATGGAGGAACTGTGCCCCGAGGCCTGGCTGATCAACTTCACCAACCCCAGCGGGATCGTGACCGAGGCGGCCCTGCGGCACACCGGGGCGCGGGTGATCGGGCTGTGCAACAACCCGATCAACATGGAGCGCTGGTTCGCGCGCGAGTTCGACGCCCGGCCGGAGGAGCTGTTCGTCGAATACGTGGGCTGCAACCACCTGCTGTGGGCGCACCGGGTCATGGTGCGAGGCCGGGATGTCACCCCGGAGCTGCTGCGGCGGGTGGAGGCCGGGGGAGAGTGGCCGGCGGGGCTGATCGAGGCGCTGGGGGCGATCCCGTGCGGGTATCACCATTACTACTACTGCGGCGACCAGATGCTGGCGAAGCTCCAGGAGGCGGAGGCGGCGGGGAAGCCGACCCGGGGCGAGCAGATCGTGGCGATCGAGCGGGAGCTGTTCGCGCAGTACGCGGAGCCCGGGCTGGCGGAGAAGCCGGAGGCGCTCTCGAAGCGGGGCGGCGCCCTCTACTCGGAGGCCGCGGTGCGGCTGATGGCCTCGATCCATGGCGACCGGCGGGACATCCAGTGCGTGGACACGGCGAACCGGGGCGCGCTCTCCGACCTGCCGGCCGACTCGGTGGTGGAGGTGAGCTGTGTGATCGGGGCGGAGGGGCCGCGGCCGCTCACGGTGGGGCCGCTGCGGCCGGAGTTGCGGGGTCTGTTGCACCAGATCAAGGCGTATGAGGAGCTGACGATCGAGGCGGCGGTGAACGGGGACCGGCGGGCGGCCCTTCTGGCGCTGGTGGCCAACCCGCTGGTACCCTCGGCGCGGGTCGCCCGGGCCCTGCTGGACGACCTGCTGGAGGCCCATGCCGAGCACCTTCCGCAGTTCACAGGAGGTCAGGGATGCTGAAGGCCGGCGCGGCGAAGGCAGACATCACGCCGCCCGTGGGCGTGAGGCTGTCGGGGTACGCGGGGCGGGTGTTCCCCTCCCTCGCGGTGCACGACCCGCTGTGGGCGCGGGCGCTGGTGCTGGAGGACAGCGAGCGGCGAGTGGGGCTGGTGGCGTGTGACTTGATCGGGCTGTCGGCGGAAACGGTGGCGGCGGTGCGGGCGAGGGCGGCGAAGGCCGCCTCGCTACCGGGGGAGGGCTTGCTGGTAGCTGGGACGCACACCCACTCGGGGCCCGCGGGGCTGTATCGGAAGCCGAACCAGCAGGAGCAGGCGTACTGGGGCGCGCTGCCGGCGAAGCTGGCGGAGGCGGTGGCGGCGGCGGCCGAGGGGCTGGCGCCAGCGCGGCTGGGAGTGGAAAGCGGTTGGTCGGCCGTGGGGATCAACCGGCGGGAGATGCTGCCCGGCGGGCGCATCGAGCTGGGGCGGAACCATTTCGGGCCCTTCGACCCGGAGGTGGGCCTGATCCGCGTCGAGCGGGAGGACGGCGCGCCGCTGGCGGGGGTGATGAACTACGCCTGCCACGGCATCTGCCTGCAGTTCGACAACTACCTGCTCACCGCCGACTACCCCGGCTTCGCGGTCCACTGGTTCGAGCAGGAGGTGGGCGGCGGGGTGATGGGGCTGTTCCTCAACGGCGCCTGCGGGGACGTGAATCCGAGGGAAGCGGGCGTGGGCCACGGCCTGGCGGGGACGGGCGGCTTCCGCGTGGCCGAGCGCGCGGGCCGGTACCTGGCCGGCCAGGCGGCGAAGGCATGGCGGAAGGCCGAGGTCAGCGCCGATGTGCGCCTATCGGTGGCGACCAAGCAGGTGGCGCTGCCGACGAATCGGGCGCGGGCGCTGGCGGCCGCCGAGGAGGAGCTGCGGCGGGTCGAGTCGGCAGGCGGCTCCGGAGAGGAGTGGAGCCCGTATCTCACCTGGTACGATCCGCCTGACCCCGAGGGGCTGCGCAAGCACATCGCGGAGCTGCGGGAGCAGGGCGAGGCGCCTGTGAGCGCGGAGGTGCAGGCGCTGGGCCTGGGGGCGGCGGCCCTGGTCGGCTGGCCCGGGGAGGTGTTCAGCGAGCTGGGGATGATGGTGAAGCGCCGCTCGCCGTTTCGCCCGACCTATGTGGCGGGATATGCGAACGGCTCCATCGGCTATGTGCCCACCCCGGAGGCGTTTGCGCTGGGGGGCTATGAGGTGGCCTGCGCGGCCCATCTGGCCGACGAGGCGGGCCTGGTGCTGGTGGAGGAGACGCTGGGGCTGCTGTCGGGCCTGGCCCACGGCTAGGCAGCGCCGGACGCGGGCAAGGGACGGCGGGGGGCCGTCCCTTGCCGGATCCAGGGCGACTGGTTGGAGTCGCCGACGGGCTGCTAGCGGCGAGCCCCCAGCCCGATGGGCATGGCGTAGCCGAGTCGTACGAAGATGTCCTGCTTGTCCAGGCCAACGCCGCCCGGGGCGGCGTTGGTGGTGCCCGCCTCGATGGTGATGAACTCGGACACCGGGTGGCGCAGGACGGCCGAGAAGACCGCGTCCTGGTCTACGTCGTTGTCCTTCCAGCGGTACTCCAGGCCGAGCTCGGTGCCGCCGGCGTCCACGAACTGCAGGCCCACGAACGGTCGGGTGAGGCTGGAGCTGCTGCCGCCCTTGGGCTTGGCGTTCAGGTAGAGGATGCCGAGGCTGCCGAGCATGCGCGTACCCGGGCCGGGGCCCCACTCCCACGGGTGTGCGCCCATGGGGGTGAAGTCCTTGGTGGCGACTATGTAGAGGCTGCGGAGGTCGGTGTCAGCCCCCACCTCGGAGGAGTCGTCCCATCGCTGATAGGCGCCACCCACCGCGAGGGTGGTCTGGTCTCGCGGCTCTGCGGAGAGCTGGGCCTTGCCGCCGATGCCCCACACGTTGAGGTCGTCCACGCCGCGCACTCGCGAGTAGGCTCCCCACAGTTCCGCTCTATCCGCGAAGCCCGTCAGCGCCTGAAGCGACCACACCGTGAGGTCGGTCGTCGGCTCGTACATGTCCAGCGCGCCCAGCTTGAGCGACTGATAGCTAAGCGCCGTCTCCAGTTGGCCCGTGGGCGCGATGGCTGCGTTCGGCAGGCTCACGATCCCGGTGGGACCGCCGAGCGAGGGCATGGCAACCCCGCCGCCGCTGCCCGCCGCGATCAGCAGCGCCGCCAACACGGGCAAGGTCCAGAGTCTCTTCTCCATCGTCCTTCCTTTCTGTGTGTCTGTGTGCAGCATGTCGCGATCCAGCCGAGTCAGCATCGCCTTACCGCGAGGCACCACCTCCTTGCCGACCCCCAGCTTCCCCACCGCGGTCGCGTCTCGCCCTGAGACGCACTATACGTTACCACATTCGCCCACCCCGCTACCTGCCTCCTCTGCGAGCTGTTACATTCAGACACCTGTCGCAGGGCCATGGTCGCGGCACCGGCCCGCCGGGCTCGAGGGCGCCGCCGGGCCCCACGGAGCGCCGGCCTGGGGCTTGACCGGGCGATTGGGGGCGGGTATACTGGAGATGGCGCCATCTTGTCGGCAGGCGGTGGCCGACCTCCTACCGGCTCCACCCACCCCGGCGCCCCGCGGAGGCCGCCATGGCCGCATATGCATACTTCTGGGGCTGCTACCTGCCAGGCCGCCTGCCTCACCTGGAGAAGGCGACCCGCATCGTCCTCCACGCCCTCGGCGTGGATGCCGTTGACCTGCCGGGGCTCACCTGCTGCCCCGAGCGGACGATGATCCGCAACTTCAGCCACCGCGCCTGGCTCCTCACCGCGGCCCGCAACCTCGCCGTCGCCGAGCAGGCCGGGCGCCTCTTCACCACCCCCTGCACCGGCTGCTTCTCCACCCTGAAGGAGGCCCGCGCCGAGCTGCGCGCCGACCCCGAGCTGCATGAGGAGGTCAACCGCGCCCTCGCCCGGATCGGCCGGCAGTACCGGGGCCGGGCGGACGTGGTCCACATCCTCGACATCCTCCACCAGGACCTGGGGGTGGGCGAGATCGCCAGGCGCGTCCGCTATCCCCTGACTGGCCTGCGCATCGCCGTCCACTACGGCTGCCACCTGGTGCGCCCCAGCGCCGAGCTGCTCTTCGACGACCCCTTCTGGCCCCGCAAGCTGGACCAGCTGGTGGAGGCCCTCGGGGCCGAGAGCGTCGCCTACCCATCGAAGATGGAGTGCTGTGGCAACCTGCTGCTGCGGGCCGGGGAGGAGGAGTCCGCGCAGGCGATGTGCCGCGGGAAGCTCCTGGACCTGCGCGAGGCGGGCGCAGACGCCCTCACCTTGGTGTGCCCCTCCTGCATGATGCAGTACGACAACGTCCAGTTCGTGCTCCAGCGCGCCGGCGAGGAGCTGGGGTTGCCGGTCCTCTACTACCCCCAGCTCCTGGGGCTGGCGCTGGGCCTGGAGCCCTCCCAGCTGGGGCTCGACGGCCAGCGGGTGGACGTGTCGCCCTTCCTGGAGCGGTGGGCCGGCCGACGAGCGGGCATCGAGGCCGCCCGCCGCCACTGGGACTACCCCCTGCTGCGGGCCTGCGCCGAGTGCGGCGCGTGCGTGGAGGACTGCCCGGTCGCGCGCGCCGATCCGAGCTTCGACCCCAATGCGCTCGTGCGGCAGCTGGCCGCCGGCGACCTCGATGCGGTGGTCCGCTCCCAGGAGCTGTGGAAGTGCGTCGAGTGCTACACCTGCGCCGAGCTGTGCCCCAACCGCTACGACCAGATGACGATCCTCCGCCAGGCCAAGCGCCTCGCCCTCGGGGCCGGGCTCGCCCCGCCGCCGGTGGCGGAGGGCCTGGCGGCCTTCCGGGCCAAGGCCGTGCTCACAGAGCCGCTCGTCGGGCGCAGGAAGCGCCTGGGGCTGCCGCCCGCGCCCCCGCCCGGGGCCGACGAGCTGCGGGCGCTGCTGGGCCCCGAGCTGGCGGAGCGGGAGGAGGACGCTGCCGGCGCCGACCCGGGCGAGGAGGGACAGAGATGAGCAGTCGTTTCGACCGCGGGGCGCGCAATATCTCGGGCTGCGGGCTGAGCGGGATGATGAGCCTGCGCGGCGAGCGGGTCAGCGGGACGGCGATCCGGGAGTCCATCGCCATCCTTCACGACCGCTCCAACGGGCTGGGCGGCGGCTTCGCCGCCTACGGGATCTACCCGGAGCGCGCGGAGCAGTTCGCGCTGCACATCATGTACTACAGCCCGCAGGCACAAGAGCTCACCGAGGAGGCGCTCGAGGCCGGCTTTGACGTCGTGCACGACGAGCGCCTGCCCACGCGGCCGAGCCGGCACATCGCCGACCCGCCGGCCCTCATGCGCTACTTCGTATCCCCCCGGCGCGCCCGGCTGGCAGAGGCCGGGCTGACGGCCGAGGACTATGTGCTTGAGCGAGTGATGCACATCAACGCCGGCATCGAGGGGGCCTTCGTCTTCTCCAGCGGCAAGAACATGGGGGCCTTCAAGGCGGTGGGCTATGCCGAGGACGTGGCCGACTTCTTCCGCCTCGACGAGTACCGGGCCAACATCTGGATCGCGCACGGCCGCTTCCCCACCAACACGCCAGGCTGGTGGGCGGGGGCTCATCCCTTCACCCTCCTCGACTGGGCAGTCGTGCACAACGGCGAGATCTCCTCCTACGGGATCAACCGCCGCTACCTCGAGATGTTCGGCTACCGCTGCACCATGCGCACCGACACCGAGGTCATCGCCTATCTGCTCGACCTGCTCATCCGCCGGCACGAGCTGCCGGTCGAGCTGGCCTGCGACATCCTGGCGGCGCCCTTCTGGAAGCACATCGAGGAGCTGCCGGAGCCCCGGCGGACCCTCTATCGCGCGCTGCGTCGCACCTATGGCAGCGCGCTGGTCAACGGCCCCTTCGCCATCATCTTCGGCCGGCAGGGCGAGATGGTCGGGCTCAACGACCGCATCAAGCTCCGGCCCCTGGTGGCGGCCCGCAAGGACGACTGGCTCTACCTCTCCAGCGAGGAGGCCGGCATTCGCGCCATGTGCCCTGACCCCGACCTGGTGTGGGCCCCGCCCGCGGGACACCCCGTCATCGGCCGCGTGGGCAGCGACCGGGTGGTGGGGGAGCCGGGGGGCGCGCTCGCCCCGGCCGGCGCAGGGCCCGCCTGCACGGGCGCACAGGAGGAGACACCGTGACCACCACCTCGACCGGCGGCGACGGCGAGCGAGCGCGCCCTGCGGCGACCGCCCCGCGGGCGGTGCGGGCGCCGCTCTATCGGCCCCCCGAGTTCCGCTGGGAGCACGACCCCGAGCGCTGCGCGCGCTGCAAGCGCTGCCTCCAGCAGTGCGGGTTCAGGGCCATCTCCTGGCAGGACGGGCCGGTGGCCGACCCCGCGCTGTGCGTGGGCTGCCACCGCTGTGAGGCCTTCTGCCCCCAGCAGGCGATCACCATCCGGCCCAACCCCCAGTACCTGCGGCCCCATTCGCTGTGGTCCGAGGCGCATCGGCGCAACCTGTGGCTCCAGGCCGAGACGGGCGGCGTGCTGCTCACCGGGATGGGAAACGACCTCCCCTACCCCATCCTCTGGGATCACCTGCTGCTCGACGCCTGCCAGGTCACCAACCCCTCGATTGATCCTTTGCGGGAGCCGATGGAGCTCCGCACCCACCTCGGGGCGGCGCCGGACCGGCTGGAGGTCGCCTGGGAGGGAGGGCGGCCGGAGCTGCGCACGGAGATGCCGCCCGTCCTCGAGCTCGAGACGCCGATCGTGTTCGCCGCGATGTCCTATGGCTCCATCAGCCTGCACGCGCAGAAGGCGCTGGCGATGGCGGCCGAGGAGTGTGGGATCCTCTGGAACACCGGGGAGGGCGGCCTCCACGCCGACCTGCGCCCCTATGCCCACCGGGCTTTCGTGCAGTGCGCCTCCGGTCGCTTCGGGGTCACGCCGGAGTACCTGCAGGCGGGGGCGGCGATCGAGATCAAGATCGGCCAGGGGGCGAAGCCGGGCATCGGGGGGCACCTGCCGGGCGAGAAGGTGTCTCAGCAGGTGTCGGAGACGCGCATGATCCCCGCCGGCAGCGACGCGCTGTCGCCGGCCCCCCAGCACGACATCTACTCGATCGAGGACCTGCGCCAGCTCATCTACGCGCTCAAGGAGGCGACCGCTTACCAGAAGCCGGTGAGCGTGAAGATCGCGGCCGTGCACAATGTGGCGGCGATCGCCAGCGGGATCGTGCGCGCGGGCGCGGACATCATCTACCTGGACGGGTTCCGGGGCGGGACGGGCGCGGCGCCCACGGTGATCCGCGACCACCTGGGCATCCCCATCGAGATCGCGGTGGCGGTAGTTGACCAGCAGCTCCGGGAGGAGGGAATCCGCCAACGCGCCTCGATCATCGCCGCGGGGGGCATCCGCTCGAGCGCGGACGCGGCGAAGGCGATCGCGCTGGGTGCGGACGCGGTGGCGATCGGCACCGGCGCGCTGCTGGCGCTGGGCTGCACGCTCTGCCAGAAGTGCTACACGGGCCGCTGCTCCTGGGGGATCGCCACCCAGGACCCCGCCCTCACGCGGCGCCTCGACCCCTACCTGGGCTCGCTGCGGCTGGCGAACCTGATCCGCGCCTGGAGCGCGGAGCTGGAGGAGATCCTGGGCGCAATGGGCCTCAACGCCATCGAGAGCCTCCGCGGCAGCCGGGAGCGGCTCCGCGGCCTGGGGCTGGACCGGGCGACACTGGACATCCTGGGCGTCAAGCCCGCGGGGGTGGGAGCATGAGCGAGCCATACCGCCTGGACGCCAGGGGCCTGCACTACCGGGAGCTCAACCGCCGCGTCCGGGAGGCGGTCGCCCGGGGCGAGACGCGCTTCGAGCTGCGCAACGTCAACGGCCAGCGCTACCTCGCCGACGGGCTCACCGGGTCGCTGGAGTTCGATATCTACGGTGTGCCGGGCAACGACCTGGGGGCCTTCATGAGCGGGCCCACCATCCGGGTGCACGGGAACGCGCAGGACGCGGTGGCCAACACCATGGACGCCGGCCGCATCATCGTCCACGGGCACGCGGGCGATGTGTTGGGCTACGGGATGCGGGGCGGGGAGCTGTTCGTGAGGGGCGATGTGGGCTACCGGGTGGGGATCCACATGAAGGCCTTCCGGGACCGGCTCCCCGTTATCGTCGTCGGCGGGGTGGCGGGGGACTTCCTCGCCGAGTACATGGCTGGGGGCCTGATCGTCGTGCTCGGGCTCGAGCCGCGCTCGCGGCCGGAGCTGGTGGGCGACTGGTGCGCGACGGGCATGCACGGGGGCGAGGTCTTCCTGCGGGGCGAGGTGGACCCGCGGCGGGTGGCCGGCCAGTTCGCCCTTGCCGCCCCGGCCGGCCCCGAGGATATGGAGAGGCTGCGGCCCCACCTGGAGGCCTTCGCCCAGGCCTTCTCCCTCGACCCGGAGGGGCTCACCGAGGCGCGCTTCACCCGTATCGCGCCCCTCTCCCACCGGCCCTATGGGGCGAAGTACGCCGCTTAGGCCCCTCGGGGCGGGCCGGGCATTGCGGGCCGGCGGGTTCTGTGCTAACATGACGCCGAAATCCTGACCCGGCTCAGGCTCGGGAGGTGGGGGTTCTTGGCTGGGCGCCGGCGGTGGACGGCGGGGCTCCGGTGCTCCGGGCAGGCGGCCCTGGCTCTGGCGGGCCTCCTGCTGAGCGTCATCGTGTTGGCTGGCGGGGGGTGCGGCGAGCGCGTCGAGGTTCACCCGGCCCTCCGCGTGAGCGAGCAAGACCTCAAGCGCGCGAGGGAGGAGGGCGAGCGGATCGCGCGCTGCCGGGGCGACCCGTATCAGGTGTTCCGGTCGGGCGCCCAGGCCGTTCACCTGCGCGTCTCCTCGGATGTCATCCTCCGCGAGGCGGGCATCTGCTGGCCTGCGGAGGAGATCGCCTTCCGCGTTGCCCAGATCAACGAGGTCAGCGCGGCCGGGGTTCAGCGGGCGGCGCGGGAGGCGCTGAGGACCTCGCAGCGGCAGATCCGCTTCTGGGCCGTCGTCCAGGTCCCCAAGAGCCGCGACCCGGCCGAGCTGCAGTTCGCGATGAGGACCAGCGCGGGGGTGGAGTACCCCCCGCTGCCGGTGGAGGCCCCGGTCTACCTGCGGGACATCAGCTCGGCCCTCGACCCGGGCATGCCGCCCTCCGCGCTATACAGCTGCATGGTCCGCTTCCCCATCCGGGGGGCCCCCGGCTACCCGCCCATCGGCCCCGGGGTCTCGTCGCTGACGCTGGTGGTGCGGGACGCCACCGCGGAGACCACAGTGAGCTTCCCCCTCCGCGCGCCCGCGACGCCGTGGGGCAGGTGAGCGAGGGGGAGGCCGGGGGACCACCGCGCGCGTCGCGCGTCTGGACACGCGGCGCCGGATTGGGGTAACCTATGGACGATCTCTCTTCCCCGAACGGAGGCCAGCGGATGATCACGTTCAACCGCCGGAGGAATACCCTGGAGCAGGAGACGTACCATTACGAGCTGCAGGACGTGGAGAAGCCGAACCTGTTCCGGGAGATCTTCCCCTATCACCAGCCGCCGAAGGTGCCCTTCAACCACCGGCTGGTGCCGATGGACCCGCCGGACGAGATCTGGATCACGGATACGACCTTCCGGGACGGCCAGCAGGCGCGGCCGCCCTTCACGCCCAAGCAGATCGTGGACCTCTACACGATGCTGCACCGGCTGGGAGGGCCCAGCGGCGTGATCCGCTCGTGTGAGTTCTTCCTCTACTCGGAGGCCCACAAGAAGGCGGTCTCGGCCTGCCTGGAGCAGGGATTCCGCTACCCGCAGATCACGGGCTGGATCAGGGCGCACAAGGAGGACTTCAAGCTGGTGCGCCAGATGGGGCTGTGGGAGACGGGGATCCTGACCTCGGTGTCGGACTACCACATCTTCCTGAAGCTGAAGAAGAACCGGCGGCAGGCGCTGGAGATGTACCTGGACATCGTCCGCGCGGCGCTGGAGGCCGGTGTGGTGCCGCGGTGCCATCTGGAGGACATCACCCGGGCCGATTTCTACGGCTTCGTGGTGCCCTTCGTCCAGGAGCTGATGCGTCTGGCGCGGGAGGCGAACATGCCCGTGAAGGTGAGGGCCTGCGACACCCTCGGCTATGGGATCACCTACCCGGGGGCCTCCATGCCTCGCAGCGTCAAGGGGATCATCTACGGGCTGGTCCACCACGCGGGGGTGCCCAGCGAGTGGCTGGAGTGGCACGGGCACAACGACTTCTACCGGGCGGTGGACAACGCCGCCACCGCCTGGCTGTACGGCTGCGCGGGCGCTAACGGAACCCTGCTGGGCATCGGTGAGCGCACGGGCAACACGCCCATCGAGGCCCTGGTGTTCGAGTACATCGGCCTGCGGGGCACGGACAACGGCATGCAGCCCCAGGTGATCACCGAGATCGCCCAGTACTTCGAGCGAGAGCTCGGCCACCAGATCCCCCCCAATCAGCCCTTCGTCGGCAAGGACTTCAACGTCACCCGCGCCGGCATCCACGCCGACGGGCTGATGAAGGATGAGGAGATCTACAACATCTTCGACACCGACGCCATCCTCAACCGGCCCGCCGGCGTCGCCATCACCGACACCTCCGGCAGCGCCGGAGTAGCCCACTGGATCAACGTCCACTACCAGCTCGAGGCCGAGGAGCGCATCGAGAAGTCCCATCCCGCCGTGGAGGCGATCCTGAAGTGGATCGGGGCCGAGTACGAGGGGGGCCGCACGACCCCGATCTCCGACGAGGAGATGGAGGAGCTCGTCCGCCAGCACCTGCCGAAGATCGCCGACCGGGGGGCGCCGTGATGACCGCGGCGCGGCGTCGAGGCGCTCTCCCCGGGAGCGTGAGGATGCAGGGCAGGCTACATCCGGCCACCGTGGTGCTGGCGCTGGCGGTCATCGGGCTGGCCGCCTTCCTCATCTCGGCGCGGGACCTGGGCTCGCCGCCGCGGGGGCCGGTGGTGGCCCGCGGCGGGCTCCCGCCGCCCGTGCACGAGCCCGCGCTGGGGATCATGTGCAGCCCCAGCACAGATCCGCGCGGGATCAAGGTCATGGGCTTCCGACCGCCCCCGGAGCCCTCGCCCCTGAGGCTGCTCGGCGTCGCCATCAAGGACACCATCGTCAGCATCAACGGTGAGGTCGGCTTCTGCAACGACCTCGTGGCGGCCATCCGAGAGTCCCAGCGGGAGGGGACGCCTCTGGTCCTGGGGATCCAGCGGGGCGGCGAGCTGATCGAGCTTCGCCTGGAGCGCCTCCCGCCGCTGCCCGGGCCGCTGGGCGAGCCGCCGCGGGCGACGGATGGCTAGCGCCGTGCCCAGCACCTGCGGCGCGCCTCTCGCAGCTTTCTCGTCGCCGTCTGCTTTCCGCCACACAAGGTTCAAACTCCTCGTGCATGCTGGATGACATCGTCGGAGCGCGCGAGGGCCCCGGGGCCCGAACCGGCGGCGCACAACTAAGCACACGGCGGGAGCGCAGATGCAGCGAGAAGCACTAGGTCTAGGGGCGCGGCGATGAACCGTGCGGCGCGAGTCTTCGCGGTCGTTCTGCTGGTCGCGGTGGTGGCGCTCGGGGCGGTGCTGCTGGCGCGTGGGCGTCGGGAGCAGGAGAGCGGCCGGGACGTGCTGGTGGTGTATGCGCCCTGCGGCATGACCGGGCCATTGAACAGCGTCCTCCGGCTGTTTCGGGAGAGCCACCCCGAGATCCGGCTGGACGTGCTCTACGACAACGGCGTGGTGCTGATCCGCAACATCCGCAAAGGGGGCCGGCCCGACGTCCTGCTCTCCCCGGGCGAGCTGGAGATGCGCCAGATGGTGGAGGAGGGCTACGTTGACCCTGAGAGCGTGCGCGACTTCGCCACCCTCGAGATGGTGGTGATCGCGCCCAAATCTCTCGCGGGCGTGACCGGGCTGGCCGACCTGACCGGCCCCCGCGTGAAGCTGATCTCCATGGCCGACCCGAAGCTCAACTCCGTCGGCTACTACGGGGAGCGGGCGCTCCGCTCGCTCGGCCTCTGGGAGCCGCTTCAGTCCAAGCTTCTCCTCCGGGAGTACTCGCTGGAGGCGGTGACGCTGGTGACTACCGGGGTGGTTGACGCGGGGATCACCTACCTGACTTGCCCCCTGGACACGGCGCCGGAGAAGGCGGAGAAGAGCGACGTGCGGGTGCTGGCCCATCTCCCTCGCGAGGCCTACGCGCCGGTGCGGCTTCAGGCGGGGGTGCTGCGGGAGGCGAAGCGGCCGGACCTGGGCCGGATGTTCATAGAGTTCATGCTCTCGGAGCAAGCCCAGCAGGCAGTGGCTACCGATGGCTTGCTCCCCGCGGAGGCGATCGAATGAGCGAGCAGAGAGGGCCCCGCTGCAAGTGGGGCAAGTGCGTCTTTGGCGGGGTGGTGCTGGTGTTGGTGGCGGTGCTGGTGGTGCAGCTCTATCTGCTGGTGCGCCCCGGCGGGTCGAGGGTCCGGCGCCCGGCCGAGGCGCAGGCGGCGATGCGGGAGGGCCCGGAGGAGATCGAGACCTTCGGCGATCCAGGGGCGCCGGTGAAGATCAGGTTCTACGCGCCCCTCGCGCTGCCGTGGCACCAGGAGACCATCGGCCTGTTGCGGGACTACGACGCGAGCCACCCGGGGCGGATCCACGTCACGCTCCTGCCCATGGGCCTCGAGGAGGCAGATGTGGAGATGGGCCACAGCTGCGCGAAGATCCTCATCAACGGGCAGAACGAGTTCACGCTGCCGGACGGCCAGGAGGTCGTCCTCGAGAAGCAGCCCAACACCTCCATGTCCTCCTACAACAGCGAGGACGTGATCACCATCATCGAGCAGCTCGTCGCGGCCCAGTAGCAGCGGCCTCCCTGGCGAGGGGGTAGGGGGCACGTCCCCGCGCGGCGGGGCCGGCGGCCCGGAGAGGCCCGCCGCCGGCCGGCAGGAGACCGGCCTCGGAGGTCGTAGAACCCACCTGGTTGACCCCCGGCCGGTCGGGGGCTATAATCCCACACTCACGCCCGCTGCACATGGCAGGAGGTGCCCAGATGGCCGCTGCCCACAGAGCAATCGCCGTTGGGGTCGCGTTCGCCGTGTTGGCCGCGCTCGGCGTCGGCTGCGGCCGCCGGGCAGAGCCAGCGCCCGGCTTCGTGAGCCAGTGGTCGGAGGGCGGCCCGCGCATTGGCGCGCTGGACCGGCCCGAGGGCCTGGGGGTGGACCCCGATGGGGCGCTGATCATCGCCGACACCTGGAACGACCGCATCGTCCGCTGCGACACCGAGGGCCACCCCATCGGCGCCTTCGGCGAGTTCGGGCAGGAGCCGGGCCAGCTCAAGTCGCCCCGGTCGGTCGCGGCCGACGCGGCGGGCAATATCTACGTGGTGGACTGCTGGAACCACCGGGTTCAGAAGTTCTCGCCCACGGGGCGCTTCCTGCTGGAGTTCGGCGGCAAGGGCGGGCCGTGGGGCTACGACGAGGCAGAGGGCAAGTTCAACTTCCCCTACGGGGTCGCGGTGGACTCGGAGGGTTACATCTACGTCTCGGACCTGAACAACAACCGGATCCAGAAGTTCAGTCCGCGGGGCGAGTTCGTGATGATGTGGGGCACCGGCGGCCGCCAGGACGGGCAGTTCAGCCGGCCGGCCGGCCTCGCCATAGACAGCCGGGACCGCCTCTACGTGGCCGACCTGGGCAACGACCGCATCCAGCGCTTCACCAGCGAGGGGCGCTTCGACCGCAAGTGGGGCCGGACGGGCACCCGGCCGGGTGAGTTCGACCGCCCCTACGATGTCCACGTGGATGCTGACGACAACGTCTACGTGGCCGACTTCGGCAACCACCGCATCCAGAAGTTCGGCCCCCGGGGCGAGCTGCTTTACATCTTCGGCGAGCGAGGCTCTGGCGACGGGCAGCTCAACTGCCCGATCAGCGTGGCGGTGGGCGGGGACCGCTCGATCTACGTGCTCGACTGGGGCAACAATCGCATCAAGAGGCTCGCGCCGGCCTCCTGAGCGGCGCCCCGCCGTGCTGCCCTCGGAGAAGGCCGAGCTCTGGTTCCGACGGCTGGGCTACGCGATCCTGGCGCTGATGGCGCTCGCCATCTTGGTCTGGCTGGTCAGCTTCGTCGGCCGGATCATCGGGCGGGCCCTCCACCAACGCTACCATCCGGCCGAGTCGAGCACCGTCTACCCCGCGTACGCCTCCCCCACCGGGGCCTCCACCCGGGCCACGATCCGGGCCAGGACGGCCCGCGCGTCCCGCCCCGCGAGGCGGGCCTCCGGGGTCAGGATGAGCCGGTGCCCGAGCGTCGGCTCCACCATCGTCTTGGCATGATCGGGCAGCACGAAGCTCGTCCCCTGAAGCGCGGCGAGCGCCTGGGCCGCGCGCAGCAGCGCCAGCGATCCCCGCGGGCTGGCGCCCAGCATCACCTCCCCATCCCGGCGGGTCGCCTGCACCAGCCGGACCACGTAGTCCCTCACCCGCTCGTGAACGAACACCCGCCTCACCTCCGCCTGCGCGGCGAGCAGCTCCTCGATCGCCACCACCTGCCGCACCCGCTCGACGGGGTGCTCCTGCTGTAGCCGAAGCAGCATCTCCCCCTCCGACTCGGCGGAGGGGTAGCCGATGGTCATGCGGAGCAGGAAGCGATCGAGCTGCGCCTCGGGGAGCGGGAAGGTCCCCTCGTACTCGATCGGGTTCTGGGTGGCGATCACGCAGAAGGGACGTTCGAGCTGACGGGTGACCCCGTCCACGGTCACCTGTCGCTCCGCCATCGCCTCCAGCAGGGCAGACTGGGTCCGCGGCGGCGCCCGGTTGATCTCGTCGGCCAGCACGACGTTGGACATCACCGGCCCTGGGCTGAACTCGAAGAGGCCCGTCTTCTGGTTGAAGATCGAGAGGCCCGTGATGTCGCTGGGCAGCAGGTCCGGCGTGCACTGGATGCGCCGGAATGTCGCGCCCACGGAGAGCGCGAGCGAGCGCGCCAGCATCGTCTTTGCCACCCCCGGCACATCCTCGATCAGGATGTGCCCGTCGGCCAGCAGCGCGGCGACGGCCAGCTCGACGGCCTCGCGCTTGCCGACGATCACCCGCTCGATGCTCTCGACCAGCCGCTGCCCTACTCTCGCCGCGTCGGGCACAGGCGCTCCCCGAACACCGGGATACACCCCACACCGGGCACCATAGCCTGAGGTTCTGCGCGGCGGCCGCGCCTCCTGTCGCCCGGCGGCCCGAGAGGGTGGTGTGCGGCCTGAGTTTACCTCACACCAGCCTGGGTAAAAGCCATACTGGAGCCTACTGAGAAGACGCCCATGCGTTCGCCGCTCACCGACAACACGGGGCTGGTGTGCCGGAGCTGCGGCCACCAGCTCGAGGAGGTGGCCTCCTTCTGCCCCCAGTGCGGCCGGCAGGCTCCGGCCGGAGACCCCTCTCCCCCGGAGGAGAGGGACTCGTACCTCCTGCTGGTGACGGCGAACATCCTGCGGCTGCGGCGCGAGTGGGAGCTCGCAGAGGCCAAGTGCAGCGAGGCGCTGCGCCGGGACCCAGACAACCCCACCGCCTACTCGGTCATGGGCGACATCATGCGGGACCAGGGCCGGCTCCGCGACGCCGCCGAGTGGTACAAGATGGCCCTGGACCACAACCCCGCCAGCGGCCCCGACCGCCGGAAGCTGGAGCAGATCATAGACCGGATCTATCCCGACCGGCGGGGCGAGCAGGCCGCTCCGGGCCGCCCAGCGGGCGGGCGGCTGGGTCGGGCCCTCGCGGCCCTGCGGGCGCTGGCGACGCCCGGAGGCCTCCCCTTGGTCGTGGGCGCGGTGCTCCTTGCGCTCCTGCTCACCTCAGTGTACGCAGTGCTCGTGGGCCGCGGCGTGCCCGCCAACTCGCCTCCCGCCGCAGCCCGCGCCGCCGACGCCTCCGGCGCCTTCAGCCCTGCCGCCGAGCAGCCGGCCGAGGCCCCCACGCTGGTCGTGCCGTCCGCGGTTGGCGATGACCTGGTGGCACGGGAGTCGGAGCTGCTCGAGCTGGTGTCCGGGGCGGCCGTGGGCCTTGACCCCAACTGCATCGTGCACTCCGCCGAGATCGAGCCCGAGGAGGCCACGGCCTCCGTCCGGCTCTCGCTACCCCGGCTGCTCGCACCGGCGGCGCTGCGCGGGGACGTCCTCCGCGTGGTGCGCGCCGCGGCTCCCTCCGCGGCCCTCTGGGACGCCCGCCTGAGGCAGGTTCGTATCCGCTGTGACGCGCGCGATCCGGACGGCACACAGGAGCCGGTCTTCGTCGCAAAGGGAGACAGCGCCGCGGTGGCGAAGCTGGCTGACACTGGGCTGCGGCCGGTGCGAGTGGAGGAGTTCTTCCACACTGTCTGGTGGCACCCCAGCCTCAGGGAGTAGCCCGGGGAGCGGTGTGGAGAGCTGAGCGATGTCAGAGGTCCGAGTCCGAGTGATGGGGGTGGGACGGAATTCGGGCTCCCAGTACCTGCTGATCCTGCGGGACGACGCCGAACGGGTGATCCCGATGGTGATCGGGCCCTGCGAGGCGCTCTCCATCTGGAACGCCCTGCATTCGGCGCAGGCCTCCCGCGACGCTCAGCAGCCCGCGGCGCACGACCTGCTGCGAACCCTCATTGAGACCCTGGGCGGACGGCTGGTCAAGGTGGTCATTGACGACCTCTGGAACAAGGTGTACTACGCGAAGCTCCACATCACCCAGAACGGGGAGACCATCGCCCTCGATGCCCGCCCCAGCGACGCCGTCGCCATCGCGCTGCGCATGAAGGCGCCGCTGTTCTCCACGGACTCGGTGCTAGAGGCCGCCGCCCAGCCCGAGGAGGACGCTTCTCCCCCCCCTGAGCCGGACCTCGGCGACTTGGGCGACGTCTAGCCCATCGCCTGCCTGGCGCGGCGCGACCTTTGGCGCTCCGGGGTGTCAGACCCTGGCGGGAGAGGGTCTTCCCCGGAGAGAGCCATCATGCGCCTGGGTCACCTGTCGGAAGCCGAACTCACCGAGTACGCGGACGGAGAGCTGGCTGAGTCCCGCCTCTCGGCTGTCGAGCGGCACCTGCGCGCCTGCCCGCGCTGCGCCGAGGAGCTGGCCAGGGCCCGTAGCGCCGTCAGCCTCGCGGCGGGCATTGACGCCATCCAGTCCCCAGCCGACCTTCGCCGCCGCGTGGAGGCGAAGGCGGCGGGCCAGCCGCCCCTGGAGGTCGCCTGCCGCTCGGCCCTCGACCTCATGCACGATCACCTGGACGGGCTGCTCTCCCCGCCTCTCGTCGGCGCGCTGCACCGCCACCTGCGGGCCTGCCTCCACTGCCGTGCCGAGTGCCTCGCCCTCTCCGCCGCCGTCAGGCTCTGCCGCTCGCTCCGCGCGGTGGCCCCGCCCGCCCGCATCCGCCAGACCCTGGAGGCCGCCCGCCTCGCCGCGCAGGCGCCCACGCCCTGGGCGGCCCGGCTCCGGCCCGCCTACGCGGCGGCCGCCGCCGTCGCCCTGGGCGCGCTGCTGGTCTTCGCCCGGCCCGGCGTGCGCCATCCGGCCGGTGACGGGCGCCCCGAACTCGCCGCCCTCCCGGCGGCCGCCTCCACCCAGCCGGTTCTGAACCAGCCGGCCGGCGAGCCCGCGCCTGAGCCGGTCAGACTGGCAAGCGCGCCCGAGCAGCCGGAGCCCGGCGAGCAGTATCGCCCAGTCGCCGAGCCAGCGACGGAGCTGCGCCGCGACCGGCACGCCGACCTTGGGGGCGCCGTGAAGGGACCCATCCCAGGCCCCGCCGCGCCCGCGCAGGCGGCGCCTGAGGCGCCCCTGCCTGCGGCGCTGCGGGCCCTGAGGACCGTCGCCAAGAGCGCCGCCTCCGAGCGGGAGGCCCACCACGCCCTCGCCCTCGCGGGTGAGCGCTTCTACACCCTCCAGTCTGAGAGCATCCTCGCCCGGCTCCCCGCCGCGCCCGCCGGGGACCAGGCGGGAGCAGCCGAGGGCGCGGGCGACGCGACGCGACGCCCTGCCCAACCGACGGTCCCCGGGCCGCAGGAGGAGGCCTCGCCCGGGCGCGCCTCCGCCAGCCCGGCCGTGCCTGTCGCCTGAGAGCGGCCGGGGGGCGAGGAGAGCCTATCTAGCCGCCACGCGACAAGAGCAGAGAGAGGCAGCGTGAGCCTGAAGCCGACAGCGAGCCGAAGCGCCGCACACGCCCGCGGGGCCCTGATCTGGGTCCTCGCGGTCGGCTGTATGCTTGGCCTGCTCGCGCCGGCGGCGGCGCTCACCGATGGGCCGGGCGCAGGAGAGGGCCTGCTCGACCTCAGGACCATCACCATCAACGCGCGGGACGCGCTCCTGCTCGGGCCGAGCCGCTGGGATCCCTTCGAGGGCGGCCACTCGTTCGAGCCCCTGAGCACCTCGGTGTCGGCCTCCGGGCTGAGCGCCCTGCGTCTGTCACTCACACCGGGCAGGGGCCTGAAGCTCGCGGGCTTCCTGGCCCCTGGCGCGCTCTCGGCCGAGCGGGCGGGGGGCGCCAGGGCGCGCGCTCTGCAGCCTGATGAGGCGGCCTTCGACTTCAGCCGACGGAGCCGGTCCGAGAGCTCTCGCGCGCTGTCCTACCAGGCCGACTATGAGGCGGGCGCCCTCCGCCTGCAGGGGAGCTTCCTCGACGTGGGCGCGGCCTTCAGCCCTTCGGATGAGATCCTGGGCACGGAGGCGAACCTCGACCAGATCAGGAAGGCCCTAGGGACCCGCCGCATGGAGCTGGGCGGCGCCTGGAACCTCGCCCCCGGCGCGGAGCTGAGCTCGCGCTACAGCTCGGTCAGCAACGATAGGCCCTCCCACGACGAGCGGGGGCTCACCACCACCCAGCTCGACCACGTGTTCGCGCTCGCCCTTGGGCCCTCCACCCGCCTGGAGGCAAGCATCAGGGAGCTCTCCAAGGAGTGGGACAGCGCGCTCGGCAAGCCGGACGAGGCCCGGCGCACCAGCGCGCTGCGGCTCAACACTGGCTTCGGCCCCGACCAGCGCCACTCCCTGCGGCTCGCCCTCGTCTCGACCGATAGCACCCAGGGGGATCAGGGGAAGATCGAGGGTCTGCGGGAGGTGCGGCTGAACCTGGCGCCCAGCGGCCGGCTTCAGCTCAGCGCGGACCACATAGCCAACACCACGGACGGTCACGAGACCATCACGCAGCAGGTGGGGGCCGTACTGAGCCTGGCCTCCGACAGCCGGCTCTCGGCGGCCCTCAAGACGCTGGCGCCGGACAGCGGTTCGCGCACCCAGGAGTCGCTGCTCAAGCTCGAGACCGCGCTCGGCGGCGGGGCGACCTCCGGGCGGCTGGTCGCCGAGCAGAAGACCGTCCGGCCGGAGAGCGCCCCCGCCGTGGAGAACCTCACTGCCAACTTCATCGGGAAGCTCGGCCAGACGAGCCTGCGGGCCAGCCTCGAGCAGCAGCGCACCGACGCTCCCGACGGCGCCCTATCCCGGGTGACGAAGCTGCACCTGGACCGCGCGCTGGGTGCTCGGCTGAACCTCTCGGCCTCGCGTGAGGAGAAGGTGACGGGCACGCAGCAGCGGCCGGAGACCAGCGTCCGCTCCCGCTATTCGCTCGCGGCCGACCTCGGGCCCCAGACCCGGCTCGCCGCCAACCTGAGCACCCAGGAGACCGCGGGCGCGCCGGCCGCTTCATCCCGCGACGTCTCGTTCGAGCACAAGCTCGGGGCCGCCTCGTTGCGGGCCGTCCGCCGCGAGTGGTTGGCCGGCCGGGACCACAGCGCGGTGGACGAGCTCTCGCTCGACCTCCCGATGGGCGACCTGCCCGAGTGGGCCCGAAGCATCTCCCACCACCATGCCTTCGAGGACGCCCACGAGTACCACGTGGTGGGTGCGCCCGGCTGGCTCGACATGCCCTTCTCGGGCCTGCGCCTGTTCGGCAAGCGGCGGCAGGGGGGAGAGGACGGGCACCTCGACACCACGGCGATTGCCTACCGCTCGGTGATCGCTGGGCGCTGCCACCTGCTGGTGGCCCACCAGCGGAGCCCGGAGGCCACGGATGGCGACCGCAAGGGCCGCCCGCTTGCGCTCGCCCGGAGCCTGGTGGAGGTCGGCGCGCCGCTCACCCAGGGGCTGGTTGCGCGGGCCCGCTACGGCGAGGAGAGCGGCCTGCTGGCCGAGGAATCGCGCCGGCACAGCGCGGCGCTCGGCCTGGTGGGGAGCCTGTCCGAGCAGGAGCGGGTCGAGGTGAGCGTGGCCCGCAACACCGGGCAGTGGGAGGGCGTTGCGAGCGATCGCGCGAGCGTGAGCGTCCTCTATGCGCAGCGCCTGGACGAGGAGCGCGAGGCGCAGCTCAAGCTCGGATACGCCTGGGGCCGGGAGGGAGAGACGCGCAGCCGCGACTGCCGGCTCGACCTGCGGTACCTGAAGCCCTTCTAGGCGTCCGGCAGAGCATCTCCATCGCTCGGGCGGCCTGCCTCCGCCCTCAAGCGGCCGCCGAAATGTGGAATAGACCGCGGTGGCAGTGCGGCGGCGGCCAGCGCGGTGTTTGCCGCCTCCAGTACTGGCAGACATGGAGACGGCCGATGGGTGTTCACCCCGACCCGAGAGCCATTACGCGGCCGCGGCGCGTCCCACGAGAGAAGGTGGCGGCCGCGGTTCGCGGTCTGATCTTGCTCACCGTGTTCCTGATGGCGCGCCTGCAGGACGCGCCCCGCTCGCAGGCCCTGGACGTCGTACTGGCCGTGGGCGCCCTGTATGTCCTGGTGACCACCATCATCCCCATGCGCCGCGGCGACGCCCGCCGCGCCACCCTGGTGCTGCTCGCCGTTGACGTGCTGCTTATCACCGCCCTGGTCTACACGCAGAACGGGATCCGCTCCGAGTACTACCTGCTCTACTACCTGCCCGTGCTGCACGCGAGCGTCCGGCTCAACTTCCGGGACGCGGTCGGCACCTGTCTGCTGTCGGCCCTGTGCTACCTGCTGGTGGGCGTGATGGAGGGGATGGACCAGCCCATCACCGCCTCGGTGATGTCCCGGGTGGCGACCTTTGCGCTCTCCGCGGGCCTGCTGGCGACCTTCTTCATGCTGCTGTCGCGCGAGCAGCGCGCCTACCTCACCCTCAGCCGGCACTACCAGGAGGCGATGAAGGCAAAGAGCGAGTTTCTATCGCGGGTATCGCACGAGTTCCGGACCCCGCTGACGGCGATAGTCGGCTTCAGCCAGCTGCTCTACGAGCACCAGCAGGAGGTGGACCCCGGCCGGGAGCAGGAGTACCTCTCGGTGATCCGCGAGCAGGCCCAGCATCTGGCGCGCATGATCGAGGATATGCTCGACCTCTCGCGCATAGACGAGGGGCGCCTGCAGCTTCACCGGGGGCCGGTCAACCTGGCCGAGGCCATCGAGTCGGCGACCATGCTCCTGGACCAGGCCGGCGATCGGGAGCGCGTGGAGGTCTTCGTCGAGCCCCATACCCCGGCCGCCTGGGCGGACAGGAACGAGATCGAGCAGGTGTTCGCTCGCCTGCTGTACAACATCCTGTCGCTCTCGGACGAGGCGGCTCCCCTGAGCGTGCGCGTCGGGCCAGCGGTCGAGGAGGACGCGCTTCAGGTCAGCCTGCGCAGCACCGGCCTGGCGCCCGACGATGAGCGCTTCGGGGCGCTCTTCACCCCGGCGAGCGCGCCGATCAACGAGCGCACCGCCGGCGGGCACGCGCTCGGCCTGGCGGTGGCGCGGGCGCTGATCGAGCTCCACGGCGGCGCCCTCTGGGTGGACGACACCGGCGGAGAAGACGTCGCCATCTGCTTCACCCTGCCGAGATACCGGACCCTCGACGCGGGGCCCGAGGTCATCATCGGGACGGCCGGGCGGGCCGCCCCCCAGGACCCTCAAGGAGCGGAGGCACATGCCGAAGGTCATGATAGTGGACGACGACCCGTCAGCGCGGAGGCTCATGCGCGAGAGTCTGCGCCTCTCGGGGGATGACTTCGACATCGTAGAGGCCGACCGCGGCAACTTCGCCCTCCACCTCCTGTACGCCGCGCGCCCGGACGTCGTGCTGCTCGACATCTCGATGCCCGAGGTGGGCGGCCTCCCCGTGTGCACCGAGATCAAGCGCAACCCGGCCACCGCCCGCACCCAGATCATCGTCGTCAGCGCCCACTGCGAGAGCTCCATGGTCGCCGCCAGCCTCGCCGCCGGCGCCAGCGACTACATCACCAAGCCCTTCCAGCCCGCCGACCTCGTCCGCAGGGTCAGGCGGGTCCTCGCCGCCACCCCCGTCGCCGCCTGAGCCCGGTCAGGGGCGCGGCGGCCTTGCGCTCCCGGTTGTCAGGCTCTATCATCTGGGCATGCGGGGGACTCGCGCCCTTTATGCCATCGTCGCGGGGGTCATCCTCATCACCGCAGCCGCGCCGCCGCTGCGCGAGCAGGCGCGCCTGCAGTGGCTCACCCGATCTCGCCTGCGCGGGGCCGCCGCGGGCGAGGGCTTCATGCCCCAGTGGCTTGCCTCCTACCGCGCCGGCTGCCTGGGGTTCGTGCAGCGCCACCACCCCGGCGATGCGCGCATGTTGCTCGCGGCGGGGCACCTCGCGCCCACTGCGGAGGAGGCCATCGCGCTGTGCGCCCGCGCCGCCGACCTCGGCGCGGGCCCCGCGGCGCGGGCCGCCCACGCGGAGCTCGTGCTGGCGCGCGGACCCCGCTACTTGCGCCTGGAGGCCCTCGCCGCCGACCAGATGCACCCGGCCGCCCTCGCGGAGGCGGAGCACCGGCGGAGGGCGTCCGGCCTACCCCCGCGGTTGTCCCCAGAGCAGGCCGAGCCGCTGCTGTCGGTCCTTGCCTCCTGGGTTGCCGCCGAGCCCGACAATGCGCTGCCCCTGGCCGCCCAGGCCTGGGTGTACCACGGCCTGGGGCGGGACCGCGAGGCCCTGGCGCGGATCGAGCAGGCCGCGCGGGCCGGCACGGCGACCGCGCACGTGGCCGCCCGCGCGGCCGCGGTCGCGGACCTGCTCTCCGCCATGGGCATGCCCCGGCCGGAGGCCCTCTCGGCCTCGGGGCGCGTCTTCAGGTTCCCGGTGCACGAGCGGCTGGAGGAGTCCGCGGCGATCGTTGTTCACCAAGGGCTCATCGCGCGCGCCGAGGGCCGTGGCGAGGAGGCGGTGGGCCGCTGGATGACGGTGGCGCGCCTGGGCGGCCTCCTCCAGGAATCGGCCGACGCCGCGGTGGAATTCTCGGCAGGCGCGGCCGTGCAGTCGCTGGGCGGCTCGCCGGTGTGGGTCTGGGTGTCCGATCAGGAGTCGGGCAGCCGCGGCGGCCCACTCATGCAGGGCCGCTACTTCCAGGGCCCCCACCATCGCTTCTTCGTCGAGCACGCCGGCGAGGGGGCCGCGGATGGGCTCCGGGACGAGCTCGTCCGCGCCGCCCTCCGCGCGCGGTCGCTACGCGCCTTCCTGGTGATGGACAACGTCTCGCGGCTGTACGGCGTGGCGGCTGAGCTGATGCGCTTCGGGCAGATCGCGGCCTGGTTCGCGGCCGCCCTGGCCGTCGTCGTGGCCGCGGCGGGCGCGTTGTCGCGCCGGGCGGCTGATGCCGCGGCGGCGCCCGGCGCGATGTGCCAGCTCGCGGTGGCCGTCCCGGCGCTGCTGCTGCTCAGCGCGGGCGCGGGCATCGTTGTCAGCGTCGCGCCCCTGGACACCGCCCGAGACCTGCCGATCCCGCGGCCCGGCCTGCTGCTGGCCGCCGTCGGGGTCTCGGTGGGCGCGCTGCTCGCGCTGGCGCTCGCGGTGGCGCCCCTTGCACGGCGGGAGGGGGCGCCCCTGTGGCAGGCGTGGCGAGGGGTGCTGCGGAGGGCGATCCCCCTCTGCCTCGCGCTGGCGGCCCTCATCTACCTGGGGCTAGGCGTCAGCGCGGCCCACCTGAGGGCGCGGTGGGTGTACGAGTGCCACGAGCGCGACGGCGCGGAGATGGCGCGAGTGCGGCGTGTGCTGGCGCGGAGATGGCAGGACCCGCCGGCGCCGCGCGATGCCTGGCGCGCGGAGCCGCCGCCCGCGGCTCCGCGCGGCTCGCCTTGACCTGAGGGGCGAGCCTGTGGTATAAGGCGGGCAGAGGCCGGTGCGAGGGCCCATGAGCGCGGCGCAGTTCCCGATAGCCGAGATCGCCATTGCAGGCCCGGCGGTGAGCCGGGAGCGATGCTGGTCGGCCCAGGGATAGCGACCGAGCGCAGAGCCAGCAGCTTCCAGCCCACCGCCGGAGACGGCGGTGGGCCTTCTTGTTGGCGCCCACGGAGGAGAGCGATGTTCGAAGAAGTCCAGGGCTTGCCCGATCAGCAGCAGCTCGAGGTGGAGGTCCTCGCCTGGTGGCGTGAGCGCGGCATCTTCGACAAGCTGCGCCAGCGCAACCGCGGGGGAGAGCGCTTCTCCTTCCTCGATGGCCCCATCACCGCCAACAACCCCATGGGGGTGCACCACGCCTGGGGTCGCACGCTCAAGGACATGTTCCAGCGCTACTGGGCGATGCGGGGCCGCGACCAGCGCTACCAGAACGGCTTCGATTGCCAAGGGCTGTGGGTGGAGGTAGAGGTGGAGCGGGAGCTCGGCTTCACCTCCAAGCGCGACATCGAGCGCTATGGGGTGGCCGAGTTCGTCGCCCGCTGCAAGGAGCGGGTGGCTCGCTTCGCCGACACCATCACCGAGGAGTCCATCCGCCTGGGTTGCTGGATGGACTGGCCCCACTCCTACTACACCCACTCGGACGAGAACAACTACGCCATCTGGAGCTTCCTCAGGCGCTGCCATGAGCGGGGCCTTGTCTACCGCGGCACCGACGTCATGCCCTGGTGCCCCCGCTGCGCCACCGGTCTCTCTCAGCAGGAGATGCACGAGGGCTACCGTGAGGTCGTCCACCCGGGCCTGGTGCTCCGCTTCCCGCTGCGCGAGCGCCCCGGCGAGTCGCTGCTTGTCTGGACGACCACGCCGTGGACCCTGACCGCCAACGTGGCCGCCGCGGTGCATCCCGAGGTGACGTATCTACGGGTCCGGCAGGGGGACGAGGTCTTCTATCTGGCCGGCGCGCGAGCAACCGAGGTGCTCTCCAGGGGGAGCGCGTGGGAGAGCGAGGGCGCGCTGAGCGGTCAGCAGCTGGTAGGGCTCAGCTACCTGGGCCCCTACGATCACCTGCCGCAGGCGCGGGAGGCGGCCTCCGCCCACCGGGTCCTCGCCTGGGACAGCGTATCCGCCGACGAGGGGACCGGCATCGTTCACATCGCGCCGGGCTGCGGCAAGGAGGACTACGACCTGGGCCGCGCGGAGGGTCTGCCCGCCATCGCCCCGGTGGATGAGGCCGGCATCTTCCTGCCGGGCGCGGGCCGGCTCGCGGGCCTCCCCGCCTCCGAGGCCGCGGAGGAGATCGTCGCCGACCTGCGTGATCGGAGGCTGCTCTACCGCGTCGACGACTACCGGCACCGCTACCCGCACTGCTGGCGCTGCGGGACGGAGCTGCTCTACCGGCTGGTGGACGAGTGGTTCATCGCCATGGACCCCTGGCGGGACGAGATCGCCCAGGTGGCCGAGCAGGTGACCTGGGTGCCGGGCTGGGGGCGAGAGGTGGAGCTCGACTGGCTGCGCAACATGCGCGACTGGATGATCTCCAAGAAGCGCTACTGGGGCCTCGCGCTGCCGATCTGGCGGTGTGAGTGCGGCTGGTTCGACGTGGTGGGCGGCCGGGAGGAGCTGCGCGACCGCGCGGTCGAGGGCTGGGGGGAGTTCGAGGGACATTCGCCCCACCGCCCGTGGGTGGACGCGGTGAAGATCCGCTGTGAGGGCTGCGGCGGGGCGGCGAGCCGCATCCCGGATGTGGGCAACCCGTGGCTCGACGCCGGCATCGTGCCCTACTCCACCATGGGCTACTTCGAGGATCGGGCCGAGTGGGAGCGCTGGTTCCCGGCCGACCTGGTGGTCGAGAGCCTCCCGGGGCAGTTCCGAAACTGGTTCTACTCCCTGCTGGCAATGAGCACGATGCTGGAGGGCCGCCCCCCTGTGCGCACCATCATGGGCTATAGCCTGGTGGTGGACGAGCGGGGCGAGGAGATGCACAAGTCCAAGGGCAACGCGATCTGGTTCTCGGAGGCGGCGCAGACCATCGGGGCCGACCCTGTGCGGTGGCTGAGCGTCTCCCAGCCCATCAACCAGCCGCTGCGCTTCGGCTTCGGCAGAGCAGAGGAAGTGCAGGCCTGGCTGCGCACGCTGTGGAACGTCTACAGCTTCCTCGCCACTTACGCGAACGTGGACGGCTGGCCGCCGGAGGGCGTGCCGCCGCCCGCCGAGGTCCCTGGCGCCGAGGCGCTGGACCGCTGGCTGCGGGCGCGGCTGGCCGCGGGGGCGGCCGCGGTGGGGGACGCGCTCGAATCCCACGACCCGCCGCGGGCCGCAGCCGCGCTGCTCGACCTCCTCGACGATCTCTCGAACTGGTGGGTGAGGCGCAGCCGGCGCCGGTTCTGGCGAGGAGGCTCTGACGAGGACAAGCGCGGGGCCTACGCCGCCCTGTACGTCGCGCTCGAGACGCTCGCGCGCCTGCTCGCACCCATCGTGCCCTTCACCGCGGAGGCCCTCTACCAGCGCCTTCGCGCGCCCTTCGGGGAGGCGCTGCCAGAGAGCGTGCACCTGTGCCTGTTCCCCGACGCGGACGTCACCGAGGAGGGCGCCGCGCTGCTCGAGGAGTGCGCCCGGGCGCGCGCCGCCATCGGCCTGGGGCGGGCGGCGCGGGCCGAGGCCGGGCTGCGGGTGCGGCAGCCCCTGGCGGCGGCGCGCGTGCTGACGCCCGAGGAGCGCTCGCCGTTCCCCCACTTCGAGCGAGATGTGCTCGAGGAGCTCAACGTCCGGCGGCTCGACTTCGTCACCGACAGGGCCGAGCTGGGGGACGCCGTCGCCGAGGAGGGCGGCCTCGCGGTTGGGCTCGACACCGAACTGACGGAGGACCTGTTGCGGGAGGGAATCGCGCGCGACCTCGTGCGCCACATCCAGAACCTGCGCAAGGCCGCCCAGTTGCGCGTGGACCAGCGAATCCGCCTGTGGGTGGAGGCCGACGGCCAGGTCGAGGCCGCGCTGCGCGCCCATCAGGCCTACCTCGCCGGCGAAACGCTCGCCACCGAGGTGCACATCGGTCCCCCGCCCCCTGACGCCCAGCAGGCACAGGCCCGCGTCGCCGGCCAGCGCGTGACCCTGGGGCTGAGCCCCTGCGACGCGCCTGGCCGGTGACCCCGCGCGCTTGCGCCGGGCCCCGCCCTCGGGTATAGTCGGAGCCGCACAGACCTCCTACCCGGACCTATCCATGCTCCGATCGAAGCCCTTCCTCATCGCCCTCTGCCTGCTGGCCCTGGGGGCGGTGGTCGCCAGCATCCTCGCCGAGGCGCCAGAGCCGCCCCCTGACGCCACCCTGGTCAGGCGCGACCAGATCACCTACTTCCACCATCCCGGGTGCCCGCAGTGCGCCGACGCGCGACCCCTGGTGGAGGCCTACGCGATCCGACACCCTGAGCTTCCCCTGGTGGTCGCCGATCTCGCCCAGGAGCCCAGTCGCGACCTGCGCCGGGCCTACAACCACGTCTACGAGGTCCCCCGGGCAAGGCGCTTCGCGGTGCCCGCGGCCTTCCTTCGCGGCGCCGCCTATCTCGGCCTGAGCGAGTTCAACCGCCTGGTCGCCGACCTACCCCCCAGGGCAGAGCCGCCCGGGGCCCTGGAGGAGCTGGGGGGCTGGGCGGACACCTATGGGGCTAACGTCCTTCGCGGCCTGCTCATCGTCGCCCTGCTCGGATCGGCGGCGCTGATCGCCCGGGGCGGCGAACGCGAGCGACGGGGCCTCAGGGCCGGCGTCCGGGTGCTGCTGGCGCTGGTGCTGGTGCTCTCGGCGGCGACCCACATCTTCCGCTTCGACGCGGTAACCGAGCTGATCCGCGGCCAGTGGCACCTGGCTGGTCTGCTCTCCTCGCTGGCCCCGGCAGCGACCGGGGCGCTGGTGGGCGTCGAGGTCCTGGTGGCGGTGGCGCTCGCGGCCGGCCGGCCCCGCCGGCTGTTTCCCTGGGCGTCTCTGGGGCTGTATGGGGGCTTCCTGATGTACGCGGTGGCGGCCCAGGCGCTGGGGGTCAGCGGCGAGTGTGGGTGCTTCCCCTGGCCGGAGGCGCTGAGCTGGAGCACGGTGGGGCGGAACGTGGGCTTCGTGGCGCTGTCAGTGCTGCTGCTCCCGCCCGCGTGACACAGAGGGCGTCTTCGAGGTATCATCTGGGCGAGAGACGGCGGTCGCGGGGGTGTGGCGCATGCGCGACGATCCACTGCCGACCATCACCGAGCTGAACCTGTACGTCGAGGATGCGGCGATAGAGCTGCTCTCGCGCCGGGACGCGACGCGCCTTCAGGCGCTGCCCATGCAGCTCCAGGGCGACCGGCTGGTCGTCGCCATGGTCAACCCGGACGACCTGCTCAAGCTCGACGAGCTGCGCCGCATCACCGGCAAGGACATCCGGCCTGCGCGCGCCGACCTGCGCGTGATAGACCGGGGCATCCAGCGCTTCTACGGCGAGCGGGACGACCTCGAGACAGGGCAGGCGCTGATGGAGCCCGGCCTGGTCGTGCAGGCCGACGCCCGCGCGGCCACCGCGCTCGCGGGCAGCCAGGACGCGCCGGCCGTGGCGCTGGTGAACGAGCTGGTCGAGACCGCGATCATGTCCCGGGCCAGCGACATCCACATCGAGGCCGGCGCCACCAAGCTCCAGGTGCGGCTGCGTGTCGACGGGGTGCTCTTCGACCACCAGAGCTACCCCATAGATCTCCACCCCGCGGTCATCTCGCGGCTCAAGATCATGGCCGGCATGGACATCGGCGAGCACCGGCTCCCACAGGACGGACGCTTCGACGCCCGGCTTCGGGGCCGGGTCTTCGACGTGCGCGCCTCCGTGGTCCCCTCCATCTTCGGCGAGACGGTGGTGCTCCGACTCCTGCCCAAGAGCGCCACCGGCCTGAAGCTGAACGAGCTGGGCTTCTCCCAGGACCACCTCCGGGCGATGGAGGAGGAGATCGTGCCCCGCCCCCACGGCATGATCTTCGCCACCGGCCCCACGGGCTCGGGCAAGACCACCACCCTCTACGCCATCCTCAGCCGGCTCGACCGCATCGGCCGCAACGTCGTCACCATCGAGGACCCGGTCGAGTACCAGCTCACCCGCGCCACCCAGATCCAGGTGCACCCCAGGATCGGGCTCGACTTCGCGGCCGGCCTGCGCTCCATCCTTCGCCAGGACCCGGACATCATCATGGTGGGTGAGATCCGCGATCTGGAGACTCTGCGCATGGCGATCCAGTCCGCCCTCACGGGGCACCTGGTGCTGACCACCGTCCACTGCAACGACGCCGCCTCCGGCGCCGCGCGCCTGGTGGATATGGGCGCGGAGCCCTTCCTGGTCGCCTCCGCGGCCACCGCCTTCCTCTCCCAGCGGCTGGTGCGCAAGATCTGCCAGAGCTGCATCGGCCAGGACACCCCCGAGCCGGAGGTGCTCGAGGCCCTGGGCCTCGATGAGGCCAGCGGCCCCTTCTACCGCGGCCGCGGGTGTGAGCACTGCCGCGGCACCGGCTACTACGGGCGCACCTCGTGCTTCGAGATCATGATGGTCAACGAGGTCATCGCCTCGGCCATCACCCGCCGTGAGTCGGCGGGCGAGATCCGCCGCCTGGCCCGCAGCCTGGGCATGCGCGGCCTCCGCGACGACGCCATCGAGAAGGCGAAGGAGGGCATCACCACGCTCGAGGAGGTCCTGCGCGCGGTGTGGGTGGAGGAGGACTGAGGGGGGCGGGCGCGCTCAGCGCGCCAGGGGCTCGATGGTCACCCCTGAGTAGTAGTGGGCGATGATCTGCTCGGCCGTCCACCCCGCCCTGGCGCGCGCGTTCGCGCCCCACTGGCACAGGCCCACGCCGTGGCCCGCTCCGCGGCCGTGCAGCACGACGGCGTCTTCCTCCAGCGTGACCTCGAAGTCGGCGCTGGGCGCCGCGTCGCCCGCGGGGCCGCCGTTGAGCGCCGCCCTCATGTCCGCGGCGGCGATCAGGCGCTCTCCGGCCGCGCACTGCACGAGGTACTCGCGGGGCCGGCCCGCCTCCTCGCTGTCGCCAGGCATCAGGGCCGTGATGGGCGCAACGACGCCGAAGCGCGCCAGCGCCTGCGCGAGGCGCTCGTGGGAGAGCCGCCGCGTCCACGCCGCGCCCGGCGCCTCCGCGCACCAGGGGCTCTCGCCCTCACAGTCGGACACCCCTCGCAGGTAGGGCAGCGGCGAACCGCCCGGCCAGGCGGTCTCGTTCGCCGCCGTACGTCCCCCGCAGGCCGAGTGGTACACGGCCTGGATCGGCTCCCCCTCGAAGGTGGCGATCAGGCCGGCCGTCTCATCGGCCGCGGCGCTCAGCCGCGGGTCCTCGGCGCCGGCGCCGCGGTAGACCTGGCAGTGCCACGTATCGCAGAGGTCATAGCCCTCGGCCCTGTGCCGACCGGCGGTCGCCACCGCGTAGGTCCTCGCCACGATCGCCTGGGCCCTCAGGGCCTCGGGCGCGAAGGTCGGCGGCACCTCCGCGGGAAGCACGCCGCGGAGATAGTCCTCCAGGGGCACCTCGTTCACCACCCTCAGCCCCTCGGCCGCGGCGGAGAAGGCCAGCCGGCCCCGGTAGGTCCGCTCGCCGCGGCCCTCCGCGCTGATGCGCAGGGGCGCCGTGGATGACAGCACATACGCTTCGGCGCGCCCGCGGCCCTCGGGGCGGCGGCACGCGGCCTCGAGCCTCCCACCCTCCGCGGCGATGCGCAGCACCGCCCCGGCGGGAAACTCGGCCACCGGCCGGCCCCGACCGTCGTGAAGCGCGAAGGGCGCCTCCGAGGTGATCTCACACGCGGCGGCGCGCGCCGCCCAGGTCAGCCCCACCCGCACCGCCCCGTCCGCCGCGGCCGCCTCCGCCAGGCAGGGACCAGCACAGGCCAGCACGAAACTCAGCAGGCACCAGAGATGTCGCATACCAGATCCCGTTACCATGACCTGAACCCATGGTCTTATTCCGGCCCGCGGGGCGCGCGATGAGCGGCGAGCACTACTTCAGCCCGCGGCCGGCCGCGCGGGGCGGGCCGCGCGAGCTCACGCTCGTGCTGCGGGGCCGGGAGGTGACGGTCACCACGGAGCCGGGCGTGTTCTCCCGTCGGCGCCTCGACCCGGGGACGCGGCTGCTCATCGAGCGGATGGAGGTTCGGCCGGCCGACCGCTTCCTCGATCTCGGGTGCGGATATGGGGTCGTGGGGCTAGTGGCGGCACACCTTGCGCCCCAGGGAAGCGTGACGCTCCTCGATGTGAACGAGCGCGCGGTCGCCCTGGCGCGCGAGAACCTGGCGCGCAACGGCGCTGCGAACGCCGAGGCGCTGGTCAGCGACGGCCTGGGGGCGGTGGAGGGCCGGCGCTTCGACGTGATCGCGCTCAACCCGCCTGTGCGCGCCGGGCTGCCGACCGTCCGCCGGCTGATCGCGGGCGCTCGGGAGCACCTCGCGCCCGGCGGCCGCTTCTACCTGGTCGGGCGCACCAAGCAGGGAGTGCTCCGGTTGGCGGAGGAGCTGAGGCGGATCTTCGCCCGCGTGGAGGAGGTCGCCAAGCGCGGCGGCTACCGCCTCTACCTCGCCGAGGAGGCCTGACCGAACACCGCTCGCAAAGGAGGCGCCACCGTGAGGAAAGAGTCGCTTTCCTTCCTGGAGACGCTGGTCAACGCGCCCAGCCCCTCCGGCTTCGAGCAGCCGGCCCAGCGCGTCGTGCGAGCCTACGCGTCCGAGTTCGCCGACGAGGTGAGCACCGATGTGATGGGCAATGTCATCGCCACCCTCAACCCCTCGGGCGCGCCCCGCGTGATGCTCGCCGGCCACTGCGACGAGATCGGCTTCATGGTCCGCTACATCACCGATGAGGGGTTCCTGCACTTCTCGCCGGTGGGGGGCGTGGACGCCCACCTGGTGCCGGGCCAGCGGGTGCACGTGCACGGCGCGCGGGGCCCGGCCCTGGGGGTCGTGGGCAAGAAGGCGATCCATCTGATGGAGGCCGAGGAGCGCAAGAAGGTCCTTCAGTTCCACCAGCAGTGGATTGACATCGGGGCCGCGGACAGGAAGGAGGCCGAGAAGCGCGTCAGCGTCGGCGACCCGGTGACCTTCGCGGCCGGCTTCGAGCGGCTGCACGGGCAGCTCGCAGTGGCCCGCGGCTTCGACGACAAGATGGGCAGCTTCGTGGTCATGGAGGCGCTGCGGCTGGCCGCCCGCGCGCGGCCCGCGGCCGCGCTGTTCGCGGTCTCGACGGTGCAGGAGGAGGTAGGCCTGCGAGGGGCGACCACCAGCGCCTTCGCCCTCGAGCCGGAGGTCGCCATCGCGGTGGATGTGACCCATGCCACTGACTACCCGGACGCGGACAAGAAGCGCTTTGGAGAGGTGAAGCTCGGCCGCGGGCCGGTGCTGCACCGGGGCGCCAACATGAACCCGGTGGTGGTCGAGCGGCTCAGGGCCGCGGCCCAGAGGACCCGCATCGCCTACCAGATGATCGGCGTGCCGGGTCGCTCGGGCACGGACGCGTGGGCGATGCAGCTCACCCGCGGCGGGGTGGCCTCCGCGGTGGTGAGTGTGCCGCTGCGCTACATGCACACGCCCATCGAGGTGCTCGACCTCCGCGACCTGGCGGCGGCCGCGAAGCTGCTGGCGGCGTTTGTTGCCGACCTGAAGCCCGGCGTCAGCTTCATCCCCGAGTAGAGGAGGCGGCATGAAGGAACTTGTCCTCCAGGCCGTGGACAGGGCGCGCGCCCTGGGCGCGAGCTACGCCGACGCGCGCGCCATCACCCGCCGCAGCCAGTCGCTGCACACCCGGAACGGGGCCGCCGAGGCCCTCATGGACGCCAGCGAGCAGGGCCTCGGGGTGCGCGTCATCGCCGACGGCGCCTGGGGCTTCGCCGCCGCGCCCGCGCCCACCGAGGCCGCGGCCGCCGAGGCCGCTGAGCTCGCGGTGCGCATCGCCCGCGCCAGCGCCACCCTCTCGGCCGGACGAGTCGAGCTCGCGCCGCAGGCCCCCGCCCGCGGCGAGTGGTCCTCCCCCTGTGAGGTGGATCCCTTCGGTCTGCCCGTCGAGGAGAAGCTCGCGCTGCTCCTGGAGGCCGACTACATCATGCGCGAGGTGCCCGGAGTGCGAGTGGCCCGGGGCGAGCTGAACCTGGTGCGGGAGGAGAAGTGGTTCGCTAGCTCGGAGGGCGCGGAGATCCGCCAGACGCGGGTGCAGTCGGGGGGCATGATCCAGGCCCTCGCGGAGGGTGGCGGCGAGGTCCAGCGGCGCTCCTACCCCAGCTCCCTGGACGGCGACAACGCGAACCGCGGCTGGGAGTTCGTCCTCTCCCTGGACCTGCCAGGCAACGCCCGCCGGGTGGGAGAGGAGGCGGTCGCGCTGCTCTCGGCCGATCCCTGCCCCGCCAAGGTCACCACGCTGATTCTCGACGGCGGGCAGCTCGCGCTCCAGGTCCACGAGTCCTGCGGCCACCCCACCGAGCTCGACCGCGTCTTCGGCAGCGAGCGCAGTTTCGCCGGCACCTCTTTCCTCACCCCGGACAAGTTGGGGTGGTTCCGCTATGGCTCCGCGATCGTCAACCTGTACGCGGACGCGACCATCCCGGGCGCGATGGGTAGCTTCGGCTACGACGACGAGGGCGTGCCCGCGCAGCGCGTCGACCTGGTGAAGGGCGGAATCTTCCACGGCTACCTGAGTTCCCGGGAGACCGCGGCGCGCCTGAGCCTGCCCAGCGGCGGCGCGATGCGGGCGAGCGGCTGGAACCGCACCCCGATCATCCGGATGACCAACATCAACCTCGCCCCCGGGGACTCGAGCCTCGAGCAGATGATCCGCGAGACCGATGACGGCATCTACGCGGTCACCAACAAGAGCTGGAGCATTGACGACCAGCGCCTCAACTTCCAGTTCGCCACCGAGATCGCGTGGGAGATCAAGGGCGGCCAGCTCGGCCGGATGCTGCGCAACACAACCTACCAGGGGGTGACACCCGAGTTCTGGTCGGGCTGCGACGCCATCGCCGGGCCGCAGGAGTGGCGGCCATGGGGGCTGCTGAACTGCGGCAAGGGCGAGCCGATGCAGGTGATGTGGGTCGGCCACGGCGTGGCGCCGGCGCGCTTCCGCGGCGTCCGCGTGGGGGTGGGCGCTCCCCAGTAGGGCGGGCTATCGCCGCCCTACGACGATCACTTCTTCAGGGGCATCGCCAGCACGCGATGGACGGTCATATCGAAGAGGTTCGCGCTGCCCGCCGAAGTGGCGACGATGGCGGTGTCCGCCCCGTGGCCGGTGCCCGCGCACGACACCACCTGCACCCCCTCGGGGAGGGCCCCCGCGTCGCAGGCCATGGCGATCACCTCGATGCACACCTTCATCCCCTGCGAGAACAGGTACAGCGTCTCGGCGATGACCGCGGTGGGCGGAAAGCCGTCGAACTTCGCGCGCAGCGCGTGGTCGGCCGCCCCCGTCAGCGCGTGGGTGCCGCACACCAGCTTGATGCCGGCCTGCTCCATCGCCCGGCCGTAGCGCGGGTTCCACTTCACGTCGTACATCCTGTCCACTGCCGGCGCCATCTTCACGCCGACGAAGCCCACCTTGGGATGGGCCTTCGCCAGCCGCGCGAACTGCGCGCCCACATACCCGGTGTTCGTTGCGAAGACGACATGGCGGACGCGCCGGCCGCTAAGCTGCTCTCCGACCAGCTCCACCACCGCGCGGGTGTTCTGCTCCGCCCGCTCCGTGTTTTCGAAGTACGTGATCTGCTCGACCTTGGGCATCGTCGCACCTCCCACTCCCGTGTTGCGCGCCCGGTGTGTTCTGCGGGCGACCGCCCGCCTCCTGCCCGCCTCAGCCTTGTGAAGGAGACGCCCCATGCTTGGTGAGCCCAGGATGATGGAGCTGCTCGAGGCCGCGCTCGCCGCCTGCGAGGCCGACCAGGCCGAGGTGGTCATCGCCGCCACCGACAGCTCGCTCACCCGCTTCGCGGAATCCTCCATTCACCAGAACGTCTGCGAGCGCAACGCCCTGGTCTCGGTGCGCGCAATCCGGGGCCGGCGCATCGGCGCGGCGCGCGGCAACCAGCTCGAGGTCGCCGACCTCCAGGCGGTGGCCCGCCGCGCAGCCGACCTCGCCGAGGTCTCGGCCGAGGACCCCGAGTTCATCTCCCTGCCGGAGCCCGAGCCCATCCCCGCCGTCGAGAGCTACTCCGAGGCGACCGCGGCCTGCTCTCCCGAGCGCCGCGCGGCGGCCGCCCGCGCTGTCGCCGCGGTGGCCGCGCGCCACGGCGGCCGCGCCTCCGGCGCCTTCGCGACCGGGGCCACGGAGGTGGCGATCGCCAACTCCCTGGGCATCCGCGCCTACGCGCCCGCCTCGGAGGCCAGCCTGGTGGTGGTCGTCGCCGACGGCGAATCCTCCGGCTACGCGGAGTGGCGGGGCCTCGACGTCTCCCGGCTCGAACCGGAGGCGGTGGCCGAGGTCGCGGCCCAGAAGTGCGCGGCCGGGCGCGGGGCCGAGCCGTTCCCGCCCTCGGAGTACACCGTGGTGCTGGAGCCCCTCGCGGTAGCCGACATGCTCTCCCTGCTCGCTTATGCGGGCCTCGGCGCGCAGTCGCTCCAGGAGGGGCGCAGCTTCCTCACCGGCCGACTGGGGCAGCAGGTGGTGGGCGAGAACATCACCATCTGGGATGACGCAACCGACCCCCGCCAACTCGCCTTCCCCTTCGACTGGGAGGGCGTCCCCAAGCGCAAGCTGACCATCATCGAGCAGGGCGTCGCCAGAGAGCCGGCCTACGACTCCTACACCGCTCACAAGGAGGGCCGCAGATCCACCGGCCACGCCCTTCCCGCGCCCAACACCTATGGCCCGCTCCCCATCCACCTGTTCCTGGCGCCGGGCGAGGCGTCGCGCGAGCAGATGATCGCCTCCGTAGACCGAGGCATTCTGGTGACGCGCTTCCACTACACGAACATCGTACACGAGAAGCAGACCATCTTCACCGGCATGACCCGGGATGGGACCTTCCTGATCGAGAGGGGCGAGATCTCCCGCCCCCTCAAGAACCTCCGCTTCACCCAGAGCATCGCCGAGGCGCTCAGCCGGGTGGAGATGATCGGGGACGACCTCCAGCTCTGTGAGTGGGCCTGCGTGCCGGCGCTGAAGATCGCTGACTTCACCTTCACGAGCTAAGCCGCGCGCTGTGCGCGGGACGGACACAACCCGCACGGCCCCTCCCGAGGAGTTGCCGCGCGGGGCGCGGAAGTGGCCGCGGGAGCAGTACCCTGCCGCATGAGGAGGTCGGGGATGATCTACAGATACGTCGGACCTGCGCTGGCCGTGCTGGCGGCGGCCGGGCTAATCGCGGCCGGGGCCGCCGCCCAGCAGAGGGCGGCCCCAGGGCAGATGCAGGGCATCGGCCCCATGGCCGGCGCCGGGATGCCTGCGCCCATGACGCATGCCCTGATGAGCCGGTGCGCTATCGCACTCGACGACGATCATATCTACGTCGTCGCCGGCAACCTGCTGCTCAAGTACGACAAGGACCTGAATCTCATCAAGCAGGCTGAGCTGCCCGTCGGCGAAGTGCCGGCCATGCCCGGCCCCATGGGCCGGATGGGGCCTGGGCGCATGGGGCCGGGGCAGATGCCCGGCCCGGGACGCCTGGGTGACACAACCACGCCCCGCTGGCGCGCCATGCTCGCGCCGGTGGAGGGGCTGGAGATCGCCGCCGGGGGCGATGTTGGCTTCTTCCCCACCCGTAGCGAGGTTGTCCTACAGTACGTGATCGCGGTCCAGAACCTCGACAGCCCGACCTCCGCTCGCCTCGAGCTCCGAGACGGCCGGGAGGTCGCCAGCCTGTTCGAGGCCCCGGTCCAGCCCGGGCCGTTCAGCGGCGTGCTCACGTCAGGCGTCATCACCGCGAGCGACCTCAAGGGGCCCCTCGCCGGCCAGGCGGTCAGCGACCTGATGGAGGCCATAGAAGGGGGACGCGTGATGGTTGTGGTCGCCACCAGGTCTCACCCCCGGGGGGCGCTCTCGGGCGTGGTGCGGTGAGAGGCGAGGCGGCGCGCATGCGCATCGGAATCGTCGGGGCGGAGAACAGCCACACGGTTCACATCGCGACGACCCTCAACGTGGACCGGGCGATCCCCGGGTGCGAGGTCACCCACGTCTGGGGCGAGACCGATGAGGCCGCCCGCAAGGCGGCGGCCGAGGGCCGGATCCCCACCATCGTCGCCGAGCCGCGCGAGATGATCGGATCGGTGGACGGGGTCGTCGTTGACCACCGCCACGGCAAGCACCATCTCCCCGCCGCGCGACCCTTCGTGGAGGCCGGCCTGCCCGTGTTCGTGGACAAGCCCTTCTGCACTGACCTCGACGCGGGGGTGGAATTCGTGCGCTTCGCCCGCGAGCGCGGTGTCCCGGTGTGCAGCTACAGCGTCCTCCCGCTCCAGCAGTCGGCGCTCGCCTTCGCCCGCGACGTCGCGCGCCTGGGCGCGCTCCGCTCCCTCGTCACCGCCGGCCCGGCCGACATTGACAGCGAGTACGGGGGGGTGTTCTTCTACGCAGTCCACCAGGTGGAGCTCATCTGCGGCCTCGTTGACGGGGAGCCGAAGCAGGTGGCCGCGGTCCGCCGGGGGGACGACGGAGTGGCTGCGGTCGCTTTCGAGCCTGGCCCCCTCGCGGTGGTCCACTGCCTGAAGGACTGGTGGGGCCCAGGGTTCGTTGCCACCGCACACGGCGACAAAGGCGTACACCACGCGCCGCTGCCCTTCGACGAAAAGATGTACCTCTCCGGCATCCAGCGCTTCTGCGAGATGTTCCGCACCGGCCGCGAGCCGGCCCCCCCGCACAGCTACCTGTGGCCCGTAGCCGTGCTCCAGGCGATGCAGGAGTCCTTCGACACGGGGCTGGCGAGGGCCGTCAGGCCGATCCCCGCGCTGTAGTCTGCGCAAGCTCTCCCGACGCGGTGGTGCGGCGCTGGCGCGCTCACTCGGGCCGCCACAGGTTCACCATCGTCGCCCCCTCCAGCCGCGGCAGCTCGTGGGCGGCGTCGCCGGCCACCGCCAGCGTTGGCCCGTCCGCCGGCAGATCCCACAGCCGCCCCCGAAGGAACACCGTCATCCCGGCGACGGCGCCCGAGGCGGCCAGCCGGCCAGGGAGCGCGTACTTCACCCACGCCTCGCCCTCGGTGAGGTGTCCGACGTCGGCCGCCTCAACGCCCTCTGGCCCAGCCCCCTGATAGCCCCACCACAGCCCGGGCCACCCACCCGGGATCGACAGGAAGGCGGGCACAGCGATGAGCTCCACCCCGTGGTCCCGAAGCCTCTCGTACGGCGATGGGTACCAGGAGTCGGCGCAGATGAGCACGCCGAGCCGGCCAGCGGGCGTGTCGTAGACAGCGAGGTCCTCGAGCGCGCCGGCGCCCAGAAACGGCCTCTCATCCCCGGTCAGATACACCTTCCGCACGATCGGGCCCAGGGCGCGGCCGTCGGGAGCGTATACGACCGAGGCGTTGTAGAGCGGGCCGGCCCCAGCGATGAGCCGGCCCTCGGACACGCTCGGTGACGGCAGGATGATCGAGCCGCCGACGACGGTGACCCCGTACTCTCGCGCCAGTCCCGAGAGCACATGGTCGTAGATGGCGGCCACAGAGCGGGCCTTCATGCGGAAGAGCGCGTAGCGAGTGCGCTGGGGCGCGGGGGAGGCGACGGCCCACCGTATGAGGGGGAGGAGGTTGCCGAGGGCCATGGTGGTCGTTGCCTCATCCACCGTGGCCGCGCCATACACGGAAGCCTTCTCGCCCGCGACGACGAGCCATGCGCCGAGGTACTCGGGGAGGATGACGACCGTTCTGTCGCCGATCAGGCGGGCGTCCCGCGCCGCCGCGAAGTAGCCCCCGAGCTTCAGCCGGAAGCGCTCCTCGGAGGCATAGTCGCTCGGGACCATGTAAGGCTGCATGGCCAGGAGATTGCCGGCGCCCGCGTCCTGGCCGAGGGTGTGCACGTCGGCGAGGTGGAGGTCCACCGGGCCAGCCGGCGCGCTCCGGCCCAGCCTGCTCCACACCGCGTACCCACCACATGCAACCGTCAAAGCCGCGACCAGATAGCGCGCGCGGCCCATGCCACCTGCCCTCCTCCCCCTCCCCGCCGGCCAGTTCGTGCTCCAGCGCTCGGCCACCTGCGGAGGGCGGCCACCGGCAAGCCGACGCATCGTCGCCCCCGAGCGGGCCGACTCACGCAAGGACTCGCGCCCTGCTCCGCCGTACTGCGGCCCCAGGAGGAACGGCAATGGCTCGTCGTCAGGCCCGTGGGAGAGCGCGCCCCTCAGGGGGTCCGGGTGCGCTGGCGATCAACGGCGGTCGGAGGGCGATCGCGGCCTTCCAGGGCGCCAGCAGGCCCAAGATCGGCGCCGAGGAGTTCCTCGCCCTCGCCGGCCTGTGGGGCTACACCCCGCGGACGCGGGAGGCGATCAAGCGCGCGATCGCGCGGGAGCGCGACCTCCCCTCCCCCCACCTCGCGCGCTACTACAACCCACGCCCCTCCCAAGTGGACAAGCTGGAGGCCTACGCGCGGCGGCTCTTCGGCGTCAAACACGCGCTGGCGGTGAACTCTGGCACCTCCGCGCTGAACTGCGCCTACGTCGCCTGCGGCATCGGCCCCGGGGATGAGGTCATCGTCCCCGCGTACACCTTCTTCGCCACCGCGGCCGCAGTAGTGGCCGCGAAAGGCGTCCCGGTCATCGCCGAGATTGACGAGTCGCTCACCATGGACCCCGCGGACGCCGCCCGCAAGATCACCCCCAGGACTAAGGCGATCGTCCCCGTCCACATGGCCGGCTGCGCGGCAGACATGGGGGCGATCACGGCGCTCGCCCGCAAGCACAACCTGTTCGTCATCGAGGACAACGCGCAGGCCTGCGGCGGCAGCTACCGGGGCCGGCCGCTGGGCGCGATCGGGCACATGGGGTGCTTCAGCCTCAGCACGTACAAGATCACCGGCGCCGGCGAGGCCGGGCTGGTCATCACCGATGACGAATGGCTGGACACGAGGGCGCGCAGCCAGCACGATACCGCCGCCTGCTGGCGCCCCGACCGCTACGCCAAGGAGCGCCGCCCTGGCGAGCTTTTCTGCGGCCAGAACTACCGGCTCTCGGAGCTCGAGGGCGCGGTCAACCTCGTCCAGCTCAGGAAGACGCAGGCGCAGGCGAGGCGCTACCAGCGCAACCTCCGCCGCATCACCGTTCGCCTCGACGAGTTCCCGGAGACTCGGCTACGCCGGAGCAACGACCCGGAGGGAGACGTGGGCTACAACCTGATTCTGCTCGCCAGGGACCGCCCCAGCGCCGACCTGCTCGCCGACGCCCTCCGCGCCGAGGGCGTTCCCGCCGGCGCCCGCGGGACGCGGGCCGCCCGCGACTGGCATATCTACCGCTACTGGGAGCACATCCTGGACCAGAAGACGGCGACGCCGGAGGGGTGCCCGTTCACCTGCCCGCACCACGAGGGGCCGTTGCCCCCGTACTCGGAGGACATGTGCGCGCGGTCGGCCGACCTCGTTGACCGCGCGGTGTTCGTCTCGGTTGACCAGTGGTGGACCGCCGCCGACTGTCGGGCGGTGGCCGGAGCGATCAACAAGGTGTGCGGCGCGCTTGGATGAGCGGAGGACGAGCGATGCACTTCCTGCCCGCGTACGATGTCGAGCTCCCTGGCTGCCTCGCCGGGATCCGCCGGATCATCGAGGTCCACCGGCGCCACGGCATCCCAGCCACCTTCTTCGTCGTTGCCGGCCTGCTGGACGAACAAGGTGACTCCTATCGCGAGCTACTCGAGGACCTCCCGCTCGCTGAGATCGCGAGCCATGGCCTGGCCCACATCCTCCTGCGCGATCACGCTGTGTGCGGCCCGGCCGCCCCGGCGGACCGCCACGGCCCGGAGATCCTGGAGAGCAAGCGCCGGCTAGAGGAAGCGTTCGGGCGCCAGGTGCAGGGCTTCCGGCCCAGCACCGGATTCTCCACAGGCATGCGGGGCGCGCCGGAGCTGCTGCGGCTCTGCGCGGCGGCGGGCTATCGCTATCTCAGCTCCCTGCTATGGGGGCCCCAGGACTCCATGCCCGCGCTCTTCGCACCTGCTTTCACGTACGCAGAAGACGGCTTCCCGCAGCTCTGGGAGATCCCCTCCTCCGGCTGGCACGACAACCTGCTCAAGGGGAGCATGGAGTGGGGCCCTACCCGGCTCCAGCTCTTCCCCGCGCCGGTCCCAGCGCTGGTGCTGACAGAGCTCATGAAGACCCCGGAGGAGGAGGCGGCGTACAACTGCACGCTCCTGCAGGCGGCGCTCGCGGCCGGGGCCCGGCACGTCACCCTCGTATGGCACCCCTGGAGCTTGCACCGCTTCGACCCCGAGATGCATATGCTCGAGCTCACCTTCCGCCATGCGCGCGACCTGGGCCTACCGGTGACCACGTTCTCCCACTACACTGAGCTGCTCGCCGCTCAGCCCCCTGCTGTGCCCGAGGTGTAACATGCTCCCCGTCGGCCGGCCGTCCTTGTCCCGTCTGAGAACCACCGGCTCCGAGCGCGTGGCGGTTCTCTCGCGAAATCCACAGGCTTGTCCACGCCTGTGGTCAACCGCGGGCCATGGTCCGCACCGATCCACCCATCCGATGTGCCGCCCGGCTGACACGCGCGCCTCATGTGCCTGAACGGGGGTTGCTCCGGTGCGCTAGCGCCGGATCCGCGCGATGCGTCGGGCCCCCCGGCGGAGTAGACCCGGGCGCCTGGGGCGCTCCTCTTGCGGCTCGGCCCGCGGCTCCTCGGGCGGTGGCGAGGGCGCCTCGGCTGCCGGGGACTCCTTCGCGGCGGCCGCCGCCGGCTCGGGCGCCTCCGGCGCCGCTGGCTCGGGCTGCTCGGGCTTGCGCTTGGCCCGCTGGCGCCGACCGCCCCGGCGGCGCTTCTTCTTCGGCTTCTCCTGGGCGGCCTGGGCCTGCTCCGTCGCCTTCTTCGTCGAGCCGCGGCCAAAGGAGTGCCCGGCCGACCTCAGGATGATCGGCTGGGGTCCCTCCCCCGGCGCGATGCCCTCCACCTCGACCCGGTACCCCTGCACCCAGCCCAGCCTCGGCTCTCCCGGGCTCGCCTCCCCGGGGTCGAGGGCGTCCACGAGCACCTCGTCTCCCTCGGAGTAGAGCGTCACCAGCGCCTCGGCCTTGGTGGGGGTAGTGGGGACAATCTCGTAGTCCTCCCGGCCGAGGCGGGCGTCGGCCCGCAGGTACACCTTGCCGCCCACCGCCTTGTCGAGTTCGGCGGAGCGCTCCCCGTCCGCGCCGATGAGCAGGGCGGCCACCGGCGGGGCGGCGCGGACGACGAAGGCCTTGACCTTCTGCTCGGCGGCGAGGCGCCGCACCTCACGGTGAATCTTGGCCGCCACCGTCAGGCTGTTGCGCACCCGGCCCAGCCCGGCGCACTGGGGGCAGGTCTCGGTCAGGATCTCCATGAGGCTCTCGCCTCGGCGCTTGCGGGTCATCTCGATCAGCCCCAGCGGGCTAAGGGTGAGATTGGCGATCTTGGTCTTCTGCCGGTCCTTGCGGAGGGCGCCCTCGAAGGCCTTGAGCACCTTCTGTTGGTCGCGGCTGCGCTCCATGTCAATGAAGTCAACGACGATGATGCCGCCCAGGTCCCGCAGCCGGAGCTGCCGCGCGATCTCCTCCGCGGCCTCGAGGTTCGTCCGCAGGATGGTGTCGGCGAGGCCGGTCGAGCCCGTGTAGCGCCCGGTGTTGACGTCAATGGCCGTGAACGCCTCCGCCTGGTCAATGGAGATGTAGCCCCCGGCCTCGAGCCACACCCGGCGCCGCAGGAGGCGGTCTATCTCGCTCTCGATGCCGTACTTCTCGAAGATGGGCAGCCTCCCCCGGTAGCGTTTGATGCGCCGCCGGAGCTGCGGGGCCAGCCGCTGCACCAGGTCCACCGCGTTCTCGTACACGCTCTGGTCGTCAATGACCAGCCGCTCCACGTCCTCGGTGAACACGTCGCGGATCACCTGATAGGTCAGGGTCAGGTCCTGGTGGAGCAGCGCGGGGGCGCGCGTGCTGGCGGCCTTCTTCGTCAGCCGCTCGCGCAGGTCCAGCAGCACCTTCAGGTCGGCCTCCAAGTCCTTCTGGCCGCGGCCCTCCGCCTCCGTGCGGATGATCAGCCCCATCCCCTTGGGGCGGAGCTTCTCGCCGATCTTGCGCAGCCGCTCCCGCTCCTCCCGGGTCTCGATGCGCCGGGAGACGCCGATCTGGCGCCCGTCCGAGAGGAGAAGCACGAGGTAGCGGCCCGGCAGCGCCAGGCGCGTGGTCGCCCGCGCGCCCTTGCCGCCCACCGGCGCGCGCACGATCTGCACCACCACCTGCTGCCCCTCCTTGAGCCGCTCCCCGATGGTGGCCGAGCGCGGCAGCCCGCTCGTCGTCACCCCGCTCCGGCTCACAAACCCCACATCCTCCGCGCACAGGAACACGTTCTTGTCCAGCCCCACATCCGCGAAGGCCGCGTCCATGCCCCGCAGCACGCTGACCACCCTCGCCTTGTAGATGCTCCCCACCATCCGGGGCTCCCTCTCCACGTGCAGCTCGGAAAGCACCCCGTTCTCCAGAATCGCAACCCGCGATTCCAGGTCATCCGCGTTTACTATGATCTCTTTTCCCAACCGCGTTCGCCTTTCGTTCGTCGCCTTCTCCCCGCACCCCAGCGGGGCCGCGGCCGCGCCGGCGCCTCCTTCGCGCTTGCGTACAGCCCGGTCCGGTGACACCGCACCACCCGCCCCTCATCAACCCCCAGCAGCGACAACACCTCCTGCGGCCGCGCCCCCCCGTGGCTCCCGGTGCGCAGGCGCATCAACAGCGCCGCCTCCTTCTCCCCCGCCTCTGTCACCCGCACGCTCAGGATGTGCGGGCGCACGTCCACCACCCGCTCCGGCCGCTCCCCTCCCCGCTGCACCACCAGCTCCTGGCGCGCCAGCAGCTCCGAGATACGGGCCGACAGGTCCGCCTCTTCCCAGCCGGCCCGCACCCTCACCTCGTACTCGGCCACGTCAACCTCCCCGAAGGTCTCCTTCTTCCTATACCCCGGAAGCGACCAGGCATCTACTACCTCGAGGCCCGCCGGCAACTGCGCGTTCAGCCGCGCCTTCAGCTCGCCGGGGTCCATTGGCGCGCTCAGGTGCAGGGCCAACAGCTCCCCCTCCCCGGTCGCGCCCAGCGGCAGGGGCGGCCCGAGGCTCAGCTTCGGTCGGGGGTTGTGGCCCTTGGTCAGCTCCAGGGGCAGCTCGGCCCGCCGCATCGCTCGCTCGAGCGTGCGCTTCACATCGAGGTGCGAGAGCCACCGCACCTGCTCGCCCTTGCGATAGCGGCACACGTACTGCCCCACCTAGTCTGCTCCTCCGGCGAGCGCCCGCTCGGCCTCCGCCCGCAGCGCGGCGCGGCCCGGGCCGCATCCGATGTGGTCCCAAGCCAGCGGCTCCTCGAAGCTGAGGCGCGCGTTCGCGTAGTCCTCCAGCGCCAAGCCCGCCTCCCCGAAGGCCTGCTCCCAGCGGTCGAAGCGGAACTGCTCGCCCCAGGCGTCGAAGCGACACCCTAGCCGCCAGGCCGCCTCGATCACCCGCCCCAGGCGCCGATCACCCCGGGAGATGGCGGCCTCCAGCGCGCTCGCCCGCGGGTCGCTCCAGGAGAGCTTGATCGCCCGCCCCCGGAGGGACCCCTGAAGGAGGCGCTGTTTGCGCTCCAGGGTCTCGATCGGGTCCTGGGGCATCCACTGGAAAGGCGTGTGCGGCTTGGGCACGAAGCTGGCCACGCTCACCGAGAGCAGGAGCCGCCCCCGCTGCGGCCCCAGTGCGCCCCGGCCGAAGGCGAGCAGGCGGTGCACCAGGTCGGCGAT
>CAYLPT010000010.1:0-4988 GCA_964385645.1 uncultured bacterium
CCTGGGGTACCACCTTGCGGGCCGCCGGAGTCCGCCGGAGGCGGATTCGAGTCCTGCCTGGGGTACCACCTTGCGGGCCGCCGGAGTCCGCCGGAGGCGGATTCGAGTCCTGCCTGGGTAAGATGCTGGATGTGAGGTGCAGCTGACCATGAACACAGTCAAGACCGGGTTCCTGATGATCTTGCTGACGGGGCTGTTCCTGCTCGTGGGCTACGGGCTTGGGGGCGAGCAGGGCATGATCCTGGCCTTCGTGCTCGCCGCGGGCATGAACTTCTTCACCTACTGGTTCTCGGACCGGATAGTGCTCACCATGTACCGCGCCCAGGAGGTGGATGAGGCCACCGCGCCCCGGCTCTACGCGATCACGCGCCGGCTCGCCGAGCGCGCGGGGCTGCCCATGCCCCGTGTGTACGTCATCCCCCAGGCCGGCCCCAACGCCTTCGCCACGGGCCGCAACCCCAAGCATGCGGCGGTGGCGGTGACCCGCGGTCTGCTCGACATCCTGGACGAGGAGGAGATCGAGGCGGTGCTCGCGCACGAGCTCGCCCACGTGGGCAACCGGGACATCCTCATCGGCACCATCGCCGCCACCTTCGCGGGCGCGATCATGATCCTGGCGCGCATGGCCCAGTTCGCCGCCATCTTCGGCGGAGGCCAGCGGGGCCGCCGCGGCGGCGGGCTGGGGCTGATCTTCGTCGCCATCTTCACGACCATCGCCGCCATGCTCATCCAGATGGCGATCTCCCGCTCCCGCGAGTACCAGGCCGACGCCTCCGCGGCCAGGCTATCGGGCAACCCGAGGGCGCTGGCCCGCGCCCTCGCCGGCCTCCAGCGCGCCTCCCAGCGCGTCCCGCTCGAGGCGAACCCGGCCACCTCGCACATGTTCATCGTCAACCCCTTCTCTCGCCAGGGGCTGATGGCCCTCCTGAGCACCCATCCGCCAGTCGAGGAGCGCATCGCCCGCCTGGAGCGCATGGCCTCCGCGTAGGACAGGCGCCCCGCCTGTCCCCGGCCGGGCCCAGGGCAGACAGGGTGTCTGCCCCACCGGGGCTGAGGGGCAGAAAGGCTCTCTGCCCCACCGGGGCTGAGGGGCAGACAGGCTCTCTGCCCCACCGGGGCTGAGGGGCAGACAGGCTCTCTGCCCCACCGGGGCTGAGGGGCAGACAGGGTGTCTGCCCCACCGGGGCTGAGGGGCAGACAGGGTGTCTGCCCCACCGGGGCTGAGGGGCAGACAGGGTGTCTGCCCTACCTACCGGGTGGCGGCCGGCCGCCGCAGGGGCCGCTACCGCGGTCGCCGAAGCACAAGCCGACCCCGGAGCGCGACCATGAGCGCCGAAACCCGTGCCGTCACCGTCGGCCCCCTGCGCATCGGCGGCGGCGCGCCCATCTCGGTGCAGTCCATGACCGATACCGACACCCGCGACGTGGCGGCCACGGTGGCGCAGATCGCTCTGCTCGAGGAGGCGGGGTGCGATATCGTGCGGGTGGCGGTGCCCGACATGGATGCCGCGGAGGCCATCGGAGCCATCAAGGCCGCTACCGGCCTACCCCTCGTCGCCGACATCCACTACGACTACCGGCTCGCCATCGAGTCTCTGGCCCGGGGGGCGGACAAGGTCCGCGTCAATCCAGGGAACCTCAGACGGCCCGAGCACGTGCGCGCGGTGGCTGCCGCGGCGGCGGAGCGGGGCGCCCCGATCCGGGTAGGCGTGAACTCCGGCTCGGTGCCGGAGGAGATACGCGCGCGACACGAGGGGCGGGGCGATGTGCACGAGCAGATGGCGGGCGCGATGGTGGAGGCGGCGCTGGGGCACGTGGTGCTCTTGGAGGAGGTGGGCTTCAGGGACATCGTGGTGTCGCTGAAGGCCTTCGACCTGCGGACCACCTGGCTGGCGAACCGCTGGTTCCGCCGGGAGCGGCCCTACCCGCTGCACGTGGGTATCACCGAGGCCGGCCTGCCGCCCGCCGGCATCGCCCGCTCGGCGATCGGCATCGGGATGCTGCTGAAGGAGGGCCTCGGCGACACCATCCGCGTCTCGCTCACCGGTGACCCGGTGCTCCAGGTGCAGGTCGGCCGGGAGATACTGTCAGCCCTGGAGCTGGGCGGGGCGGGGATCACGCTCATCACCTGCCCGACGTGCGGGCGGTGTGAGGTGGACCTGGTGGAGATCGCGCGCTCGGTGGAGCAGCGCCTGCGGCCGGTGGACCGTGCGCTGCGTCGGGAGGGCCGACGGATGCGGGTCGCGGTCATGGGATGTGTGGTCAATGGCCCGGGCGAGGCGCGGGAGGCGGACGTTGGCCTCGCCGGGGGGGCCGGCCGGGGGGTCGTGTTCGCGGGCGGCGAGCGCCTGGCGACGGTGCCGGAGGCCAGGCTCGTCGAGGCCCTGGTGGAGGCCGTGCGCGCGCGGGCCGGGGTGGAGTGAGGCGGAGGAGCGGGTCACCATGCCTCCCAGACACAGGCTGACGCTGGTCGAGCTGATCATCATCGCCGCGGTCATCGGGGTCCTGGCCTCCATCGCCCTGCCCGCGCTGCGCCAGGCCGGCCCCCGGGCCGCGCGCGAGCAGGCGGCCTTGCAGGTGCGCGAGCCGCCCCCGGACGGGCAGCTCAACACGATCGAGGTCCCGGAGGTCTCCGAGGGCGCGCGGCCGCGCCCCTCCGCAGCCAGGCAGGGCCCATCGGACGATGCCTGGGCTGCCTTGGCCGTGGCGGTGGCAGCGGTCGCCGTCATCGGGATGCTCCGGCGACGGCGGGCGCGCCCGCGGGGCTGACCGCCGCGGCCGCCCCGGGGAGCAGAGGTGCTCGGCAGCAGCTACCTGCACATCAGAGGCGTGGGGCCGCTCACCGAGGAGCGCATCTGGCAGCGCGGGATCGGCTCCTGGGCCGACTTCCTGCGCGATCCGGCCGCCGCCGGTCTATCGGCCCGGGCGACCGAGCGCGTCGCGGAGGCGGTAGCACACTCCTGGGAGCGGCTGAGGGGCGAGGACCACCGCTTCTTCGCCGCCGCCCTGCCCCGCCGGGAGCACTGGCGCGCCTTCCCCGAGTTCGCCCACCGCGTCGCCTTCCTCGACATAGAGACCACCGGGCTCGGCGAGGAGCACGACATCACGCTCATCGGCGTCTACGACGGCCGGCGGGTGAGGACCTATGTGAAGGACCAGGACCTGGAGGCCTTCCCTGAGGAGGTGGAGCGCTTCGGGCTGCTGGTGACCTTCTACGGGGCTGGCTTCGACCTGCCGTTCCTGCGGCGGCGCTTCCCTGGCCTGCCGCTCGACCAGCTCCACGTGGACCTGTGCTGGGCCCTCCGGCGGCTACACCTGACGGGTGGCCTGAAGCAGATCGAGCGCCGCCTTGGCATCGCGCGCAGTCCGGAGACGGAGCATCTCGACGGCTGGGACGCGGTGAGGCTGTGGCACGAGTGGGAGGCGGGCAGCCGGGAGGCGCTCATGCTGCTCAAGCGCTACAACGCCGAGGACATCGTCCACCTCGAGCGCCTGATGCGCTACGCCTATCACCGTCTGCGCGCCCGCACCTGCTGCCCAGGCGCCGCGCCGCCGGCGCCACCGCAGCGGCCGTAGCCCCCGGCGCCCCGGCCGGCAGGACGCCCCGCGCGCCCCGCCGTAACTAGGGGAGACGGGGCGGGCGTCCACTGCGCCCCGGAGCGGCACCAAGGAGCCCTGGCATGTACATCGAGGAAGTCGTGGCGAGAGAGATCCTGGATTCCCGCGGGAACCCCACCATCGAGGTTGACGTCTACCTGGAGGACGGATTCATGGGCCGCGCCGCGGTCCCCTCCGGCGCCTCCACCGGCACCCGGGAGGCGGTCGAGCTGCGGGATGGGGAGGCCGGGCGTTACGGGGGCAAGGGCGTCCAGCGCGCGGTCGAGAACGTCAACGACGTAATCGCCAACGAGATCACCGGCCTACAGGTCACCGATCAGGCGATGATTGACCGCATGATGATCGAGCTCGATGGCACCCCCAACAAGAGCAAGCTGGGCGCGAACGCCATCCTGGGCGTCTCGCTCGCGGTGGCCAAGGCCGCCGCGGCCTGGACCAGCCTGCCGGTGTATCGCTACCTGGGCGGCCCCAACGCCCGCCGCCTGCCGGTGCCCATGATGAACATCCTCAACGGCGGCCGGCACGCCGATAACAACGTTGACCTGCAGGAGTTCATGGTCATGCCCGTGGGGGCGCAGAGCTTCTCCGAGGCGCTGCGCATGGGCGCCGAGGTCTACCACGCCCTCAAGAAGGTGCTGGCGGCAGAGGGCCTCAGCACCGCCGTGGGTGACGAGGGCGGCTTTGCGCCCGACCTGCCCGACAACGAGGCCGCGGTGCGCACCATCGTGCGAGCGATCGAGGAGGCCGGCTATACCCCCGGGGCCGACTGCGCCATCGCCCTGGACCCGGCGGCGAGCGAGTTCCACGAGGGGGGCCAGTACCACCTCGCGGGCGAGGGTCGCCGCCTGTCGGCGGAGGAGATGGTGGACTACTACGCCGCCCTGCTCGACCGCTACCCGATCATCTCCATCGAGGACGGCCTGGCGGAGGACGACTGGGAGGGATGGGCCCTGCTGACCAGGCGCCTCGGGCAGCGCGCGCAGATCGTCGGTGACGACCTGTTCGTGACCAACACGGAGTACTTGCGCAAGGGCATCGAGGTCGGGGTCGCGAACTCGATCCTCATCAAGGTGAATCAGATCGGCACCCTCACCGAGACCCTGGAGACCATCGAGATGGCGAAGCGGGCCGGCTACACGGCGGTGGTCTCGCATCGCTCCGGCGAGACCGAGGACGCCACCATCGCCGACATCGCCGTGGCCACCAACGCCGGCCAGATCAAGACCGGCGCTCCCGCGCGCAGCGACCGCGTCGCCAAGTACAATCAGCTCCTGCGCATCGAGGAGGAGCTCGAGTCGCTGGCGCTCTTCGGCGGACCGGAGGTCTTCTATAACCTGCGCTAGCCCGGCGCCCCCGCCGCCCCGCCGCCC
>CAYLPT010000011.1:0-6403 GCA_964385645.1 uncultured bacterium
GACGATGTGCGCCCCCCTCCGGAATGCCGGCGCCAGCTCCCGCAGCTCCGGCGAATCGAGGTCGTCCGCAAACTTCTGCCCAGGCCGGTTCATCTCCGTGCCCACCACCACGATCAGGTCCAGCCGCTCGGCCAGCCCCACCACCTCATGGAGGTTCCGCACCTTCTCCTCAGGCGCCCCTGGCCCGTAGTTGCGGTCCGGGATCACGTTGATGGCCGCCACGCCAGAGGCGATCTCGACCGCGAGCAGCTCCTCGATCCGCTGTTCTCCCTTGGAGGAGCCGTCCAGCCACGTGTGAGTGGGGATCGCGCCTGCCTCCAGCAGGAAGCGATTCGCCTCCTCCAGCCTGGGGAAGGAGCCAGTGTCCGGCTGTACATAGCCAGCGCCGCCCTGCTTCATGGTGCGGGCGCGGATGAGCTCCTGTAGGCGCCAGCCCTCGGGCAGATCGAGCTCCTCCGGCCCCGCGCCCAGCTTCTCCGACCAGAAGCCGGCCAGCTGCGAGTCGTCGGGGAAGGCGCGCCGCGCCTTGCGCGCGTAGGCGAGGCAGATGTGGCGCTCGGTGGCATTGCCCGAGGGGGTGAGGGGGAGGACGTCCTGCTCGTACTCGAGCTCGACCGGGGAGAGGTAGGCGTTGACACGCTCCACCAGCTCGCGGTTGCGCTCCGCCGACGTAGCGCGGAGGCGCGCCAGAAAGTCATCCAGGTGCGGCGGTAGGGCAGCCGACGGGAAGGCGACGCCCATGTGGTAGGAGATGCCCGGCTCGCCGGGCGAGTTGATGACGTAGCGCGCGAACTCGGGTATGAAGACGCGCGTCTCCAGCCCACCGCACGCCTTGAGGCCGAGCTGAGCGCCGGCCGACAGGAACTCCTCGAGTCCGTCGAGCACGTCGAAGTCCACGATGCCCGCCACCGCCAGGCCGCGGCGCCTCGCCAGCCAGGCGATCCGGCTGGGCGAGTAGCCGTAGGCGTTGTAGGAGAAGAAGGTGTGGTAGTGGAGGTTGACCGCCTCGCCGGGCGGGGGCAGGGCAAGCCGGCCCGCGCGGGCCATCCCGTGGAGGGCGGCGAGGGCGCGCTGGCGCACGCGGGCGTCGAAGCTGTCGAGCTCCTGCTCGCGCGCGGCGATCTCCAAGTCTTGGGCGAGCGGCTCTGCCATCGCGGGGCCTTCTCCGGGGGTCCATTATAGGACTCCGCCGCGCGCAAGGCAACCGAACGCGAGGAAGCGGGCCAGCTGGGCCCGCTTCCCGGCTCCTCGCGAAACGACAGCCCCGCGAGTGCCGTGTGCCCTATGAGCTTTTGAACCTGCCGAAGCAGGTGGGTGCCTCGCTGGTCGGCCGCGTGTCTCCCGGGTGTTCGCCCGGGCCTACACTTGGCTGCCAGACTCTGGCTCCCGGTTCACGAGTGTTGGCTCAAAGCTTCTAAGGACAAGCACGCACACCGCAGGGCCGATCGCGTTCTCTACCGAGCGCGATCATAGCACAACCGCGCCCGATCTGCAACCGAGCCCTGGCAGGAAACGGCCACACGAAGGGCGGACGTCGGGGCGGCCGGACTCGAACCGACAACCACCGGCACCCCATACCGGTGCGCTACCAATTGCGCCACGCCCCGACGCAGCCCAATTATAGCAGGCGGGTGGGAACTGTCAACGCGCCCGCGCGGCGCGCGGCGCGCGCCCCCGGAGCGCCGTGCGGAGCTGCTTCGCCGGTCGGAACCCCAGCGACCAGCTCGGCCCGATGCGGATCTCCTCCTGGGTGCGCGGGTCCCGCCCGATCCGCGCCTTGCGCGGCCGCGCCTCGAAGGTGCCGAACCCCACGATCTGCACCTTCTCATGCCGCCTCAGCGCAGCCGCCATCCCCGTGAAGAGCGATTCCACCACACTCGTCACGTCCTTCTTCCGCAGCCCAGTCGCCTCCGTCACTTCATCTATCAGCTCGGCCTTGGTCAACCTCCTTCACCTCCCGCACAGGTTCTCGCGCCCTCTTCTGTCCCCCCCGCGCGCCTCCTTCCCAGGAGGGGCGGGAGGCTCAGCGACCTCCGCCTCGGCGCCGCGCCCGCCGCAGCGCCCGCCGCAGGTCCGCCAGCGGGAGGGTATTGAGCACCTCCCCGGCCTCCAGCCAGCCCCGCCGCGCGGTCGAGACTCCGAAGTGCATGTACTGGAGCTGGTCGGCGGCGTGGCTGTCGGTGTTGATGAGAATCTTCACGCCCAGCTCCCCGGCGCGGCGGGCGTGGGTGTCCTTCAGGTCCAGTCGGTCGGGGTAGGCGTTGATCTCCATTGCCACCCCCAGCCGCGCCGCCGCCTTTAGCACCTTCTCCATGTCCACCGCGTAGGGCTCCCGCTGGCCGATGAGCCGCCCCGTCGGGTGCCCGATGCAGTCCACCCAGGGGTTCTCCATCGCCTTGACCAGCCGCTCCGTCATCGCCTCCTCCGACATCTTCCAGCCGGAGTGGACTGAGGCCACCACGAAGTCCAGTTCCGCGAGCACCTCGTCGGGGTAGTCGAGCGAGCCGTCCCGCTTGATGTCCACCTCCGCCCCGTCGAGGATGGCGATCCCGCGCACCTCCTTGCGTGCGGACTCCAGCTCCTGCCGCCGCTTGCGCAGCCGCTCTATGCTCAGGCCATTGGCGATGGTCTGCGAGGGCGAGTGGTCGGTGACCGCGATGTAGCGGTACCCCAGCGCCTTGGCGGCCCGCGCCATCTCCGCGATGGTGTGGTGCCCGTCGCTCCAGGTGCTGTGCATCTGGAGGTCGCCCTTGATGTCCGACAGCTCGACGACCCGCGGCAGCCGGCCCTCCTGCGCGGCCTCGATCTCCCCCCAGTCCTCTCGCAGCTCGGGGGGCATCAGCGGCAGCCCAAGCGCGGCGTAAATCTCCTCCTCAGTCTCCCCCCCGAGCCGCTCGTCCTCCCCTTCGCCGACCCGGAAGACCCCGTATTCGTTGAGCTTCAGGTGGTGGCGCACCGCCAGGTCACGCAGCTTGATGTTGTGCTGCTTCGAGCCGGTGAAGTACTGCAGCGCGGCCCCGAAGGACTCGGGGGGGACCACCCGGACATCAGCCTGTATCCCCGCGCGGGTGAGCACCGTCGTCTTGGTTGGGCCCCGCGCCACCACCTCGGCGACGAGGTCCATCTCCACGAAGCGCTCCATCACCTCCGGCGCGTGGTCGGAGGTGACAAGGATGTCAATGTCACCGATGGTCTCCCGGCGCCGGCGCAGGCTGCCGGCGGCCTCGATGCGATCCACGGGCGCCCGGTCCTGGAGCTGGTTCATGATGCTGCGGGCCATCGCCCAGGCCACGCCGAGGCCGGTGCGCTTGCTGTACTCGCGCCGGCGCTCGATGCCGCGCAGGATCTCCTGCTCGCTCTTCTCGCCCAGGCCCGGGAGCGTCCGCAGCCGGCCCTCCCGCGCCGCCTGCTCGAGCTGCTCGAGGCTCGTGATCCCACCCACCTCGATGAGAGCCTTAGCCGTCTTGGGGCCGACGTGGGGCACCTGGAGCATGTCGAGCACCCCCGCGGGCAGCTCCGAGAGCAGGCGCTGGTGCCGCTCGCACCGGCCGGTGTCGAGCAGCTCCGCGATGTCCTCGGCGATGCTCTTTCCCACCCCAGGCAGCGATTCGAGCCCCTTGCCCTCCCGGATCGCCGAGAGATGCTCCGTCGCCCCGGCGACGGCCTCCGCGGCCCGCTCGTAGGCCCGCACCCGGAAGGAACTCTCGCCCTTGACCGCCATGAGCTCCGCGATCTCGGTCAGGACGCGCGCGACTTCGCTGTTCTCCATCATCCCATCGGCCCGGCCAGGAAGGCCGCACTGCGCAGCGGTCGCTCCAGGCGGTAGTCCACGAACGCCCGCATGACGCGGCCCAGGTCCGCGCCGGCCCGCGCGGAGAGCCGCCTGCCCGCCAGCGCCTCCAGGGGGAGGGCGAGCAGCTCTCGCATCGCCCGGAGGGCCTCCGGCGCGACCGCCGCTGCGCCCTCCGCACAGCGGCAGCGCGCGCACAGGACTCCTCCGGCGGAGGGCGAGAATCCTGCCGCCGCTGCCCCCACCTGTGCCCCGCAGCCGACACAGGTCTCCAGCTCCGGGCCGTAGCCGAACCGGCCCAACAGCTTGAGCTCGAAGGCCCGGGCGATGGTGGGCGGATCGCCTCCGCGGGCCAGCGCGGCCAGCGACTGGCGGGTGAGCTCGAAGGCCACAGGGTCGGGATCCGACTCCTCGGTCAGCGCGTCCACGAGCTCGGCGACATAGGAGGCGTGCAGGTAGCGCGCCATGTCCGCGCGCAGCGGGTAGAACAAGTCGAGCGGCTCGACCTGGGTGATCACCTCGAGGGAGCGGCCCGCCGCGAGCTGAAGGCGGGCGTGGCAGAAGAGCTGGAGGCCGCCGGCCAGCTTGCTGCGGGGCTTCCGAACCCCCTTCGCGACCGCCGAGAGCTTGCCCCGCTCCCGGGTGAGCACCCCGACGATCCGATCCGCCTCCCCCAGATTGCGCTGGCGGAGCACGAGCGCCGAGACCCGGTAGAGGCGAGCGGGGCTCACTCTGGCGCACCTCCCGGCGGCCGGTTGGCGCGGAGCCGCCCCCCTACCGCAGCACTTCCTCCGTGAGTGCGCCCCGCGACTGGTCGTAGGCGTCCACGATGGCGATGCCCGTGCTGGTGCCGATGCGGTTGGCCCCCGCGTTGATGAGGGCCGCGGCCTGCTCGATGGTCCGGATTCCGCCGGCCGCTTTGATCCCCATCTCCCGGCCCGCGTGCTGGCGCAGGTGCTTGACATCCTGCACCGTCACCTTGCGCGGCCCCTGCCCCGTGCATGTCTTCAGGAAGTCGGCCCGCGCCGCCTGCGCCATCTTGCACACCCGGGCCTGCTCCTCCCGCGTCGTCAGCCCCACCTCCACAATCACCTTGGCCAGGATGTCCTCCCCGTCCTCGGTCAGCCCGGCCAGCTTCGCCGCCGTCACCACCTCCTCGATGTCCTGCTGGACGGTGGCGTAGTCACCCGACTTGAGCGCCCCCAGGTTCACCACCACGTCCAACTCCGTCGCCCCGTGCCCGATCGCCTGGCGCGCCTCGCAGACCTTGGCCGCGGTGGGCGTCGTCCCGAAGGGATAGGCGATCACCGAGCCCACCTTCACGTCCGAGTCTCGCAGCCTCCGCTCCGCCACATGGCACCAGTAGGGCAGCACCATCACACACGCGAAATGGTACTCCTTCGCCTCCTCACAGCACCGGATGATGTCCTCCTCCGTCGCATCCGGCCGCAGCACGGAGTAGTCAATCATCTTCGCCAGGGCGATCTTCGAGAACATTCCCTTCCCTCTCCCAGCTTCCGCCGCTCCCGCTCGTGCTGAAACTCAAGCCCGCCTCAGGCGGACCCCTCGCAGGCCCCGCGTCGCCGCCTTGAGCCGGCCCACCAGCTCGCCCACCCCCCGCGCGAGCCCTGCCGCATCTCCCGCCTCCGCGAGGCGGGACACCACGGCGCTGCCCACCACCGCCCCATCGGCCACCCGACACACCTGGGCGACGTGCTCCGGCCGTGAGATCCCGAAGCCTACCGCCACCGGCCTGTCGGTCTGCGCCCGGATGCGCCCGACCATCTCCTCCAGGTCGGCCGGCAGCGCCTCCCGCGCGCCGGTCACGCCCATCCGGGAGACACAATATACGAAACCCGTCGCAAGATCAACAGCTTTCTTCACCCGCGTCGGCCCGCTCGTCGGCGACAGCAGGAACACCGTGTCAACCCCGTGTGCGCGCGCAGCCTCCACCCACTCCCGCGACTCCTCCGGAGGCAGGTCGGTCACGATCACGCCGTCCACCCCCGAGGCCGCCGCGTGTTGCGCGAATCGCGCGACGCCGAACTGCCAGACGGGATTGTAGCACGTCATCACCACCAGCGGTGTGTCCCGCCGAGCGCGGAACTCGGAAGCCATCCGCAGCACCCCGGCCGGCGTCATGCCTTCCGCCAGCGCCTGCTGTGAGGCCGCCTGGATCGTCGCGCCGTCGGCCAGCGGGTCAGAGAACGGGATCCCCAGCTCGATGATGTCTGCCCCCGCCTCCGCCACCGCCTCCAGGACCGCGGGCATCGCCCCCGGGCTCGGGTGGCCGGCGACGACGAACACGATCAGCGCGCCCTCCCCCTGCTGCCGGAGGGCCTCGAATCGGGCCTCGATCCGGCTCATCTCCGGGCCTCCGCCAGCAGCCGCTGCACCTCCGCGATGTCCTTGTCGCCTCGCCCCGACAAGTTCACCAGGATCACCGCCTGCCGGCCCAGCTCCGGCGCCAGCCGCATCGCGTGGGCCAGGGCGTGCGCGCTCTCCAGCGCGGGCATGATCCCCTCCAGCTCCGTCAGCGCCGCGAACGCCTCCAGCGCCTCCTGGTCAGTCGCCGACACGTACTCCGCCCGCCCCGTCGCCTGCAGGTACGCG
>CAYLPT010000012.1:0-11104 GCA_964385645.1 uncultured bacterium
CACGAGGATCGAGCCCACGCCATGGAGGAGCCGGAAGAGCCCCATCTGCCACAGACTCTGGGCCACGATGTAGAGGACCGACACCACGGCGTAGGCCCCGAGGCCCCACACGATGAGGCGCTTGCGGCCCACCCGGTCGGAGAGGACCCCGGCCACCGGGCCGAGGAGGAGTCCCAGGGCCGCAACGCTCAGCCGCCACCCCTGTAGGGCGCCTGCGCCGCACTGCGTCGCATCTCGCGCCTCCTTCAGCTGGCAGCTATCCAGGGGGCATCGCGCACACTCTGGGCGGCGCGGCTGCATGCTGTCACGCAGATCGGTCATGGTCTGATCCGCCCGCCGCGGGGCGCGGCACGCGCGCACGGCGCAGCCTTTCCCCGTCGGAGGTGACCTCAGGCGAGGGGCCTGTCGGGCCGGCTCGGCGCCCGCCCCAGGCGGGTACTCCCAGCCCTCTTTTTGGGCCGGCGGCGGAACTCCTTCCCGTCCTGCTCACGGGAGCTCGGGCAGCCTCTCCCGGCTGAGGCCCATCGGCGAGGCGGCCCGCGCCTGGAAGGGCCGCAGGCGGACCCGGAACTCCACCCTCTCGGGCCTCAGCAGGTACTTCTCGAGCGGGCCGGGCCCGCAGCTCTGGCTTCCCAGCGGCGCCTGGGCGTGGTCGAGGTGGAGGATCGTCTCCTGCCGCGGGACCAGCTCATAGGTGTGACGGGCGCGGGTGAGATCCTCGGGCGTGTAATGGTGGACGCTGACATTGAGCAGCGGCATGCCGACCGCCAGCAGCCCCGCGCCTCGCAGGTCGGTCACCGCCGCCCAGCGCACATCGGACTTGTTGCCGTTCTCCTGCGGGTTGACATAGGGCACGTACTGCTCCTGCACCGTGCCCTGCCAGAGGCCGACGCGGGCGCTCTCCTTGCGGTCCACATAGCTCTCATGGGGCCCCCGGCCGTACCAGGCGAACTGGTCGAGCTCCCGCGGCAGCCGCATCTGCAGACCCAGGCGGGGCAGGCTCGGCAGTTCGCGCTGCGGCTCCACCGCCACCGCGATGACGATGTCGCCGGTGCCGTAGATGGTGTAGCGATAGCGGCAGGCGAAGGCCGGTGGGAGGGAGGGGGAGCCCAGCGTGGAGCGCGCCTCCAGGCAGACGGCGGAGCCGGGCGCGGCAACCACCTCGACGCCGTCCACGCGATGCTGGAGCCGGTCGAGGCCGGCCTTGCGCCACTCTCGCGCGATGTGCACGTCGTTGTCCGTCGGCGCGCGCCACACGTTGAGCCGCGGGCCCGCGGTCAGCAGGGGCTGGCCCCGCCACTCCAGCTCGGCGATGGTGCCGAGATGCCGGTCGAAGCACAGCCGGAATTCCTCCGCGCGCACGACAATGGCCGCCTCCGACTCGCTCACCTCGATCGGCGGCAGGTCATCGAGGCGGACCGGCGCCGGCGCGGGGGCCTCCACCGGCAGCGGGAACTGCGCCCAGGCGACCTCGTGGCCGCGGTCCGCCCACGGCGTCGCGTGGGCGAGGGTGAAGCGCACCTCCAGGAAGTACTCGCCGCCCGGGGGCAGGGAATCCAGGTCATAGGGGAGGGTGACCTCGGTCGCCTCCCCGGGGGGTGTGTCTAGCGTTGGCAGCACACCCTGGCGGACCACGCATCCGTCGCGGGAGACCGACCACGCGCCCTCCAGGTGAGCAAGAGAGATGAACTGATACCGGTTCGTGATCTGGAGCTTGCCCGCCCGCAGGTCGCGCGCCGCAACCTGCACCGGCTCCAGGATCTTCTTGTACTCGACCAGCCCGGTGTGGGGGACGCGGTCCGGGAAGTTCAGCCCGTCAATGCAGAAGTTGCCGTCATGTGGTTCATCGCCGAAGTCGCCGCCATATGCGAACCACTCCTCGCCCGATTCCGTGTGCTGGCGGATCCCGTGGTCCACCCACTCCCAGACACATCCGCCCAGCAGCCGCGGGTGCTCCCAGATGGCCTCCCAGTACTCCTTCAGGTTGCCGGGGCCATTGCCCATGGCGTGGGCGTACTCGCACATCAGGAAGGGCCGCGGGTCGTCGTCCCGCCGGCCCTCCGCGATCAGCCGCTCCACGGTGGGGTACATGACGCTCACCACGTCCACCATTGGCGCGGCCCCCGCGCCCTCGTAGTGGATGAAGCGCGTCGGGTCGGTCTCGCGGATCCAGGCCGCCATCGCGTCGTGGTTCGCGCCATAGCCCGACTCGTTCCCCAGGGACCACATGATGACCGAGGGGTGGTTCTTGTCCCGGTGGACCATCCGCCGCGCCCGGTCGAGGTAGGCCTCCCGCCACTCCGGGTCGGCCGACAGGCGCGCCCAATCGCCCAGGGCCGCGAACCCGTGGGTCTCCAGGTCCGCCTCGTCAATGACGTAGAGGCCATAGCGATCGCACAGCTCAAGCCAGCGCGGGTCGTCGGGGTAGTGCGAGGTGCGCACCGCGTTGATGTTGTGCTGCTTCATCAGCACGATGTCCTGGATCATCGAGTCCAGCGACACCGCCTGCCCCAGGTCGGGGTGCATCTCGTGGCGGTTCACGCCCCGCAGCTTCAGCGGCACGCCGTTCAGCAGGAAGCGCCCCTCCGCGATCTCGAGCTGCCGAAACCCCACCGCAAAGGGCAGCACCGTGCGCTCCCCCTCGCCGGGGCCGGCCAGCGAGAGCAGGAGCGTGTACAGGTTCGGCTCCTCGGCCGACCACTTCCGGGGTCGCTGGACCTCCAGCTCAGCCGCCAGGCTCACCTCCTCGCCGGCCCCTACCGCGAGCCCCTGCGCGACCACGGCCTCCGCCACCGCGCGCCCCTCGGCGTCTAGCAGAGAAGCCGTCAGGCGGCAGCCCTTGCAGGCCCGCTCCGTAGCATTCCTCACCGCGGCGCTCACCTCCAGCACCGCGTCCTCGTACTTGTCGTCGAGGCGGGTCCGCAGGGTCACATCGCGGACATGGACCGGGGGCGAGGCGACCAGGTAGACGTCGCGGAAGATCCCGCTGAGCCGCCACATGTCCTGGTCCTCCAGGTAGCTGCCGTCACACCACTGGAGGACCTGCACCGCGAGCACGTTGGCGCCCGGCCGCAGGTGCGGGGTGATGTCGAACTCGGCGGGGATGCGGCTGCCCTGGCTGTAGCCCACCTCCCGGCCGTTCACCCACACATAGCAGGCCGAGTTCACCCCGTCGAATGTCAAGGACACGCGCCGCTCCGACCAGGAGGCGGGCACCTCGAAGGTCGTTCGGTAGAGGCCGACGGGGTTCTCGTCGGGCACCCGCGGGGGGTCCACGGGGAAGCAGTAGCCGGCATTGCGGTAGATGGGCTTCCCGTAGCCCAGCATCTGCCAGTTGCTCGGCACCGGTATGGTGTCCCAGGTCTCGTCGGCGAAGGACGGCTCGGCGAAGCCCCTGGGCACGGCCCCCGGGTGGGGGAGATAGCAGAAGCGCCAGCGCCCGTTCAGCAGTCGGTACCACGGTGAGGCGGCGCGCTGGCCCGCGCGCGCGCTCGCCTCATCGGGATAGGGGAATAGTGTGGCGTGGGGAGGCTCCACGCCGCGCGCGATGACGGCGGGGTTCTCCCAATCCGGGGGTGTATCCGACTTCGTGCTTGCCATGTGGGACGCCTCCGATGCCAGTTGTACCCGCGCCGCCGCAGGCCCGAGACAGGCTGGCCCGCGCGGGCGACCGGGGGCGGCGGGTCGGTGAGCCGGCCGCCTAGAGCTCGACCAGGTGGCCGTACTGCTCGCGGAACTGCTTGGGGGTCAGCTCGGCCGCCTCGGCGAGCCGCGCGAGGGACTCCCGGCTCTTGAGGTCGGCCGCTTCCAGCCGGATCATCTGGTCGAAGGCGGCCCGCGTCACGTCGGACTCCAGGTTCACGCGGCGCACCTCGGTCCGGCCCGTCTTCACATCGAGGATGTCGGGCAGCGGGATCGGCATCAGCTCACCGTGCTGGATGGAGATGAGCGCGCCCGCCGCCTTCCCGCTCGCCTCTCCGGCCTGCAGCAGGTACCGCACCGCGCCCCACCCCAACTGGTGGGTGTACTCGATGTCGAAGGCGATGGGGTCCGCGCAGCGCAGCTCGTAGCCGATGGTGACATCCACGATCGTGCGCTTCTTGCCTCGCTCCGCGGCCCGGTGCGCCAGCGCCCGCTTGATGATCAGCGCCAGCGGCACCTCGGACAGCCGCGGGTGGCCGTGCTCGTCCACCTCCGACACCGCGAAGGGATGGGCCTCCAGGTCGGACTTCATGAGTTCGGCCACGCCCTCCGCGACCACGACGACGCCGTGATCGCGGCCGAGGGCCTTTGCCTTATACATGCTGGCCTCGATGAGCTGGCACAGCCCTTCCAGCGACAGCGAGCGGCCGGCGAACTCCTCCGGGATCACAGCCAGCGCCGCGCCCCCGGCGGAGGCCATCCCGAGGGCGAGGTGGCCCGCGCTCCGCCCCATCGCCACCACCAGGTACCAGCGGCGGGTGGTCCGGGCGTCCTCCCGCAGGTTGCGCACCAGCGCGCCGCCAACGTGGCACGCGGTCCGAAACCCGAAGGTCGGCGCAGCCCCCGGCAGCGGCAGGTCGTTGTCCACGGTCTTGGGCACGTGCGCCACACTGATGGCCCCCCGCGTCCGCTCCCAGGTCTTGTACGCGCTGAAGGCGGTGTCGTCGCCCCCGATGGTCACCAGGTGCTTCACCCCCAGCTCCTCCAGCGCGCCCACCACGTTCGCCATCGCCTTGGCGCTCTTCGTCGGGTTCTCGCGCGAGGTGTGCAGCATCGAGCCCCCCCGCAGCCGCGGCCCATCCACCACCTCCGGCGTCAAGGGCGTCACGTGGTCCGTATCACCCCGCGCCAGCCACCTGAACCCGTCGTAGATCCCCACCACCTCCACCCCCAGTCGGTGGGCCTCCATCGTCACCGCGCCGATCACGCCGTTGATGCCCGGCGCCGGCCCCCCGCCCACCAGGACGCCCAGCCGCGGCTTTCGCTTGCCTCTCTGCGCCACCAGTCGGTCCTCCCTTGCGTATGGTCACCGATCGCGCCCGCCGGCGCGGACGCGCTTCCTGGTTCACGGTCCCGGCGCCCGATTCCTGCCCGCGCGAAGGAGGCGCCCGCCGACCTGTTGAACCCACCCGGGGTGGTGCCCGCCACGGCGTGCGACCGGCGCACGCGGGGGGCGGAAGGGAGCACCGGATGGTCCGCTCCTGCGGTCTCGCAGTCGGCCTGCTCACCCTATGTTCTGCGGCCGGCCCCGCTTCGTATGGGTCGGCTCTTGCCCGGATCACCACCCGCGGCGCCCAGTGGGTGGATGAGCACGGCAGCCCGGTGGTGCTGCGGGGATGCAACCTCGGAAACTGGCTGATCCAGGAGATGTGGATGCATGCCATGCGCACCGAGGGGATCCCGGACCAGTACACGCTGGAGCAGGTGCTCGCGGAGCGCTTCGGCCGGGCGCGCAAGGACCGGCTGATGGAGACCTACCACAGCCACTTCATCACCGCGCGCGACTTCGCTATCATCAAGTCCTTCGGCATGAACGTCGTCCGCCTGCCCTTCGTCCACTGGCTGATCGAGGACGAGGCCCGCCCCGGCCAGCTCCGGCCCGGCGCCTGGCGGCACCTCGACCGCGCCCTCGAGCTGGCCGAGCAGGCCGGGCTCTATGTGATCCTCGACCTGCACGGCGCGCCCGGCGGACAGAACTGGTGGCACCACTCCGGCCGGGAGGGCCGCAACGCCCTCTGGGGCAGCGACGAGAACAAGCGCCGCACCGTCTGGCTGTGGCGCGAGATCGCCAGCCGCTACCGGCGCCGCACCGTGGTCGCCGGCTACGGCCTGCTCAACGAGCCCTACCACGCGCCGAAGGAGGAGCTCCGCGAGCTGATGCTCGACATCTACCGGGCGATCCGGGAGGTGGACGCCCACACTGTTGTCATCTTCCCCTCCATGCCCGACGGCTTCGAGTTCTACGGCCAGCCCCGGGCGCTCGGCCTGCGCAACATCGCCTTCGACGCCCACTTCTACCCCGGGCTCTTTGGCTGGGGCGAACCCACGCGGGAAACGCACGTGGAGTGGCTCACCACCGGCGTGCACGAGTGGCGCGAGCGCGTCGAGGCCGCCGGCGTCCCCCTCCTGGTGGGCGAGATGAACGTCGTCTTCCGGGCGGCCGGCGGGGCGGAGATGATGCGCCACAGCTTCGACACCTACACGGGCTTGGGATGGGCGGTAACCATGTGGTCCTACAAGGTGTTGGGCCGCGACGGCGGCATCGGCGACGCCCACTGGGGCATGGTCACCAACCCGCCCGGCCCGGAGCCAGACGCGGCCCCGGGCACGGAGATCTCCCCCAAGACCTCGAGCTTCGAGGAGATCGAGGCCTACTTCCGGTCTCTCTCCACGATGGAGTACGTCATACACGAGGAGCTGCGCGACTGGCTGACCCGCCCCGAGCCACCGCCGCTCCTTCGCTGACCGCCGCGGGGCCCTACTCCAGGCCCAGCCAGCGGAGCGCGTTGGTGGTGAAGATGCGCTCCATCGTCTCCGCCGAGCAGCCGCACTCGCGCAGGATCTCGCGGTCCATGACCAGGTTGCGCCGCAGCGCCTCGGGGTCCTCGGCCTCGAAGCAGTCGCTGCCGTACACGAACTGCGTGTCCCCCAGGTAGGCGAGGCCCTTGCGCATGGCGTCCACTTTCCAGATTCGCGGCGCGCCCGAGGTCATGTCCGCAAACACCCGCCACTTCGCCGGGTCGTAGCCCGCCGCGTGGCGGAACTTGCCGCACACGGCAAAGCACTCATCGGTCCAGGGCCAGCTCAGATGGGCCATCGCGAACCGTATCCCCGGGTAGTGGAGCATGACCTCGTAGAAGGCCGGCCGGCAGTACTGCGAGGTCTCGCTATCACCCCACAGGATCCCGGTGTGAAACAACATCGGCTTGCCGTGCTCCTCGATCTTCGCGTAGCAGGCCCGCGCCCGCTCGTCCCCCGGATACCAGTGGTGGGGGATCATCTTCACGCCGCGCAGGTTCTTCTCCCCGAGCGCGTAGTCCACCGCCGCCACCGCGTCCGGCAGCGAGGGCTCTATCCAGGCGAAGCCGATCAGTCGCTCCGGATCCGCCTGCACGAGGCTCGCGATCTCGTCGAGCACCGGCTTGTGGGCGTCCTTCCGGTCGGCGCCCCCGCCCTCCCGGTGGGGCGGCACGGAGAAGAGGACGACCCGCTCCAGGCCGACCTCATCCATGGCCTTCAGGACCTTGGCGCCGTCCTCGCCGCCCCTGGTGTGGATATGGACATCAATCGCCATTTCGCAACCTCCTCGGTTGATGATGGTTCAGAACGCATTCCCGGCCGCCCTCTCATAGGAGGGCCACCTCAGCATGAGGTGAACCCAGTGCACAAGCGCGAGGGCATAGAAAGGGAAGCCCGAGCCCTGCCCGATAAGCAGAGACGCGACCAGCCCGTAGGCCGCGAGAGAAGCCCCGACGGTGGCCACCACCAGCGCCGTCGTCGCCGGTGGCGCGCGCCGGCCGCTGCCCCCTCCGGTCAGCATCCGGTCCTCCAGGAACAGCGACAGCGCGTAGTCCGCGATCGCGACCATCCCGAGGGCGGCCAGCAGTATCCTCGACGCGGCGGGGTCGAGCGACGCCTCCAGCCTCACGTGCCGGCCGACCAGGGGGAAGATGACGAGCACCGCGGCGTAGATGCCCACGGCGATCCACCGCGCGCCCGCGAGCTTCCGTGCCGCCTCACTCGCCATGTTGTGTCCCTCCCGCCCTCTCTTCGGCGTGCCGTGCAAATCCCCGCTCCAGCCGCTCCAGCAGCCCCTCGACGAGCACAAAGCGCCCCATTGGCACGACGACGACCCCCGGGGGGAAGCTGCGCAGGAACAGGCGATTGTCGCACATGCCCCCCGAGAGGTAGATTCGCCCGGGCTCGCCCGCGAAGCGATGCGCGTTCAGCGCCACCCCGCGGACGAAGCGCGCCACCGCCTCCTCGACCGAGGCCCCCTCCGACACCAGCTCGAACAGCCGCTCCATGCCCAGAACCCCGCAGGTGACCGGCGCAGCGATGCCGGCCGGCTCGATCTGGTCGTAGTCCAGCCCGTAATAGCGGCCCAGCAGCTCGAGCGTGAAGCCGGTGAGCGCGCCGCAGGTCGTCTCCCAGTCCATCCCCACAAGGTCCCCCTCCCGCAAGCGGACGTACTTCACATCTCGGGAGCCCACGTCCACGAGTGTGAACTCAGGCTCCTTGACCAGCCGCAGCCCGCCCCGGGCCAGCGCGATGAGCTCGTTCACGCTCCGCGGCGCGCGGCGGCGTGCGTTGTGCCCCGTCGCCAGATCCGCGCGCACATCGCCCGACTCGCGCGTGGGCAGGACGCGGCGCTCGCCCGTCGCGGTGTCGAGCACCTTGGTCCAGGTGGTGCCGAAGTCGGCGAGGATGGGCATCAGTCCCACGCGCCCCGGAAGTGCAAGAAGGCCTCGATCTTCGCCCGCACGGGCTGCGACATTGCCCCGTCGAAGTCCACATGCAGGCCCCCGTGCCGGCGCGCCAGGTGCTGCGCCACGACGTTCTTCGGGCAGAAGGTCTGCGCGAAAAAGACCGTCGGCACTCCCCCCAGCACCTCCATCTCCAGCTCCCAGTCGGCGGGAGTGCGGTTCTCCAGACACCGCGTCCACCCCAGCACCCGCGTGCCGTCGGGGAACACCTCGTAGAGCGCGAAATCCGCAGCCGGCACCCCCCAGATGGCCGCCCGAGGCCTCGGCTCCACCCTCAGTTGCAGACCCTCGGCCGCGGCGGGGTTCACCAGCCCCTCGAGGATGAGCTCCATCTTGCGCACCAGGGGGAGGTCTGAATCCGAGATCGGTGTGCCCACGCCCTTGCGGTTGTCGTTCTGGGTACGCAGGACCGGCACCCCAAGCAGGTCCTCCAGCACCTCAGCCAGCCCCCGGGCGGCGTCGCACTTGCCATAGCCCTCATCCAGCACGACCTCGTCGAGCTCCAGGCTGAGCGCGTTGTCGAGGATCCTCCGGATGATCCGACACGTCGTCCTGGGCAGAATCGCCTCCCCCCTGGGCTCGACTCCCGGCAGAAGGTTGTCCAGGTCAATGAGCTCCTCCCGGCGGCGGGGGGCCAGCACCTCCTCCGGGGGGCACCCGACGAAGCCGATGCGGCGCCTACGCGGCATCGCCGGCCTCGCCCCCGCAACCGATGTGCACCCACAGCGCGATCAGGCGCTCGGTCGCCTCTAGCCCGCGGCGCTCCCCCGGCGCGGCCGCCGCGAAGTGACCGGCCGAGACCTCGTGGCCTGCATCACCGAGCGTGAGCCGGCCCCGCCCCGCCAGCACGTAGCAGAGCATCTCCTCCGGATCGGCGCGTGGCGCCAACCCCTGGCCCGGCTCCAGGCACAGCAGAAAGGCCCGCGCCCGCCCCGAGCCGTAGATGAGCCAGGGGAGGAAGCGCTCGGGCCGGAAGCTGGCGCGGTCGCTGAGGCGCACAGGCTCCATCGTGGGCTCCGTCAGAGTCTGCTTCGGCGCGCCCGCGCCCGGCCCCTGCGGCCCCACTCCGTCCGGGGGCCGGGGCAGGATTCGCGGCCGCCGGAGCCGAAGATGATCAGGGGTGCAGGGGTGACCTGAGACACTGGAGCCGCCATTGGCGATCATTGACCCGAAGGAGCTGACTGACCTCGAAGCCGTGGCGGTGACCGTCTGGTGGCTCGGGCAGGCCGGCTTCGCCATCAACGCGGCCGGCCGAGTGGTCCTCATTGACCCCGTGATCGAGCCCAGCGACGATCAGGATCCTGTGACCTCCGAGGTGGGGCTGCCTCTGCTGGCGCCTTTGCCCATCCGCGCGCGCAGCATTGACCGCGCCGACGCGGTGCTCTTGACCCACGACCACGGCGACCACACCGCGCCTCGCAGCGCGCCCGAACTCATCAGTCGCACCCACGCCGTCTTCGTCGGCACCGCGCGCACCGCGGAGAAGCTCCGGCAGATGGGCCTGCCCGAGCAGCGGCTGCGGGTCGCGCGCTACGGCCAGGCCCTGCGCGTCGGCGACATGCAGGTCACCCCCACCATCGCCAGGCACGAAGAGGAGCAGGGCGCCACCCAGCGGGGCGACTGCTGCGGCTTCGTCCTGCGCGCGGCCGGGGTGACCATCTGGCATCCGGGCGACACCGACCTCCTCGACGAGCACCTCGAGATGCGCGGTGTGGACGTGCTCATGCTGCCCATCGCGCCCCACGTGCTGGGCGCCGAGGGCGCGGCCCGCCTCGCCAACGCCACCGGAGCACGCCACATCATCCCCTGCCACTACGGCACCTACGACTCCGACCTCTACTGGTGCACCGGCGACCCCGAGGCCGTGGGCGAGCTCATCCACGACGCCGAGCGCCGGTACCACATTCTGCGTGTCGGCGAGAAGCTGGTCCTGCCGGCCAAGGCCTGAGGAGGCCCCATGTCCGCCCCCACCCCCACCGCCGAGGAGATCAGGGAGGAGCTGACCGCGCTGGAGGAGGAGGGCCGGGACGTCTCCGCCCTTCGCGGCAGGCTCGATGCCGGGGGCGACGACCCCGCCGAGCGGGCGCGCATCGCCGACACCCTCGGCGACCTCCCGCCCCGGCCCGACTTCCCCTATGAGGAGCCCTCCGACTTGGCGGGCATTCGCGCGGCGCGGCCCGAGGGTCCGCGCACCCTCCCTCTCAAGCTCGGCAAGCGCGCCCTCGCCGACCGCACCCGCGGCGCCTGGCTCGGCCGGGCGGCCGGCTGCTTGCTGGGCAAGCCGTGCGAGGGCTGGTCTCGCCAGCGCATCGAGCGCGCCCTCCGGGCCCTCGGCGAGTGGCCGCTGTCTGACTACTGGCCCGCCATCTCCCAGCCCCCGGAGGGGATGGCCTTCTGGGGCGCCCCCGAGGCCGGCCAGCCCGACATCATCGCCTACCCGCCGCCCGGTGACCCACAGCTCCGAGGCAACATCACCCGCATGGCCCGGGATGATGACATGGACTACCCCATCCTCGGGCTGCATATCCTCGAGACCTATGGTGCCGGCTTCACCACCGCCAACATCGCCCACGAGTGGCTCCACCGGCTCCCCTACGGCTGCGTCTACACGGCCGAGCGCGCCGCCTACCGCAACC
>CAYLPT010000013.1:0-12578 GCA_964385645.1 uncultured bacterium
CCCGGGCTCGAGGTCATCCACGCCCCCGCCGCCATCGGCATGGCAGAGTCCCCCGGCGCCGCCCTGCTGCGCAAGCGGGACTCCTCCATCGTCGTCGCCGTGGACCTGGTCAAACAGGGACGTGCCTCGGCCGTGGTATCGGTCGGCAACTCCGGCGCGGTCATGGGCGCCGCCGCCCTGCGGCTGGGCATGCTCCCCGGCGTAGAGCGACCAGCCATCGCCATGTTGCTGCCCCGCTCCACCGGCAGCGTCGTCGTGCTCGACGGCGGGGCCACCCTTGACGCGCGCCCGGAGCACCTGCTCGATTTCGCGCGCATGGGCGCGGTCTATGCCCGATGCCTGCTACATGTCGAACGCCCGCGTGTCGGTCTCTTGAACATCGGGGAGGAGCCCTCGAAGGGCAACGCACTCACCAAGCGCGCCTACGCCCTCCTCGCGGGGTCAGGGCTGCACTTCGTCGGCAATGTCGAGGGCCAGCAGATCGCCCTTGGCGATGTGGACGTGGTCGTGTGCGACGGCTTCGTCGGCAACGTACTTCTCAAGGCGACCGAGGGCTGCGCCGAGCTGTTCCACCGTCTTCTCCGGCAGCACCTCACGCGAACTGCCCGCGCCCGCCTTGGCGCCTGGCTCCTGGGGCCTGAGCTGCGGGCGCTGGGCCGACGCCTCGACTACGCCTCCTATGGCGGGGCGCTGCTGGTGGGAGTCCGGGGCGTCTGCGTGGTCGGCCACGGCCGTTCCACGCCGGCGGCCGTCGAGAGCGCCATCCGGGTGGCCTGGGAGCTAGCCCAGCGCGGGGTGGTGGAGGAGCTGGCGGCGGCCCCTCCCCTGGAAGGCGGAACCGCCCAGACGCCGTCCCCGCGAACCGAGAACCCTGAGTGAGCGCTGACATTGGGCTGTGAACGCCGCGCGGTCGGCATCATCGGCACCGGTTCCTACACTCCCCCGAGGGTACTGACCAACTTCGACCTCGAGAAGATGGTGGACACCTCGGACGAGTGGATCCGGACCCGCACCGGCATCCGCGAGCGCCGCATCGCCGAACCCGAGGTCGCCACCTCCGACCTCGCCGCGCCGGCCGCCCTCGCCGCCCTCGCCTCCGCCGGCCTCCAGCCCGCCGACCTCGACCTCATCATCGTCGCCAGCGTCACTGGGGACATGATCTTCCCCTGCACCGCCTCCCTGCTCCAGGAGAAGCTCGCGGTCCCTCAGGCGACCGCCTTCGACCTGCTGGTTGGCTGCACGGGCTTCGTCTACGCCCTGGCCGTCGCCAACGAGATGATCGGCACCGGCGCCTACCAGCGCGCCCTCGTGATCGGGGCGGAGACCCTCTCCAGGATCACCGACTGGCAGGACCGCAGCACCTGCGTCCTCTTCGGCGACGCCGCCGGCGCCGCCATCGTCGCCCCCACCGAGCAGGGCCGTGGTATCCTCGCCTACTGCCTCGGCAACGACGGCACCAATGCCGACGCCCTCACCCTCCCCGCGGGCGGCTCCCGCATGCCCCCGACAGCCGACACCGTCGCCCGTCGGCTCCACTACCTCAACATGAACGGCCCCGAGGTGTTCAAGTTCGCCGTCCGCTCCCTCGCCGAGTCGGCCGAGCAGGCCGTCGCCAAGGCCGGCCTGCGCATGGACGACATTGACGTCTTCATCCCCCATCAGGCCAACATCCGCATCATCGAGGCCGCCGCCAAGCGCCTCGACCTCCCCCGCGAGCGATTCGTCTCCAACCTCGACCGCTATGGCAACACCTCCGCCGCCTCCATACCCCTCGCCCTCGACGAGGCCGTGCGCGATGGCCGCATCAAGCCCGGCGCCCACGTGGTCCTCTCCAGCTTCGGCGCCGGCCTCGCCTGGGGCAGCCTGGTTCTGCGATGGTGACCCCTGGCCGCCGCGCCTACGCCTTCGTCTTCCCCGGCCAGGCCTCCCAGCGGGCCGGCATGGCCGCCGCCCTCCTCGCCCAGGAGCCGGCCGCCCGCTCCGTCTTCCAGGTCGCCGGAGAGGTGCTCGGGCTCGACCTTGGCGCCGTCTGCACCGAGGGCAGCGATGCGCTCCTCACCCGCACGGATGTCGCGCAGCCCGCCCTCCTCACCACCTGTGTCGCCTGGCTCACCGTCCTCCAGAGCCGCGGCCTGTCTCCGCGGCTGCTCGCCGGCCATAGCCTCGGCGAGTTCAGCGCCTGGGTGGCCGCCGGCGTGCTCGACTTCCCGCAGGCTGTTCGGCTCGTGCGCCGCCGCGGGGAGCTGATGGAGGAGGCAGCTCAACGCCGCCCTGGGGGCATGGTGGCCGTGCTCGGGCTCTCAGACGAGCAGGTCGCCGAGGTCTGCCGCCGCGCTGCGGAGGCCGGCGTTGTGGTGCCGGCGAACTACAACTCGCCCGGCCAGGTGGTGGTCTCGGGCGAGGAGAGGGCCCTGGAGCGCGCCCTGGAGGAAGTGCGGAGGCTGCGCGGCCGGGCGATACCGCTGCGGGTGTCGGGCGCCTTCCACTCCCCGCTCATGGACGACGCCGCGCGCGCCTTCGCCCGCCTTGTCTCCGAGGCGCCGCTCAACCGGCCCCGCATCCCTGTGGTCGCCAACGCCAGCGCAGAGCTCGTCACCGACGTCGGCGGCGTGCGCGCCGCCATGAGCCGACAGATGTCCAGCCCGGTGCTCTGGAGCGCCTCGGTGGCCCGCATGCTCGCCGAGGGAGTCGAGGTGTTCATCGAGGTCGGACCGGGGCAGGTGCTGACCAACCTCATCGGGCGCATCTCGCCCCAGGCGCGGGCCCTTCCCGCAGGGGCGCCCGAGGACCTGCCCATCATCCTGGAGGAGGTGCTCGGATGACTTCGCAGCCCACACCGGAGGCCCCGCCACAGCCGCGAACGGCCCTCATCACCGGGGCCCGACGCGGCATCGGGCGGACGATCGCCCTGCGGCTAGCCCGCGACATGGACATCGCCCTCAACGACATCGAGCCGGGCCGGGAGGAACTGGAGGCCGTTGCGGACGAGATCCGCGCCGCCGGCCGGCGGGCGGTGGTGGTCCCGGCCGATGTCCGCGAGCCCGCGCAGGTGGAGGCGATGGTAAAGCGGAGCGTCGAGGAGCTAGGCCGGCTGGACCTGCTGGTCAACAACGCCGGGATCACACGGGACAACCTGGTCCTGCGGATGAGCGACGAGGAGTGGCGCAGCGTCCTCGATATCAATCTCACCGGCGCCTTCGTGTGCAGCCGCGCGGTCGCCCGGGTGATGCTGCGGCAACGCGCGGGGCGGATCGTGAACATGGCCTCGGTGGTGGGGCTGATGGGGAACGCCGGGCAGGCGAACTACGCGGCCTCGAAGGCCGGCCTGATCGGTTTGACGAAGTCCCTGGCGAGAGAGCTGGCCCCCCGGGGCATCACCGTCAACGCGGTCGCCCCGGGCTTCATCATCTCCCCCATGACCGATGCCCTCGGAGAGGAAGCCAGGCAGCGGCTGTCGGCCCTGATCCCCCTGGGGCGGCTGGGGGAGGCGGCCGATGTGGCGGAGGCGGTGGCGTTCCTCGCCTCTCCGGGTGCAAGCTACATCACGGGGCAGGTGATACAGGTTGACGGCGGGATGCATATGTGATATGCGTTCTTGCCAAGCTCGAGGCGGCGGCGCCGCGGGCGCCGCCCTATCACGGAGGATGGGCAAGGAATGGACGAGGCCATTTTCGAGGAAGTGCGATCGCTGGTGGCGGAGCAGTTGGGTGTGGACAAGTCGGTGGTGACGGCCAGCGCCTCCTTCGAGGAGGATCTGCGGGCGGACTCCTTGACGCTTGTGGAGCTGCTCATGGCGCTCGAGGAGAAGTTCGAGCTGCCGGACATCCCCGAGGAGGAGGCTGACAAGATCAAGACGGTCGCCGACGTGGTCAACTACGTCGAGGCCAAGCGGGGCAGTGGCTAGCGGCAGACGAGCCAGTCGTCGGCCGAGTCGGGGCGCCGTCGGGGAGCGGCGCGTGGTCGTGACCGGCCTCGGCGCCGTCACCCCGTTGGGCATCGGCGTCGCGCCCACCTGGGAGGCCATGTGCGCGGGGAGATCTGGCATCACCGCCATTTCCCTCTTCGACGCCTCCGCCTTCGCCTCTCGGGTCGCCGGCGAGGTCAAGGGCTTCGACGCCGCCGCCTGGGTCGAGCCCCGGGAAGTGCGCCACACCGACCGCTTCGTCCAGTTCGCCATCGCCGCCGCGCGCATGGCTGCGGACGACTCGGGCCTGGACTTCGAGGCCCTCGACGGGGCCCGCGTCGGCGTCCTCATCGGGTCTGGCATCGGCGGCACATGGACCTGGGAAGAGCAGCACCGCATCCTCCAGGAGCGCGGGCCCAGCCGCGTCAGCCCCTTCTTCATCCCCATGATGATCATGGACATCGCCTCCGGCCGCGTCGCCATGCTCTTCGGCGCGAGAGGGCCGAACCTCGCGGTGGCCACCGCCTGCGCCACCAGCACCCACGCCATCGGTGAGGCGGCCGAGATCATCAAGCGCGGCGACGCCGACGCCATGATCGCCGGCGGCGCCGAGGCTGCCGTGTCTCCCCTCGCCCTGGCCGGCTTCTGCGCCATGCGCGCGCTCTCGCGGCGCAACGACGACCCCCCTGGCGCCAGCCGCCCGTTCGACAGCCAGCGCGACGGCTTCGTCATGGCCGAGGGCGCGGGCGTGGTGATACTGGAGGAGCTGGAGGCGGCCCGCAGGCGCGGTGCCCGCATCTATGGGGAGATCCTCGGCTACGGCACCAGCGCCGACGCCTACCACATCACCCAGCCCTGCCCGGACGGCGACGGCATGGCCCGCGCCATGGAGGCCGCGCTGGAGGACGCGCAGCTCTCCCCCGAGCGCATTGACTACGTGAACACCCACGGCACGGCCACGCCCACCGGCGACCCGGCCGAGACCCTCGCCCTCAAGCGCGTCTTCGGCGAGTACGCCGCCCGCCTGCCCTGCAGCTCCACCAAGTCCGTCACCGGCCACCTGCTCGGCGCAGCCGGCGCCGTCGAGCTCATCGCCTGCCTCCTCTCCATCCGGGACGGAGTCGTCCCGCCCACCATCAACCTCCAAGAGCCCGATCCCCAGTGCGACCTCGACTATGTGCCCAACGAGGCCCGCTCCCATCCGGTCAGGATCGCCATGTCGAACTCCTTCGGCTTCGGCGGCCACAACGCCATCCTCATCGTCGGCGCGCTCGAGTGAGTGGCTGCGCGCCGGCCCGCCAGCGTACCTCGACCGGCCTGCGCGCCGCGGTGCTGGATGTGGACGGCACCGTCGCCACCTGCCCCTACGACTTCGAGGCCATGCGCGCCGCGGTCCGCCGGGTCGCGCTCGCCTGGCAGGTGGATACCGCCTCCCTGGGTGTGCGAGGCATCATCGAGCAGATCGCCGCCGCGGCCGCTCGCGTAGGCGCCGAGGGCCCCCGGCTCCGGGAGGCCGCCGAGCGCGCGGTCGTCCAGCTCGAGCTCGAGGGCGCGCGCCAGGCGCGACTGCTGCCGGGCGCCGCGGAGGCGCTGGCTGCGATCGGCCGGGCCGGCCTCGCCGTCGGCCTCATCACCCGCAACTGCCGCGCCGCCAGCGAGCTTGTCCTGCGCGACCTCTCCGGCTTCGACTCCCTGCTGACGCGCGACGACGTACCCCGCGCCAAGCCCGACCCCGACCACGTGCTGCGCTCCCTCGCCAGCCTGGGTGTTGAGCCCCATGAGGCGGCTGTCGTCGGCGACCACGCCTATGACATGGAGGCCGGCCGCGGGGCCGGCGCGCGGCTGTGCGTAGGCGTGCTCACGGGCGGCGCCTCCATGGAGGCCCTCACCCGCGCCGGCGCCGACCTCGTCCTGGGCTCTCTCGCCGACCTGCCCGCCTGGCTCGCCGCACCCGACCGGAGGCTCCGATGACCGGCGCCTCGTGGGCCGCCGCCGCTCTGCTCTGCTGGCACCTTTCCACCTCCGGCGGCTTGCCGCCGGAGGTGCGGCCCGACTCGGTGCGCCCGTACGCCAGGGGCGAACGGCCTGTCCGCGTCCTCGTCTTCGGCGGCGCCTCCTCCGTCTCGCTGCGCGCGGAGTCGGGCGCAGCCATAGAGGAGGCGGATACGGGCCGGGAGCTGGCCGTCCTGTCCCCAGGGGCCTCCGCAACGCTCCAGCCTGCGGGCCAGCAGGTGCGCCTGGAGGCCGGGCGCGCCCGGGCCGCAGCGGCGCGAGTGCGCATCATCCCCCGGGGTGCAGGGGCGCTCGTCGTGTCCACGCGCGGGGGTTGGGGGCGCCGCGGCCGCTACCGCGGCGCGCTGGAGGTGAGCCCCGCGGCCGGGGCGCTGCGGGTGGTCGAGCACGCCGCGCTCGAGGACTACGTCGCTGGCGTCATCGCCGCCGAGATGCCCGGCTGGTTCCACCTCGAGGCTGTCAAGGCCCAGGCCATCGCCGCCCGGACTTACTCCCTCTCGCACCTGGGCGACCACGAGGCCGACGGCGCCGACCTTTGCGCCCGCGTGCACTGCCAGGCATATCTCGGCGCGGTGGACCCGGGCTCCGCCGCGGCCCGCGCGGCAGCCGCCACCGCCGGCCAGGTGCTCGCCTGGAACGGCGTGCTGGTGGATGCCCTCTACCACTCCGCCTGCGGCGGCGCCACCGCCCGCGCCTGGGAGACCCGCCAGGGCAAGCTGTTGCCATACCTCGTCGGCGGACCCGACATCTCCCCCCTCACCGGCGAGCCTTACTGCGCCCGCGACCGAGACGTGAGCTGGCGCCGCCGATTCACCCTCGAGGAGGCCTCCCGGCTGGTGCGCGCCAACCTCGGCGCCGTCCGCGGCGACCCCAGGCTCGCCCCCGCGCCGCTCCGCTCCCTCGAGACCACCATGTCCCGCCACAGCAACCGCGTCCAGTGGCTCGAGGTGCGCACTCGCGACGACCTCCACCTCGTGCGCGGCGACGCCATTCGCTGGCTCTTCGGCACCGGCTTCGCCGGGCCCGAGGGCCTGCGCAGCACTGCCTTCACTCTCACCACCGAGCCGGGCGCGTTCGTCTTCGAGGGCGTCGGCCACGGCCACGGCCTCGGGCTCTGTCAGTGGGGGGCGCGGGGGCGTGCCGAGGAGGGACAGTCCGCCGCCGAGATCCTCGCTGCCTACTACCCCGGGGCCTCCATCCTGCGTCTCGCCGATCCCCCCGGCGGCTGACCTCCACGCGGCCGCCAGGGGTTCGCCCCCGCAGAGGTGAACTGGGGGGTAGGCGCAGCGCACTCCAACCCGAGAGGTTGACCATGGCAACCAAGACCAAGGCAGTCGTCCTCATCGGGGACGGCCTCGGCGACCGACCCATCCCCGACCTCGACGGCCGCACCCCGCTCGAGGCCGCCGACACCCCCACCCTCGACCGCATCGCCGCCGAGGGCGAGTGCGGCCTGATGGACCCTATCGCGCCCGGCATCCGCGCCGGCAGCGACACCTCCCACCTCGCGATACTGGGCTACGACCCCTTCCAGGTCTACACCGGTCGGGGACCATTCGAGGCCCTGGGCATCGGCATGGAGGTGAAGAAGGGGGACATCTGCTTTCGCTGCAACTTCGCCTCCCTGGAGGGCGACCTCGAGCTGGCCGGCGATGGTCGCTTCACCGGCGCCAGAATCGTGGACCGGCGCGCCGGGCGCATCGCCGAGCGCACCCGCGAGTTGGCGGAGGCCCTCGACGGCATGCGGATCGAGGACGTGACCTGCTATGTGAAGGAGTCCGTCGAGCACCGCGCCGCGCTCGTCCTCCGGGGCCCGGGCCTGGGCCCCCGGGTGAGCGATGTGGATCCCCACGACGCGGGCGTCCCGCCCCACGCCGCCGAGGGAGACAGAGAGGAGGACCAGAAGACCGCGCGCATCGTCAACCAGTTCGTCCTCCGCTCCTGGCAGGTTCTGAGGGGGCACCCCGTGAACCAGAAGCGCTCCGCCCAGGGGAAGCCCCCAGCCAACATCCTGCTGCCTCGCGGCGCGGGCGTGGCCCCCGACCTGGAGCCGTTCCGCAGGCGCTACGGCATCGCGGGGGCCTGCGTCGTCGAGGTGGGGCTTATCGCCGGCATCGGCCGCTACCTCGAGATGACCGTTCCCGAGGTGCCCGGGGCGACTGGCGGCCTCGACACCAACGAGCTCGCGCTCGCCCGGGCCACCCTGGAGATGCTGGCCAGCCACGACTTCGTGCTCTGCAACATCAAGGCCCCCGATCTAGGCGGCCACGATTCCGACCCTCGCACCAAGATCGCCGCCGCCGAGAAGGTGGACCGGCTCGCCGCCTACCTGCTCGAGCACGCTCCCGCAGAGCTGCACCTCGCCGTCACCGCCGACCACTGCACACCCATCCAGTTCGGCGACCACAGCGGCGACACTGTGCCCCTCGCCATCCGAGGACCGGCGGTGCGGCCCGACTCCGTGCGCGGCTTCGGCGAGCGCGCGGTCATCGCGGGCGGCCTGTGCCGCATCCGCGGCCGCGACCTGATGCCGATCCTCACCAACCTCATGGGCGTCCAGGGGAAGTTCGGCGCCTGAGGCGCTCGGGGGGACACGCCATGGGCATCGCCCTCGCCCTGCTCGCCATCCTCGCCGCCATGGCGGTGCTGATGTACCTCAACCGCCTCCCGGCGCTGGCGGCCCTCCCCGTCATGGCGATCGCTATCGGGCTGGTCGCCCGCCTTCCCTGGGCCGACCTGGCCGCCGTCGTCAGCGAGGGCGCCCTCTACCTGCATCAGGCCTATGCCACCGCCATGCTCGGCGCCGTCCTGGCCGAGATCGTCTCCAAGAGCGGCGTCGCCGAGACCCTCGTCAAGAAGGCCGCCGAACTCGGCGGCGACCGGCCCCTCGTGCTCTCCCTGCTGCTCACCGGCGTCGTCGCCCTCCTCTTCACCACCCTTGGCGGCCTGGGCGCGGTCATCATGGTGGCGACCATCGTCTTCCCCATCCTTCTCGCCCTCGGCCTCCCCCAGGTCGCCGTCGGCGGCCTCTTCCTCCTCGGCATGAGCCTGGGGGGCATCCTCAACCTCACCAACTGGCAGCTCTACAAGCAGACCCTCGGCCTGTCCACCTCTGTCATCCTCTCCTTCGCCGCTCCCCTCGCCGGCCTCATGGCCCTCGCCGTCGCCGCCTTCGCGGCCCGCGAGCTCCGCCCCAGCCGTCGGCGTCGCCTCTGGCACGACCCGCCGCCCCACGACGATCGGCCCGCCTTCGCCCCATGGTATGCCCTCCTCACCCCGATCATTCCCCTCCTGCTGGTGCTCGGCTTCGGCCTCTACAACCTGCTCGGCCGGCCCCACCCGCCGGTCGAGTTCCCCATCATCACCGCCATGGTCGTTGGCATTGCCTATGGCCTGGCCGTCTCTCCCCGCCCGCCCCAGGGGCGCGTCCAGCTCCTCGCCCGCAGCACGGTGGATGGGATTGGCGCCGTCGCCCCAGCGGTCGCGCTCATGCTGGGGATCGGTATGCTCATCACCGCTGTCACCCACCCCCTGGTCCGGGACCAGGTGCGGCCCCTGCTCGCCGCCGTCCTCCCCAGCACCCGCCTCGGCTACATAGTGGTCTTCACCGTGCTCGCACCCCTGGCCCTCTACCGGGGCCCGCTCAACATCTGGGGGATGGGCTTCGGCCTCGCCGCCATGATGGCCGCTGCGCCAGCCCTCGGCCCCGCCGCGGTCATGGCCGCGCTGCTCGCGGTGGGGCAGATACAGGGCGTGTGCGATCCAACGAACACGCACAACGTCTGGATCGCCAACTATGTCGGCGTAAGCACACAGGAGATTCTCCGACGCACCATCGTGTACGTCTGGCCGGCCTCCGCTGCCGGCCTTGTGGTTGGGGCCCTCATGTTCATGGGCCGCTGAGGCGCGGCCCGGCGATTCGACTGTCGCCCCCGGACGTGGTATCCCAGACTTGCCCCCGTACCATAGGGAGGGAGCCCAATGCCCTCAGCCATAGCACACATCGCAGACGAGGAGCGGCGGCGAACCGAGGAGCTGCGCGTCCGGCTGGTCGAGGCGCGCAACGAGATCGCCCAACTCAAGCACGAGAACGCCCGGCTCCGGGCCCATCTGCGCCAGCGCACCGGCGTCCTCCTGTGGACCATCGCGGGCCTTCTGCTCGCGGCAGCCGCCATCGTCCTCGTCAAGTAAGCGCACCCTACCCCAGACCTCTACAGCTCCCCGCCTGCAGCGCGGCCCCGGCGGTTGCTTGCCCAGGCCCTGGGCCTGTGCTATAATCGCCCCGGCTCAACCGCCAGGAGGCCTCTATGCGGATACCGGCGCGCTCTGCGCTCATTGCGATGGTGCTGTGCTCGGCGGCCCTCGCTCGCCCCGCGTCGGCCGACCTCACGCCTCCTCTCTCGGTCCGGTGGGTGTTCTCCCTGAGCCCCGACCGGCTCACCACGCTCGAGCCGGCCGTGGGGCACGGCCGCGTGTACCTCACCCACCGGGGTGTGCTCTACTGCCTGGACGAGCGCACCGGCGCCCAGCAGTGGACCCTCGAGCCCGCAGACGCTACCCTCACCACCGCCCCCCTCCTGTTGGAGAACCTGGTGATTGTCGGCGCCGACGACGGCTCCCTCTTCGCCCTCGAACCCACCTCCGGCGCCGAGGTCTGGCGCACCACGCTCGGCGGCCCCGTCCGCCCGACCCCCATCCTCCTCGACGGCCTCTTGGTGGCCGGGGCGGGGACCAACGCCCACGGCCTCGACCCGGCCTCCGGCCGGCAGCGCTGGGTATGCGCCCTCGCCTCCGCCGTCGCCCACGGCCCGGTCACCGACGGCTCCATGCTCTATTTCCTGGCCCAGGACGGCGCCGTCCAGAGCGTGGACCCGGATCCGAGTGACCCCCGGTTCCGCTGGCGCACCCCCCTCCCCACCGGTCCTCGGGTCTACCCGCCCATAGTCGCCGACCGGCGCGTGATCGTGGCCGGCGGTCGCCGGGTTATCGCCGTCGCGCGCACCGGCGCTATCTCCTGGAACAGGGAGATGCCCGTGGGCGTCGCCGGCCGGCCCACCCTGATCGAGGACGTCGTCTACGTCCCCTCTATGGACGGCCGCATCTACAGCCTCTACGCTCGCTCGGGCGCGCCCCGCCGCGGCCCGGACCTCGCGCTCCAGGGCGCCGCCACCGCCGCACCCGTGGCCACCGACCAGGTCATCTTCGCCGGCAGCTCGGCCGCGCTGGTATACGCGTTCGACCGCGAGTCTGGCGAGCCCCTCTGGATCTACCGCTGTCGGGCGCCAGAGCAGTTCCCGGACGAGGTCGCGCCTTTCGGCATCCCGGGTCCCCTCGTCGTCGCCGGGGACCTGCTGCTGTGCTTGACAGGGGCCGGCGATCTCTACTGCTTCTCGGCCGACGCGCCCGACTTCTCGCCGCCCCGCATCTCCGACTTCTCCCCCGAGCCAGGGGAAGCGCTGCCCGCGCGCCCGGTCCAGGTCAGTTGCGTGGTCGTGGATGACGGCAGCGGCGTGGACCCCGCCAGCGTCGCCGTGACTGTCAACAACCGCCCCGTCTCGGTCAGCTTCGACCTGGCCTCCGGGGTCGTGTCCTTCAGCCTGAGCAGCCCCGGGGATGCCAGCCACGCCATCCGGGTGACGGCGCGCGACTACCGCGGCAACGAGGGAACGGAGGAGTGGAGCTTCCTCACGCACTCCAGCATCACCGCGGCGGACCAGCCCGGCGCCGCGACCGGCCCCGCCTCCACCAGGGGCCTCTTCCCGCCGCGGTGAGGGCCCGGGGGGCCGCGTGACCGACCGGCAGGCCTGGCTGGCGCTCATCGCCGCCGAGCTCCCTGCGCGCGCCGCGCTCGACCTGCTCGACGCCTTCGGCTCGCTGCCGGCGCTCATGGCCGCCGACACCACCGAGGTCGCCAGGGTCGGCCGGCTCAGGCCCGCGGAGCTGGCGCGCTTCGCCGAGGCCCGCCGGCGCGACTACGACGCCCACCTCCACACGCTCGACCGGCTGGGCGCCCGCCTGGTGACCATCCGCGACGACGAGTATCCGGCCAATCTCCGCGAGATCTACGACCCGCCCCCCGCGCTGCTGGTGCGCGGGCGGCTTCGGCCCGAGGACCAGCAGGCGATCGCCATCGTCGGCACCCGGCGCGCTACCCCCTATGGCCGCATGGTGTCCGAGACCCTCGCCCACGACCTGGCCGCCCGGGGCGTCACCGTCGTCAGCGGCATGGCCGTCGGCGTGGACGCGGCCGCCCACCGGGGGGCCCTCAAGGCGCCCGCCGGAAGGACTATCGGCGTGCTGGCCTGTGGCGTTGATGTGCCCTATCCGCGGGACACCCTGGAGCTGCGGGAGGAGATCGTGCAGCGGGGTGCGGTGATGTCGGAGCTTCCCCTGGGGACCCCGGCCCGACGTCCTCGCTTCCACGCTCGCAACCGGCTCCTGAGCGGTCTCTCCCTCGGCGTCATCGTCACTGAGGCGCCCGAGCAGAGCGGCGCGCTGATCACCGCCGGGCTCGCCGGCAACCAGGGGCGCCACGTCTTCGCCGTCCCGGGCAGCGTTAACAGCGAGTTCAGCCGCGGCACCCACGCCCTGCTGCGGGACGGAGCCCGCCTGGTCGAGTCGGTCGAGGACGTCTTCGATGAGCTGGGCCTGACCCCCGGGG
>CAYLPT010000014.1:0-4922 GCA_964385645.1 uncultured bacterium
CTCCCAAGCCCTCCCGCCGGGGCGGCCGAGGGACCGGCCCGCCCACGGCGAACCCCAACCCCATGCCAGACCACCCGCCCTTCACCATCGGCGATGAGGTTGAGCTGCGCAAGCCTCATGCCTGCGGGTCGAACCGGTGGATCGTCACGCGCACCGGGGCCGACGTGCGCGTCCGCTGCCTCTCCTGCGGCCGCTCCGTCCTCATCCCTCGCCCCGACTTCCGCCGCATGCTCCGAAGGGTCCTCGGGCGGCCGCCCGGTCCCCCCTCCTAGCCTGCTGACAAGCGCTTCCTGGTATAGGGGATCAGGCCGCCCGCCGCGATGATCTCCCGCAGGAACTCCGGGAAGGGCTCGGCCTGATGCTCGGAGCCCCGCGTCAGGTTCTCGATCCGTCCCCTCGCCAGGTCCACCCGCAGCTCGTCGCCCCCGCGCGCCTCGGCCGCCGCCGCCGGACACACCAGCACGGGCAGGCCGACGTTGATCGCGTTCCGAAAGAAGATGCGCGCGAAGCTCGCTGCGATCACGCAGCTCACCCCGGCCCCCTTGATCGCCAGCGGCGCGTGCTCCCGCGAGCTTCCGCAGCCGAAGTTCTCGCCCCCCACCACGATGTCGCCGGCCTGCACCCGCCCCACGAACTCCGGGTCCAGATCCTCCATGCAGTGCGCGGCCAGCACGTCCACCTCCGAGCTCGTGAGATAGCGCGCGGGGATGATAACATCGGTGTTGACATTGTCGCCGTAGCGGTGGACGCGGCCCTGCAGCACGCTCATGGCAGCTCCTCCGGCCCCCCGATCCGCCCCAGCACCGCGGACGCCGCCGCCACCGCCGGCCCGGCCAGGTACACCTCGCTCTCGGGGTGCCCCATGCGACCCACGAAGTTCCGGTTAGTCGTCGCCACCGCCCGCTCGCCCCGCGCCAATACCCCCACGTGCATCCCCAGGCAGGGCCCACAGGTCGGCATCGTCAGCACCGCCCCCGCCTCCAGGAAGACCGACGCCAGCCCCTCCTCGATGGCCTGCCGCTGCACCCGCGGCGTCGCCGGAATCACCAGCGCCCTCACCCGCGGATCCACCCTCCGGCCTCGCAGAATCTCCGCCGCCACCCGCAGGTCCTCGATTCGCCCGTTTGTGCAGGAGCCGATCACCACCTGGTCTATCCGCACTCCCGCCACCTCCCGCACCGGCCGGGCGTTCTCCGGCAGATGCGGCGTCGCCACCTGGAGCTCGATCTGCGAGCAGTCCACCTCGATCGTCCGCGCGTATTCTGCCCCCGGGTCGCTACGCTGCGCCTCATACCGCCGCCCGGTGACGGAGGCGACGTACCCGGCGGTCACCTCGTCCGGGTTGATGATCCCGTTCTTCGCTCCTGCCTCGATCGCCATATTGCACATCGTGAAGCGGTCCGCCATCGGAAGCGCCTCGACCGCCTCGCCACAGAACTCCAGCGCCTGGTACAGCGCTCCCGACACGCCGATGCGCCCGATAGTGTACAGAATGAGGTCCTTGCCGCCCACCCAGGGCCGCCGCTCACCCCGGTACACCACCTTCACGGACTCCGGCACCCGCAGCCAGCACTCCCCCGTCGCCATCGCCGCCGCCAGATCGGTGCTGCCCACGCCGGTGGCGAACGCCCCCAGCGCCCCATAGGTACAGGTGTGCGAGTCGGCCCCGATGATGCACTCCCCCGGCGCCACCATCCCCTCCTCCGGCAGCAGCGCGTGCTCGATCCCCGCGCGGCCCCCCTCATAGAAGCGCTCGACCCCGTGCTCCCGGGCGAACTCCCGCATCAGACGACACTGCTCTGCCGCCTCCAGGTCCTTGTTCGGCGTCGCATGGTCGCACACCAGCGCCAGCCGCCCGGCGTCCGCCAGCTCCGCGGCCCCTATCCTGCGAAACTGCTCGATAGCGATCGGCGCAGTGACGTCGTTGCCCAGCATCAGGTCCACCCGCGCCATCAGGAACTGCCCCGGCCTCGCCTCAGGGCGGCCCGCGTGCGCGGCGAGAATCTTCTCGGTGATGGTCATCGCCATTGGCGCCTACCCCTTGCCCCTTCGCCCCGTCGGCTTCCCGCCAGAGGACCGAAACACCACCTTGTTGAGCGCCTGCAGGTAGGCCTTCGCCGAGGCCTCGATGATGTCCATGGACGATCCTCGCCCGGTGTACACCGCGCCGCTGCGGTCGCTTATCCGCACGGTGACTTCGCCCAGCGCGTCCGTGCCCCCGGTAACCGAGCTCACATTGTAGTCCACCAGCCGGTGCGGCACCTTGACCAACTGGCCTATCGCGCGATACAGCGCGTCAACGCTCCCGATCCCGCTCGCCACCGCCTGGTGGGTCTCGCCATTGCGCCGCAGCCGCACCGTCGCCGTCGGGATGGTGGTGCCCCCGCTGACGACATGCATGTAGTCCAGCGCGTAGATCTCCTGGGCCAGGCGCAGCTCGTCCGCCACCAGCGACTCCAGCTCCTCGTCCGTCACCTCCTTGCGCTGGTCCGCCAGCTCGAGGAAGCGCTGGTATGTCTTCTCCAGCTCCTCCGGCGACAGCTCATAGCCCAGCCCGGCCAGCCGATGCCTCACCGCATGCCGACCCGATCGGCTCGTCAGCACGATCTCGCTCTTCTCGAGCCCGATCCGCTGCGGCCGGATGATCTCGAAGGTATCCCGCTGTTTTAGTACACCGTCCACGTGAATCCCTGACGAGTGCGCGAATGCGTTCCCGCCCACGATCGCCTTATTCGGCTGTACGGGAAAACCCGTCACCTCCCGCACCAGGCGACTGGTTCGGTAGATCTCCTTAAGATGGATGCCGGTCGAGAACCGGCGCTTCAGCTCCCGCCGCGTGTCCAGGGCCACCACGATCTCCTCCAGGGCGGCGTTCCCGGCCCGCTCCCCCAGGCCGTTGACCGTACATTCCACCTGCGTCGCCCCGTTCATGATCGCCGCCAGCGAGTTCGCGGTCGCCAGCCCCAGGTCGTTGTGGCAATGGACGCTGATCACCGCCTTGCCGATGTTGGGCACCGACTCGCGCAGCCGGGCGATGAGCTCCCCGAACTCCCAGGGCATCGCGTACCCGACGGTGTCCGGGATGTTCACCACCGACGCCCCCGCCTCAATGGCGGCCTCGATAACCGCGCACAGGTAGTCGAACTCCGTCCGGGAGGCGTCCATCGCCGAGAACTCCACTTCGGGGATAGCCTCCCGCGCCTGGGTCACCGAGGCCACCGCCATCTCCAGCACCTGCTCGCGGGACTTGCGCAGGATCCCCTCCCGGTGCTGCGGCGACGTCCCGATGAAGGTATGCAGGCGCACCTTGTTCCCGCCGCTCAGGGCCTCGATCGCCGCCTCCAAGTCCTCTGGGCGGCAGCGCGCGAGGCCCGCGATCGTCGGGCCGTGCACCTCCCGCGCGACCAGCCGGACCGCCTCGAAATCCCCCGGCGACGAGTAGGGGAAGCCAGCCTCGATCACATCCACTCCCAGCCGCGCGAGCTGCCGGGCCACCGTCAGCTTCTCCTCGGTCGTCATGCTCGCGCCCGGGCACTGCTCGGCGTCGCGCAGCGTGGTGTCGAAGATCGCGATCCTCGTCTTGCTCCTGGCTCGCTTGCTCTTGGTGGCTGCCATGCGCTCGCCTCCTAACCCGACCATGCCCCCGCCGGCTCCGCTACTCCCGAAGCCAGGGCATCATCTCCCTCAGCCGCTGTCCAACCTCCTCGATCACATGCTCAGCCTCACGCTCCCTCAGCCGCGTGAACACCGGCCGGCCCGCCTGATTCTCCAGTATCCACTCCCGCGCGAACTCCCCCGTCTGCACCTCCTCGAGGATCTCCTCCATCGCCTCGCGCACCTCGGGCCCGATGACCCGGGGGCCGCGCGACATGTCCCCGTACTCCGCGGTATCGCTTACGCGCCGCCTCATCCCACAGATCCCGTGGGCCTGGATTAGATCCACAATCAGCTTAAGCTCGTGCAACACTTCATAGTATGCGCACTCTGGCTGGTAGCCCGCCGCAACGAGAGTCTCGAAGCCCGCCTTGATGAGCTCAGTTACGCCGCCGCACAGCACCGCCTGCTCGCCGAACAGATCGGTCTCGGTCTCCTCCTTGAAGGTCGTCTCCAGGACGCCCGCGCGGGTCGCCCCCAGTGCCTTCGCGTAGGCCAGCGCCAGCGCCAGGGCTTGCCCGGAGGCATCCTGGTGCACCGCCACCAGGGCGGGCACGCCACGGCCGCGCGTGAACTCGGCCCGCACCAGCGACCCCGGCCCCTTCGGGGCCACCATGAAGACGTCCACCTCCGCCGGCGGGACGATCTGGTGGTAGTGGATGTTGAACCCGTGCGCGAACATGAGCGCGTCGCCGCGGCCCAGGTTGGCCGCAATCGCCTCCTGGTACACCACCGGCTGCACGTGGTCCTGGGTCAGCAGCGCGATCACGTCGCCGGCTGCGGCCGCCTCCTTCGCGGACATGACGGTCATCCCGTCGGCCCGCGCGTTCTCCCAGCCGGGCGTGCCCTCTAGCTCGGCGACGACCACCTTCACTCCGCTGTCGCGCAGGCACAGCGCATGCGCGCGGCCCTGGATCCCGTAGCCTACGATCGCCACCGTCCTGGCGCTTAGCGCCTTCGCGTCTGCGTCGTCGTCTCTGTAGACCTTGGCCATCTCATCCTCCTCGAGCGCGTGTCCTGTGGGGGGCCCGCAGGGTCCCCCGTGCTAGCCTCCCGCCCGCGCCGCGAACCGCCTCCACAACGCCCCTGCGCCGAGGCCGGCCGCAAAGCCCAGCACGACGAAGGCTGCCAGCGCGACCAGCAGCCCGCGCACGCTGTCCAGCCCGTAGCCCTCCACGATGGCCTCATGCAGCCGCCACAGCCCCCACAGCGCCGGGCCCGCGGCCGCGCACAGCGCGCCCGCGACCAGCCCCGCCCGGGCGCTGCGC
>CAYLPT010000015.1:0-6809 GCA_964385645.1 uncultured bacterium
GTCGTCCTCGAGGGCGCGGGCGAGCAGGTCGTGGAGGTCGGGCAGGGGGTCGAGGTCGGCGACCAGGCGGTGGAGCGCCGGCCGCTGGGCGCCGGCCAGGGCCTGGGCGAGCTCGGGGAGGCGGGCGAGCGAATCGCGGAGCGCGGCGAGGTCGCGGCCGGTGGCCGCGCCGGCGGCGGCGCGGCTGACCAGGCGTTCGAGGTCCCGCACACCGCGCAGGAGATCACGCACCCGGGCGCGGAGGGTTGGGTCCTCGACCAGGGCCTGGACGCGATCGAGGCGCTCGCCGATGGCCGCCACATCCAGGAGCGGCGCGGCGAGCCAGCGGCGCAGGAGCCGCGCGCCCAGCGGGGTCACGGTCTGGTCGAGAACCCAGATGAGGGTGTGCTCCCGCGTCCCGTCGCGGAGGGACTGGAAGAGCTCGAGGTTGCGGCGGGTGGAGGCGTCGAGGGCCATGAACTGGCTGCGGGAGTAGGTGCGCAGGGAGCGAACCTGCTCGAGGCCGGACTTCTGGGTGTGCTGGAGGTAGGCGAGGAGGCCGGCGGCGGCCTCGATCGCGGCGGGCAGGTCGTGGCAGCCGAAGCCGCGGAGGGAGGAGACGCCGAAGTGGCGCTTGAGCATCTCCTCAGGCCCCTCCGCGAGGAAGGCGTCGGCCGGCCACTCGCTGACCGCGGCCCGCCAGGGGGCCACAAGGCGCTCGACCAGCGGGCGCTCTTCCGCTCCCCCGGCGAGCAGGACCTCCGCGGGCTGGAGGCGCGCCAGCTCCTCCTGGAGGTCGTCCCGGGCAGAGGGGCCGGTGAGCTCGGTCACCGCGAGGTCGCCGGTCGAGCAGTCGGCGGCGGCCAGGCCCCAGCGGTCGCCGTGGCGCGCGAGGGCGAGGAGGTAGTTGTTGGTGCGCTCGTCGAGGAGGTGCTCCTCGACGACGGTGCCAGGGGTGAGGATGCGGACGACCTCGCGCTTGACCAGGCCCTTGGTCTTCCTGGGGTCCTCGACCTGCTCGCAGATGGCGGCCTTGTGACCGGCGGCGAGCAGGCGGGCCAGGTAGCGGTCGGCGGCGTGGTAGGGAATGCCGCACATGGGGATTCGGCGGCCCTTGCCGATCTCGCGGGAGGTGAGCACGAGCTCGAGGACCTGGGCGGCGACCTTGGCGTCATCGCCGAACATCTCGTAGAAGTCGCCGAGGCGAAAGAGGAGGATGACGTCTTCGTGCTGGCGCTTGATGGCGCGGTACTGAGCGAGCATGGGGGTGAGGTTGTCCATGGCGAGCGCGCTCAGATGGGCTCCGGGGAGGCGTCGCTGAGGAGCAGGCCGGCGGGGACCTTGGGGTGGAAGTAGGTGGACTTGCCGGGCATGCGCTCTCCCGCCTGGGCGGCGGCGAGGACATCCCCGACGCGGGTGGGCCGCAGGAAGAAGGCGAACTCGGCCTCGCCCCGCGCCACCGCCTCGAGCGCCTCCTCCTCGCTGACGACATAGGTGAGGCGCACCTCGTCGGGGTGGTTGGCGAGCACGGGTGCGAGCAGGTGGTCGTGGAGGATGGTGACGTCCAGGGAGTCCACCACGCCGGAGGCCCGGGGGAGCACCTGGTCGCGGACGACGAGGACATAGTACCTGCCGTCGCCGCAGTAGGCGCCGAAGACGTGCCGGTCGGGGGAGGCGCCCTCGAGCCAGGGCTGGCTGCCCAGGCCGGCCGGGTCGGGCAGGGGCCACTCGTGGACCTCGCAGCAGTCTCGGATGCGGCGCTTCAGGGCCTCGACGCCCCCGGGCCCCAGGCCGACGAGCAGGCGATGGGTGGGGAGTATCTTGAGCGCCTGGTCTCTGGCGCTGACGATGAGCATAAGGGCGTAGTTGATGCCGGCCGTGTCGGGCGCGTCGGGGTGGGCTTGGCGCATCTCGGCGCGGTAGGTGAGGGCGGTCTCGAAGCGGTGGTGGCCGTCGGCGATGTAGATGGGGCCGGGTCCGATGGCCCGGCGGAGGGCGGCCTGGGCCGCCTCGTCCTCGACCACTCGGAGCCGATGGGTGGTCGGGCCCGCGGGCGCGGGGCCGGGCCAGGGCTCCTGGGCGATGGCCGCCGGTTCTCCCTCCGAGGCTGCGAGCAGCTCGAGGAGCTCGCTGCGTGGGTCGGCGACGAGGGCCAGGATTGGGCTAGTCATCGCCTGGCAGGCGCGCATGAGGCGCAGGCGGTCCTGGCGGGCGGCGGCGAGGGTGCCCTCGTGGGAGAGGACATAGCCGGCCTCGCCCTCGGGCAGGCGGACGAGCCCGAGGACGCCGCGGCGGGTCCAGGTTTCCTCGCCGAGGCGGAAGCTCTGCTCCAGGAGGTAGAGGGCGGGCCGGGCGTCGCGGCCGAGCACGCCGTCGGCGAGCCAGCGAGAGAGGGTGCGGGCGGCCTCCGCGTAGCGGCCCTCGCCCTGCCGGGCGAGCTCGATGCGGATGAAGTTGTGAGGGTGGGCCTCGTGGAGCCGCTGCTGGAGGTCGGGGGAGATGATGTCATAGGGGGGCGTGATCAGCGGCGAGAGGTCGAGCGCGCCTCGCCCGCCGGCGCCGGTGCCGAGGGCGGCCGGCCGGTAGCGTATGGCGCGGAATGGGTGAAACACCTGGTCCACAGGCTGAGCCTCGCGTCACGGGAGGCGGCGCGGGGCGCCGGCCCTCGTCCGTAGTCGGGGGGGCAGCTCTCCGGCCCGAGGGTGCGTCAGGAGGAGCGTGCGGCCTCGGCGAGCTTGCGCCCCAGCTCCTTGCACTCCACGATGACGCCGGCGGCGACGCCGCCGGAGGCGCCCACGTCGTCGGCGACCTTGCGGAACTTGAACCAGCCGAGGGCGGAGTCGAGACACCTCAGGATCACGTCCGAGGGGCCGCCGGCGCTGCCGAAGGCGACCGCGGGCTTGCCGGCGACCTTGCCCTGGCTGGGGTAGTAGGTGCGATCGAGGAAGTCCTTGAGGCCGCCGGCCATGTAGCCGAAGTAGTCCGGGGAACCGAGGGCGATGGCGTCGCAGGCGAGCAGGTCGTCAATGCCGGCCTCGAGGCCGGTCTTCACCGTCACCTCGGTTCCGGCGACGCTGCGCGCGCCGTCGGCGACCGCCTCCGCCATCTTCCTGGTGTTGCCGCCCAGCGAATGGTAGACCACAAGGACCCTGGCCATGTCGCCACCTCCGGTGCGTTCGTCTGGATGCGGGCTCCGCCCGCTGTGAGCCTTCGTTCGTCAGCGGCGACCGTCCTCCCTTCGGCCCCGGGGCCGCAGGTGTCGCCCGGCGAGCCACGGGGGGACGGCGGGGGCGCCCAGGCTAGTCGCGACGCTGCACCCTCGCTGGGTCAGAGCATGTCGAGGGCGAGGGCGGCGGCTCCGAGGAGCGCGCCGCGGGGGCCGAGCTGGCCTGGGACGACCTCGATTCGGCGGGCGATGTCGGTGACGGCATGGGCGGCGAGCGCCTCCCGCGCCGGGGCGAGCAGGAGGTCGCCGGCCTGGGAGACGCCGCCGCCGATGACGACGATGTCGGGGTCGAGCAGGTTGGCCGCTGCCGCGATGGCGACCCCGAGCGCCTCGCCGGCAGCGTGCATGATACCGCGGGCCAGTTCGTCGCCGGCGTCGGCCGCCTGGGCCACGTCCCGGGCGGTGAGCTCCCCGCGCGGCAGGGCGGCCAGGGACGATGCCTCGCCGGCCCGGAGGGCCTCTCGCGCGGCGCGGGCGATGGCGGGGCCGGAGGCGAGGGCCTCGAGGCAGCCGCGACGCCCGCAGGTGCAGGGGGGCCCTGTGGGCGCGATGATGATGTGGCCTATCTCACCGGCCTGGCTGTGGGCCCCGCGGTAGGGGCGGCCGTCGAGCACCAGGCCCCCGCCGATGCCGGTGCTGACGGTGAGGTAGAGCACGTGTCGCCGTCCCCGGGCGGCGCCGAAGCGGGCCTCGCCCAGGGCGGCCACGTTGGCGTCGTTGTCCATGATGGCGGGCAGGCCCAGGCGGTCGGCGACCTCGTCGCGCAGCGGGATGCTCTCCCAGCCGGGCAGGTGGTGGCACGTCAGGGTGCGGCCTGCGGCGAAGTCCACGGGCCCACCGAAGCTGATCCCCACCCCCGCCAGTCCGCTCCAGCCCGACTCGACCTCCTGCACCGCCTCCTCGGCCATGTCGAGGAGGGCCTGGATGACCTGAGCTGGTGAGGTCTGTACGGGAGTAAGGCGGAGGCGCTCGGCCAGGGCCTCGCCGGCATCGTTCACCACGCCGACTGCGAGCTTGGTACCGCCGAGGTCGAGGCTGAGGACGCGCCGGGCCACGTCAGCGTCCAGCGACGACGGGGTTTCTGAGCAAGCCGATGCCCTGGATCTCGGCCTCGACCACATCGCCGGGCTCGATGGGGGCGATGCCGGAGGGGGTGCCGGTGGCGATGACGTCGCCGGGCTCGAGGGTGAGGTAGCGGCTGAGGTGGTGGATGATGTCGGGGAGGTCGAAGATGAGGTCGCGGGTGTTGCTGTGCTGGCGGAGCTGGCCGTTGACCCGCAGGCGCAGGTCAAGCTCCACCGGGGTCGGGATCTCGTCGGGCAGGACGAGGTAGGGGCCCATGGGGGCGAACGTGTCGAGGCTCTTGCTGAGGAACCAGGGGCGGGAGGCGGCCATGTCGCGGGCCTGCATATCGCGGGCGGTGACGTCGTTGAGGATGGTGTAGCCGGCGATGTGGGCGTAGGCGTTGCGGCGGGAGATGCGGCGGCCGCGCCGGCCGATGACGATGGCCAGCTCGACCTCCGGATCGACGCGGCCGATGCCGCGGGGGATGACGATGGGGTCGTCGGGGCCGATGACCGCGGTTGAGGCCTTGGCGAAGAAGATGGGTCGCCTGGGAGGTTTCTTCCCTGTCTCCGCGGCATGGGCCGCGTAGTTGAGCCCGAGGGCGATGATGCGCGGGGGGCGGGGGAGGGGCGCGAGGGCCTCTCCACGGGCGCCTCCAGCTCGTCGCCCAGCCCATGGTCGGCGACGAAGCGCCGTACCCCGGACAGGAACTCCCCGTCCAGCAGATCGGCCTCGAGGAGGTCGAGGACGGAGGTCATGAGGCCGGCCGGGGGCCAGCCGGTGGCCGCGCAGTAGGTGAGGTAGGCGCGGGTCAGGTCAATTACGCGATCACCCTCGAGGTAGCCGAGGTGGTCGTCTCCCTCGGGGGTGGTGAACTGCACCAGCTTCACGAGGCGGCCTGGGGGCGCTGCATGAGCTCGACGGGGTTGTCGTCGGGGTCGCGGAAGAAGGCGATGCGCAGGCCGGCCTCGACGCTGCGGGGCTCCATGTCGAAGGGGACATCGAGGGCCCGCAGGCGCTCATACTCGACATCAATGTCGTCCACGGACAGGCAGAGGTGGCGGAGGCCGACGGGGTTGGAGTCGCGGTCGCGCCTGGGGGCGCCGCCGCCGAAGAGCTCGAGGAGCGTGTCGCCGAGGGTGAGGAAGATGATGGTGCCGCTGTGGCTGGTCTCGAGGCGCTGGACCTCGCGGAAGCCCAGCAGCTCGGTGTAGAAGCGGGCCGCGCGGTGGACGTCGGTGGTGACGAGCGCGACATGGTCAATCCCACGTATCACAGGACACCTCCGGGCAGGGGCGTAGTGAAGGGGGAGGTTCGCTCGGCGGGGGGAGGGCTCCTGCCGTTGAGGCGGGTGCATGAGGAGGATGGGCGATGGCGCTGAGGGCCGTGAAGACGGTGGTAACCCTGGAGCCGGGGGATGTGATGCGCCTCCAGGAGGTGCTGATGGATGAGGACCGGGAGGGGGCGCTGGCCTATCTGCGGGAGGTGATCGAGCAGAAGATCGCGTGCGCGCAGGACGATACCCACCGGCCGGAGTTCGAGGGAGGGATTCAGCCGAGCCCCGCGCACCACCGCTCGCCGGCTGAGCACGGATCGGAGGCCGGGGAGTCGGGCTGAGGCGGGGGGGGAAGGAGACAGGCGGCGGGCAGGCGAAATCCTGCCCGCCGCCTGTCGCGTGCGGCGAGGGGCGAGCCCGACCCGCCTGGGGCGGGCGCTCCAGACAGAGGAGGAGGGCCGGCTATGCCAAGTGATGAGACGAAGATCATGCTGCGGGAGAGCGAGATGCCGCAGCGGTGGTACAACATCAACCCTGATCTGCCGGCGCCGCTGGCGCCGCCGATCAACCCGCGCACGGGCAAGCCGGTGGGGCCCGACGACCTGGCGCCGATCTTCCCGATGGGCCTCATCATGCAGGAAGTGAGCATGGACCCGTATATCGAGATCCCGGACGAGGTGCTGCGGGTCTACAAGCTGTGGCGGCCGACCCCCCTGTACCGGGCGCACCGGCTGGAGAAGCACCTCGGGACGCCGGCGCGGATCTACTACAAGAACGAGAGCTTCAGCCCGCCGGGGAGCCACAAGCCGAACACCGCGGTGGCGCAGGCCTACTACAACAAGCAGGAGGGGGTGAAGCGCATCGCCACCGAGACCGGGGCGGGGCAGTGGGGGAGCGCGCTGGCCTTCGGGTGCTGCCTGTTCGGGTTGGAGTGCACCGTGTACATGGTCAAGGTCAGCTATGAGCAGAAGCCCTATCGGCGGGTGCTGATGGAGACGTGGGGCGCGACGGTGTACCCTTCGCCGACCAAGCGGACGAAGGCGGGGCAGATGATCCTGGAGCGTGACCCGGACTCGCCGGGCAGCCTGGGGATCGCGATCTCGGAGGCGGTGGAGGACGCGGCCACGCACGAGGACACGAAGTACTCCCTGGGGAGCGTGCTGAACCACGTGCTGCTGCACCAGACGATCGTGGGGCAGGAGGCGAAGGCGCAGCTCGAGCTCGCGGGCGAGCAGGCGGACGTAATCGTGGGGTGTGTGGGCG
>CAYLPT010000016.1:0-14509 GCA_964385645.1 uncultured bacterium
CCCGCCGCCCCTGCGCCATCGCCCCGCTTGCCCCGCGGGCCCGATGACGGTATCATCTTGGCGATGCCAGCCACCCCCATCCTCCATCACATCCCTGCCGCGGCGCGCGATCGCGGGCCGTCCCGGCCGCGTCTGTGGGGGACCGGCCCGTGAACCGCAGGACGCTGGGCGTGATCGTCTTCCTCGTGCTCACCTTCGCCATCACCTATGCCATCGAGTTCGGCCTGCTCGGCCGGCTCTCGCCCCTCGCGCCGGCGCGCGCTGCGGTGCTGGTCGGCGTGATGTTCGTGCCCGGGCTGTGCGCGCTCTTCGTCCGGATGGCGATTGAGCGCGAGGGCTTTGCGGACGCAGGGCTGCGCTGGGGCCGCGGGCGCTACTACCTGATTGCGTGGCTCCTGCCGGCCGGCCTCGGCGCGGCCGCCATGGGCCTCTCCGTGCTCCTGCGCCAGGGGGAGTATGACCCCTGGATGACCGCGGTCGCGGTCCGCATGCACTACGTCGCGCCCGACCGCCCGATGCCGCCGCTGCACGTGCTTCGGGCGGTGCTCATCCTCGGCGCGCTCATCTTCGCGGTGCCCGTCAACACCGTGGCCGCCTTCGGCGAGGAGTTCGGCTGGCGCGGCTATCTGCTGATGAGGCTCCTGCCTCTGGGCGCCGCGCGCGCCTTCCTGCTCAGCGGCGTCATCTGGGGCCTCTGGCACGCGCCGCTCATCCTCCAGGGCCACAACTACCCACAGCACCCGCGCTTGGGGGTGGCGCTGATGGTCGGCTTCTGCACGCTCCTCGGGGTCGTCCTGGGGTGGCTGCGCCTGGCCTCGGGCAGCGTGTTCCCGGCCGCCGTCGCCCACGGCTCGGTCAACGGGCCGGGCTCGGCGCCGCTCGCCTTCCTGCGGTCCCGCAACGACATCACCACAGGCCTGCCCGGCCTGCTCGGGCAGTTGCTGATCGCGGCCTTCGTGTTCGCGCTCTGGCGCGTGGGCGCGCTGCGCCGGATCGGCGAGACCCCCATAGGAGGAGACGATGCCACAGGAGCTGTGCCCGAACCAACAGACTGACGACTGCGCCTGCACCTACCCGGGCTGCCCGCGGCACGGGCGCTGCTGTGAGTGCCTAAGCTACCACCTGGCCCACAAGCAGCTCCCTGGCTGCTGCTTCCCGCCCGAGGTGGAGAAGACCTACGACCGCAGCTTCGCCCGCTTCATCAAGGTCTGGGGCTAGCCGCGCGCGCGGCCTCGCCCCCGCTCGGGCGGCGCCCTAGGGTGGCGTGGCCGGCGGCAGCTCGCGCCACACTGCCTCGTGGCGCGCGAACTGGGCCCTCATCTGCTCCGGCGTGGCGGCGCCGGTGGTGCCGACCTGTTGCACAGTCACGCAGGCCGCGAGATTGCCCAGCAGGCCGGCCTCCGCCGGCGTGGCGCCGGCGCACAGCGCGGCCACGATCCCCGCGGTCGCGCTGTCACCCGCCCCGACCGTGTCCAGCGGCCCCTCGAGCCGCGCCGTCGGGATGAGCTGCACACGCTCGGGCGTCACCAGGGCCAGGCCCTGTTCGCCGAGCGTCAGGTAGACGGCGCGGCCGGTGCGCGCTGCGAGCGCGGCCGCACACCGCGGCGCCTCCCGCGGCGAGTGCGCGGGCGAGCCCGGGTGGACCGCCGCGCAGGCCTCCTCCCGGTTGGGCTTCACGATCAAGTTGCGATACTCGCCCACCCGCGCCCGCGAGTCCCCGAACCAGACCACCTCCGGGCGCCCCTCGGCGAGCTCGGCGAGGGCCGCCCGCACCCGCGCGGTCACAGCCCCGCACTCGGGCTCCTGCACCTGGTCCTGCGCGATGACCGCCCGCACCTCCCGTGCCGCTCGCCCCACGGCGGCCAGGAGCCTTTCCTCCAGGTCGGGCGGCGTGGGGGTGCGGTTCTTCGTGTCCAGGCGCTCCAGCTCCCGGAGGCCCTCTGGTGTGCGCACCAGCGGCTTGCGGTAGCAGGGGGTGACGCGGTCGGCGCGCACCAGCAGGTCGTGGGTCTCGGCGCCCAGGCGCCGCAGGCCGCGGGCCAGCTCCAGGCCCTCGCCGTCATCGCCGATGAAGCCTATGCACGCCACCCGCCCGACGCCCAGCGCGCGCAGGTTGGCGACGATGGTGCCCGCGGCGCCCGGCTGCCGGCGGATTGCGACGACCTGGCGGGCCTCGAGGCCCGTCTCCAGCGAGCGCTCGGAGAGTGCGGGCTCGATCTCGAGGTACTCGTCGAGGAAGAAGTCGCCGATCACCGCTACCGCTGCCGCGGGGAACGCCGACAGCAGCTCCTCGAGGCGAGCTCGCGTCACCCGAGCCGCTCCAGGCGTCGCGCCAGCGCGCGGTGCAGCGCGGGCAGGGAGGCGCGCAGGTCCCCCTGGAAGTAGAAGCTCTCCCCGCCGTCGGCCACCGTACGCACGAGGATCGTCTTGTAGGGGCGGAAGTAGTACCGCGGGTCGCTCTTGGGGGCCTCCCGGTGAAAGTCATCCCCCAGCTCGACGAGGTCGAACACTGCGGTGGTGAGACGCTGGATGGCGCGCCCCTCCTGGGCCTCGACATTGCGGGCCATGGCGAGCGCCTTGAGGTAGACCTCGGGGCCCATGACCGCGCTGCCCAAGCAGAGGAACACCCCGCCCTCCAGTCGGCGGACATGCTCGGCGAGGAGGAGAAAGTCGCGCTGGGAGGCGGCCCCGGTTGCGGAGCCGTCGAAGTTGGGGTGCTCGTGGATGATGTCGTAGCCGATTCCCACATGGACCGTGGCGGGCACGCCCAATGTGTAGGCGGCCGCGAGCACGCTGATCTCGCGGTGCGGCAGCGCGCGGGCGACGATCGCCTCGCCCACCGCCTCCCCGAGGCCTTGGTCCGGCCCGGCCGCGTTGACGATCTCGTTGATCTCGCCCGTCTCCTGCCACAGGCCGAACTCGCCGGTCCTGATGTAGCGCGCCACGCTCTCCGTGGTTGCGCCGATGCGCGCCAGCTCGTAGTCGTGCACCACGCAGGCGCCGTTCATGCCCAGGCAGGTGATCGCGCGCCGCCGCATCAGGTCAATGACGAAGCGGGAAAGCCCTTGCTTGATGACGTGCGCGCCCATGAGCACCACCACGGCGGCCCCGGCCTCCCGCGCCGCGGCCATGCGCGCGGCGAGCGTCGCCAGGTCGGGGTGGTCGTAGGGCGGCGTGTCCGCGTCCAGCGCGAGGACCTCGGCGATGCTCATGTCGTGCGCGCGCTCGGACAGCGGCCGCAGCCTCAGCTTGCTCGCGTCAAAGCGCTCGTGCCTCATGGCCCCTCCCTTTCCCCGAACAGATAGGAGACCAACCGCTCGTGCTCCCGGTAGTCGGGCACGATCACGTCCGCCCCCGCCCGGATCAACCGCTGGCGCTTCCACTCATCAATCCCCTGCCGCCTGGCCTCGTCGGAGGCCACGCCCACCGCGATCCCGCCGGCGGCCTTCGTGTTCTCGATCTCCACGAACCCGTCTCCGACGCCGAGGAACTCCGGCCCCTGCAGCCCGTGCTCCCGGACGATCTGCTGCACGAGCATCGCCTTCGAGAACTCCCAGTAGCGCGGCCGGGCGCCGTAAATACGATCGGCGAAGTATGCCTCCAGCCCCAGGGCCGCCGCCTCCCGCGCCACATCCTCCTGGTCGGTCCCGCTCGCCAGGTAGAGCGCGACGCCCCGCCGCCTCAGCCCCTCCAGCATGGCCCGCGCGCCGGGCACGAGGAAGTCGTCGGCCGCCGCCCGTCCCTCCGCCAGCGCCGCCAGGCGAGGCGCGATGCGCGCGTGGAGCCGGGACAGATAGCGCCGTTTGTACTCGCCGGCCTCCCGCGGCTCCCCGCCCCGGCGCACCACCTCCTCCCGCAGCCGCAGCATCTGGTAAATGGTCTGCTTGCCGGTGAGCTCGGCCACGAAGTCCCCCACCGCGCGGCGGAGATCGGCCTCACCCTCGCGGTCCGGCGTCTCCAGCAGCACCTCGACCATCATCGGGACCATGACCTGCTGCCAGCCCTCTCGGATCAGCGAGAGCGTGCCGTCGAAGTCGAAGAGCGCGGAGCGCACCCGCCCGCGCTGGATCTCCGGATGGATCACCTCGATGCTCATGCCTGGGGCCGTCCGCTGCAGGGGAGTCTTCTCCCCGGCATCGGGGCGTCCTGCCCCCGACGGCGGGGGTGACGGGCCGGGCCGCGTGGTATAAGATAGCCGCAGGAGGCACTGGCTCGGTGCTGCGCGCGCTCCTGGAGGCGATGCGACCCCGGCAGTGGACGAAGAACCTCTTCGTCCTCGCGGGCGTCGTGTTCGGCCGCCGGCTTCACGACCCGGCGGCCGTCGCCAACAGCATGGCCGCCTTCGCGCTCTTCTGCCTGCTCTCCTCGAGTGTCTACCTCATCAACGATGTCGCCGACGCGGAGCAGGACCGCCAGCACCCCGCCAAGCGCGCCCGCCCCGTCGCCTCCGGCCGGCTCTCCCCCGGCGCGGCACTCACCGCCGCCGCCGCCCTCGCCGCCGGCAGCCTCGCCCTCTCTCTCGCCCTGCCGCTCGCCTTCACGCTCACCGCCGCGGCCTACTTCGCGCTCAACCTGCTCTACTCGTTCGCGCTCAAGGACGTCGTCATCCTGGACGTGCTCGCCATCTCGATCTTCTTCGTCCTGCGCGCGGTGGCAGGCGCGGAGGCCGTCGGCGTCGAGATCTCCCACTGGCTCCTCATCTGCACCCTGCTGCTCGCCCTCTTCATCGCCCTCAGCAAGCGCCGCCATGAGCTGGTGCTGCTGGAGCAGAACGCCTCCGCCCACCGGGAGAGCCTCACCGAGTACACCCCCTATCTGCTCGACCAGATGATCGCGGTGGTCACCGCCTCCGTGGTCATGGCCTACACGCTGTACACGGTGGACGAGCGGACCGTGGCGGAGTTCGGCACCCGGTGGCTGCTGGTCACCATCCCCTTCGTCATGTTTGGCGTCTTCCGCTACCTGTACTTGATCCACCAGCGCGGCGAGGGCGGCGACCCCGACCGCATCATCCTCTCCGACCGCCCCTTCCTCATCAACCTCCTGCTCTGGACGGCCACCGCCGGCGCGGTCATCTACTTGCTCCAGCGGCTGCCCTGGGGCGGGCGTCCCTAGGCCCCGCGGCACAGGCGGTCAGCGGCGTTTCGCACCTTCGGGCCCGGAGGCGCTGTGCGCTCACCCGCTGACGGTGATCCCGAGCGCCTGCCGCGCCAGCCACACCAGGCAGCCCGCGCAGGCCGAGCCGACGATGACGCCGAGGGCGACCTGGAAGGAGAGCCGGTAGGTTCCCCGGCCGCCCCAGCGCAGCACGATGGCCTTCGCGAGCCAGGCGAGGAAGACCGCGGCGACGGTGCCCTCGATGCCGGAGCCGATGGAGACGGGGAGCGCGACCGGGTGGAGGGGGAAGCCCGGGAAGTGCAGCTTGAGGGCCATCAGCACTGCGCACAAGAGCGCGCCGCCGCCGATCGCCCCGGTCGCCCACCAGTCAGTGCCCGTGGGCTGGGTCAGCCGCTGGTCGAGCGCGCTGAAGTCGCCTCGAGCGCGGAAGACCGGGGCCATGTGCGACCGGATGCTCGCGCCGTTGGCGTAGTTGAGGTGCAGGTTCGACCAGAAGAGCGCCAGCGAGCCGACGACGGCGGCCGCCATGATGGGGACGGCGAGGCCGCGCAGAGTCCGCTCGCGCTCGCCCATCTTCAGCGCCTCGATGGTGAGGGGCGCCGGGTTCCCTCTCTGGCTGACAGTGAAGGGCTCGAGGAGAGTGAACGCCGCGTGGGTGGGAGGGTCGAACGCGCGCACGCCCGCGGTCAGCATGAGCATGTTGCCGGGGCCGGCCAGCATGAACTCGTGGTGCGGGGGACCAAGCTGCGCGCGGATGCGCGCCAGGGTGACGGAGATGAGCACGAACAGCCCGAGGAAGGCCGCCGCCGCGCCGAGGGCCATGCCCATGCGAAGCACGAACCACATCAGGTAGCCCACCCCGGCGACCGCGCCGGCCAGCGCGAGCCGGTGGCCCAGCGCCTCCTCCCGGTCGCCCAAAGGGCCCCGCCCCAGCAGCGCGCCCCGCAGCAGCGCCGACAGATAGCGGCGGTCGAGCCACAGCGCGGAGCCGACCAGCGCGAGCAGCGCGCCGAAGGACTGCGCGTCTATGTAGGGAGGCCCCGACCAGGTGTGGGTGTTCCAGCCAAAGTGGATGGTGAGCACCTGCTGCACCTTCGCGAGCAGGGTGAAGACCCACAGCGAAAACAGCAGGTCCACGGGGATCAGGTATGAGATGCCGATCAGGAAGGGCTCGAACCAGAACCACGGCTGCCGGATGCCGGACCAGGGCCGCATGTGCGAGATGTACTGCCCGTAGTCGAACGAGAACGCGAACGTGGGCACCGAGGGCACGAAGGAGCTGACGAAGTCCAGCAGCACGATCCCCGCCGTCACCGCCGCCCCGAGCTGGAAGGCCCGCGCCCGCCAGAGCTGGCCCCCCGGCTCCACCATGGCGGTGGGAACATGCACCAGCGGGAAGGCCATCTTCTCCTCTTCGACCCAGCGGCGCCGAAACAGCGAGCTCACACACAGGAACACCCACACCAGCGCGGCCACGAACGACGTCCACCACAGCGTCGGGCCCAGCCAGGCCTCCAAGACCTGCCGCTGGTAGGGGCACATCCGCCCCTCCCAGAACCCGATCACCGCCACCGGATCCTCCACCACCAGCCAGCTCGGCAGGTGAGGCAGGAGGTTCACCGCCCAGCGGTTGCTCTCCGTCGCGTGGCGGAACGGGTAGGTCAGGTAGGTGGGCAGGTTGGCCATCCAGTCCCACCCACTCGCGCACATCGTGGTGCCGAAGGTCAGCATGATGTAGACGACCAGCAGCTCCCCCGGCGCCAGCCGCGCCCGGGGCCAGCGCCTCCCCAGCAGGGCGTTGAGGCCCAGCAGCAGCGCGAGGATGAAGACGGTGGTGTGGAACAGGGAGGAGCCGCCGGTGATGTGCTGCTGGTACCAGACGTTCCAGGTAAGCCACAGCGTGTTGATCGGCAGCAGCACGGCCCCCAGCGCGACCGCCCGCCAGGTCACAAAGCGCGGCCGCGCGCGCGAGTCCCGCCCTCGCCTGTCGCTGTCTCGCATCCGGAGTGACTCCTGGCTGTCGGGGCGCCGCGCGGGATGCGCGGCACTGCCCCCGGGGCAACCGGCAGGCGGAGGACCTGCGGCAGACGCCACACCAAGGGTGACCGGCAGTATTCCCCCTGGGAAGAGCGCCTTCCTCCCGCTGCGCTACTGGCCCGCCCTCCCCAGCACAATCGAGAAGGAGATTCGCGCCACCTCCCCCGGCCCCAGAGAAAGGCGCCAGTGCGCCGTCACCGAGCTGCCCTGATAGCTCTCCGTCGGCCCCTCCAGCCCCTGCGACAGCGTCCTCACCGGGAATGCCCACACCCTCGTCGGCCCCTCGAAGCGCAGCTCCACACTTCCCCCCAGCTCCTCATCCACCAGCGCCAACCGCCCCACCTCGCCGAGGTCGCCCTGATGGTCGAGCGCCGGCCCCGGGTCTGCGTCATCTACCCGATAGTAGCGGCCCGGCGCCTCCCCGGCCGACAGCACGAAGTTGCTCTCACAGGCGAACCACAGGCGCACCGCCCGGTCTGCCCCGTGCTCGATGTGATAGCTCACGACCACCTCCGGAGCCCGCCGCGAGAAGCCCACCTCCTTGCGCACCGTCACGGGCAGGAACTCGTCTCCCACCCACACGCCGCCCTCCCGCCGCAGGACCACCTCCGCGCCGCGGGAGTGCACCCGCGCCTCCGCATCATAGGGCTGGTTCACGAAGTCCCCCTGCTCCGGGTACTCGCAGCGCGCGAAGCCCTCCAGGCTCGCGTCCTCCCGCAGGAAGTGGTCAATCAGGGAGTGGCGCGGGTACCAGTCATAGGCCGGCCCGTCGTCCAGGCGCAGCCGCTCGTGATAGGGCTCGGGCCGGCGCGCTAGTGTTGCGCCCACGTTCGCCGCCACCGCCCGGTGATCCAGCTCGATGAGCTGGCCGCCGATGCGGTGGAAGTACGCGTTCAGCCCCGGGTGCTCGACCAGCACCTCCTCCCGCCCATCGCCGTCCAGGTCGGCCTCCCGCACGTCGAAGCCCCCGTCGCCCAGCGCGTTCTCCGCCGCCAGCAGGTTACGGTAGGTGCTCACGCGCAGATGAAGCAGATACAGCCCTCCGAACACCCCGTGCCAGTAAGCGTCGTTCGCCTGCCCGCGATACAGCCGGTCGCGCGCCTGGTAGGCCTCCTCGCCGCCCTCCGCCTCCGCCACCCGCTCGCTCACCAACAGCATCTTCCTGTGCATCAGGTTGCTCTCGGGGTACCGCCCCAGGAAGTTGCGCCAGCACCCGCCTGACCACTCGATCATCTCCTCATACGAGCCCGCCGGCAGCTCGATTGGCCCCCTCGCGGGCCAGCGCTCGACCGCCTCCCGCAGGGTCACCACCTCCACCCAATCGCGGTTGTCTGCCAGCAGCCGGAGGAACCGCTCCAGCCAGCCCTGGCGGTAGCACAGGTCGTGGGTGCCAGGCCACTCGCCCAGCTTCTCCCCATCATCCGCCCACACTACCAGCCGATCATCCTCGCCCGACAGCCGCCGGAGATGCTCCAGCGCCGCCTCCGGCGACTCGAACGGGATCGCCCGCCGCAGCGGCTCGTTGATCGCGAACACGTCCAGGCGCTGCCCATCCGGCCCCCGCACCTCGAAGCGCCCCAGGCTCTCCTCCTCCGAGATCCCCGCCCGCGCCAGGTTGTTGTCATCCACCAGCGTGTAGCCGACATCCGCCCGCCTCAACACGCCGATCAGCTCCGGCTCCCACACCCGCTCCGGCAGCCACAGCCCCTTCGGCTCCGCCTCGAAGCGCTCCCTCAGATACCCCGTCAGCCGCTCGATCTGCCCCACCGCATCCCGCTCCGGGATGATCGTCAGGATGGGCTCATAGAAGCCCCCTGTCAGCAGCTCGGCCTGCCCCGCCGACACCGCGCGGCCCACCTCCTCCAGGATGTCGGGCCGGTGCTCCTCCAGCCAGCTCAGCAGGCTCCCCGAGTAGTGCAGCACCACCTTCATCTCCGGGTGCCCGCGCAGCACCTCGAGGAACGGCCGGTACGCTTTGTCCGAGGCCTTCTCGAAGACCCACCCGAAGTTCCCCACCGGCTGATGGTTGTGCACGCAGAAGGCGAGCTTGATCCGACCCATCGGCATCCCCCCTCCGTCCCTAGGGTGTGGGCGACCCGCGCGTCGCGCCGGCCGCCCGCGCCACTCCCTCCGGCAAGAAGGCCGGCGCTGCCTCCGCCCCAGCCTCGGGGGCCGCCGCCCGGGCCCGCCGCAGCGCCTCCTCGTCCGCCCGCGCCAGCCGCGCGGACACCGCGGCGATGAACCCCTCGTATACCGCTGCCAGCTCCCGCAGCAGCCGCTCCTGCCCCAGGCCCCACCACTCATCGGGCGTGAAGTAGGCCGAGACTTCGGCCTCCGAGCCCGACTCCTCGTACCACTGCAGCAGATGCAGGTTGTCCGACTGCGCCAGCCACAGCGCGATGTCCAGCAGCTCCGGCTCGTTCGACAGGGACGCGATGTGGTATGCATGGCGCATCAGGTGGAAGATCCGCTGCTGCACACGGTTGCCGAGAAAGAAGCCCATGTCTCCCTTGCCGGCCCACGTTGTCGGCGAGACCGGCAGCTCCAGCTCATGGGCCCCCGGCCCCAGCCGCTCCAGCGCCTCGCTTGCGGTCAGGCAGGCCACCCCGTGGTAGCGCAGTTCCCCCGGCAGCCACCGCAGAAACTCGAAGATGCCGCTGTCCACCGGGTGGTGCTCACCGAAGGTCTCGAAATCCCACCCCAGCACCGCCAGCTCGCCCCCGGTGTCTCGGACCCACCGCGCGTAGTCGCTCGCCCGCAGCGGGTAGCCGTCCCACTCGGTGTTGGAGAACCGATAGCCCACATCATCGCTCAGGGTGTTGTGCCGGGTCAGAATCCGCATCCGGCCCCACGGGGGAGCGTACAGATACGTCGGCGACCGCCACTCCAACAGCTGCTGGCGGCCCTCGGCGAGCACCGCCTGGAACCCCAGGGCCTCGAGCGCGAGGTAGATCTCGGGGCTGAGGATCATCTCCGTGGTGTCGGTCACCGCAGGCCGCTTGCCGAAGAGGCGCTCCAGCTCCTCCCGCATCCATGCCATGCGGGCCTGGAAGTGCTCGATGTCCAGCCAGAAGAGGAACGAGTGGTAGGGCTCGACGCCGATCAGCTCCACGTGTGGGTGCGCCGCCAGCGCGCGCAGCTTGTCCACCAGCCCCGCGTCCCAGGCCTGGGCCTGCCGCAGGAACGAGAACGACAGCCCCACGTTCAGCCTCAATCCGGCCTCCACGTGGGCGACGAACTCATCGAGCGCCGGGTGGTAGCAGTAGCGGGACACCTTCAGGAAGTAGCGGCGGTTGAGGGGCCGGTCGAAGATCGCCTCCGCCATCTCACCCGGCGACATGTCCGGCGTGAGCGGCGCGGCCGGCAGCCGCGGCCGGCGCGGTTGGTGCAGCACCGTGTAGATCAGGGCGTTCTCGGGCATCGCGCGCTCAGCCTGTCCTCCCCGGCGCGTGGTGGGTCCAGCCCAGGCGGCACTCCCCGCACTTGAGCGAGCCGTACACGTTGTAGTAGCTCGTGTAGCCCGTGCTCGTATCGCTCTTCGCCAGCGTCATCTCATCGTGGATATGCGCGTGCTGGTGGCACAGCCCCCGCCCGCAGGCCGCGCATACCCCCCGCGCCTCACCATCACAGAACCAGCACCTCATGCTCTCCTCCTGCACGGGGCAGGCAGGGTGCCTGCCCTACTGTGTGCGCTCGTTCTGCCCCACGCTCTGATAGCAGGCCAACAGCCTTGCGGCCACCGCCGGCCACCCGAACGCCTCCTCCACCGCCCGCCGGCCGTTGCCCCCCACCCACCGGCACCGGTCGAAGTCCGCGAGCATCCAGAGCACCCCCTCCGCCAGCCCGTCGCTGCTGTCCTCGGCCACATAGCCCGTGACCTCGTGCCAGATGAAGGTCGCGCCCGCGTGCGAGCGCGCCGCGACCGCCGGCTTGCCCACCGCCCACGCCTCAAGCACGAAGCCTCCGTATTCCCGCGCGCGCTCCGGCAGCAGCACCGCGTCGCAGGCCTGGCAGAGCCTGCCCAGCTCCTCCGGCCCCGGCTCCCCGGGCAGGCGCACCGCCCCCTGCACCCCTAGCACCTGGGCCCGGTCGGCCAGGTGCCCTCTCAGCTCCCCGTCGCCGGCGAAGACCAGCTTGGCCTCCGGGTGTCGCTCCAGCACCTGCGGCATCGCATCCAGCGCCAGCCCGGGCCGGCCCTGAGCGCTCAGGGGCGAGGGGCACAGCAACATCGGGTCATAGACGCCCATGCCGTAGCGAGCCTTCACCGTCGCCGGATCCACCGGCTCGCCCGCCCAGCCCGGATCCACGCCGGGGTGGATCACCTCCACGAGGTCCTCCCGCGCCCGCCACTGCTCCAGGAACCGCTCCCTTGCCTCCGCGCATGGGACGATCACGCGATCGGCGAACTCCTCCGGGTGCTGGGGCGAGCGCACCTCGCCCTCCGCCGCCTCCTCCAGCCACGCCGGTCGGCCCGAGGCGGGCTGCTCGCCCGCCACCGACCACACCAGCCCTCGTCGGCCCGCACGCCGGAGCTCGGACAACGCCCCCACCGCCGGCCAGCCGAAGCCGTGCACCACCCCGAAGCGCCCCTCGCGCTCGCACTCCGCCAGCCGATACGCCGCCGCCCGCCCGAAGCTCCACACATCCCCAGACGAATCGTGCCGGCAGCGATGGTAGAGCGCCCCGTCCCGCGCCACCTCGGGCGCCTGCCGCGGGCCGCGGCCGGTGAACACATGCACCTGCGCCCCGTGGGCGGCCAGCGCCGCAGCGGTGTCGCTCACCACCACCGACCCCTCCGTCCACGACGGCCCGGCCAGGCTCTCCCACGAGATCAGCGCGACCCTCATGGCTCCTCCCCTCCCTCGCCCAGCAGCTCCCGCGCTCGGGCCAGGGTGCGGTCCGCCTCCTCGAGCAGGGCCACCGCCCGCGGCGTCCAGCTGTCCCCCCAGAAGAAGAAGCACGAAGTCTCGGCGCGCAGGACCATCTCCCGCGCCTGGGCCAGCAGCTCCCCCGCAGCCGCCGGCCCCCCGCCGGCCTCCAGCCGCGCCTGCAGTCGCCGCTGCTCCTCGCTGGTCCGCCAGAGGCGCTCCAGGGCCGCCTTCTGCCCCTGGCTTCCCGACCACTGCGAGAAGTCCAGCCCGTCGGTCTGCCCGATGTTCCACGCCCCTGTGCGCACCTGGGCCTTGCGCCGCGGCGGGTGCTGCCCCAGGTACTCGCTTATCAGCACCGGTGACAGCGGGTAGCCCCCGGTCTCCAGCCGCTGCATGTACGGCGCATAGAAGTGCCCCCAGAAGCCGGCCTCCTCCGCGGTCTGGCGAAACCACCCCCCGTTCTCCCCGTCCGACCAGGTGGTGAAGAGCGCCGGCCGCGACACCCCCTCCGCCCGATGGATCACCTGCTCGGCCAGCCACTCCGGCGCCATACCGCTCTCCTGCGCATTCGACAGGTCCCGGTGCCGGGGGATGACCGCGATCCGCGCTCCCTCGTGCTCGGCGAGGTAGGGATGGGTCGCCGTCTCCTCCGCGCTTTGCTCCCCCTCGGGCAGGACATGCACGTGGTCCACGACGACATACTCGAATCCGGCCTCGGCGAGCGTTGGCACCATCTCCATGGAGAACGCCATCTCCGGCGGCCAGAACCCGCGGGGGCGCCGCCCGAACAGCCGCTGCATCAGCGCGATCGCCCGGTCGAGCTGCTCCCGCCAGTCGGCGGGCGGGATCAGCGGGAAGATGGGATGGAAGTAGCCGGTGGCGAGCAGCTCGATGTTGTCGGCCTCCGCGTAGCCGGCGAGCATCTCCGCCACGTCCACCACTTCGCGGTAGAGCCTCCCGACCGTGTCATCGCAGAGCTGCTCGAGCAGGATGCCGGAGAAGTCCACATGGAACCGGCCCTGCCCCGCGAAGCGCTGCGCGTACTTGAGCGGGCGCTGATAGCACAGCACGATCTGGCGGGCCTCCCACTCGTGCTCCCGCCACAGCAGCTCGAGGTTGCCCGGGGGCTGGTGCATATGGAAGCCCAAGGCGTGATAGAGCTCTGCCATCCTCAGTTCCAGTAGGCCTCGATGGTGCGGTCGGCGATCCGGTCCCAGCAGAAGGCCGTCTCCACCGCCACCCGGCCGTTGTGACCCATCCATCGCGCGTGGTCCCAGTCCCGCATCAGCGTGCCCAGCCCCCAGGCGATGGACTCCGGGCTCTGGTACACGAGGTAGCCGTTGACATCGTGCCAGACGAACTCGTCCGGCCCCCCGCTGTGGGTCACCACCACCGGCTTGCCGGCCGACCAGGCCTCGAGCACCACGATGCCGAAAGGCTCATTGCGGGAGGGCACGCACACCGCATCACATGCGTTGTACAAGTTGATGAGCTCGTCCTCCGACACATAGCCCAGAAACCGGACGGCGCCCCCCCAGCCGTTGGCCTGCGCCAGGCCCTGGAGGTGCCCCCTCATGTCGCCATCGCCCACGAAGATGAACTTCGCTTCGGGGTGGCTTGCCAGCACCTTGGGCACTGCCTCCAGCAGCAGGTCGGGGCCCTTCTGGTAGGCCATGCGCCCGGTGTAGAGAACGGTCGGGTCGAGGGGGCCGATGCCATAGCGCGCCTTGACCTCCCCCGGGTCGAGCCACCGCGCCCACTTGTGCGGGCTCACGCCGTTGTACACCACGCGGATCTTCTCCCCGGGCAGCTCGTACATCCACATCAGCTCCCCCCTGATCGCCCCCGACACCGCCAGCACCCGATCGGCTACCCATCCGGTCTCCCGTTCCAGCCCCCGGATCCGCTCCGAGTGGCCGCCGAGGAAGCGGTTCCCGCACCGGCCGTACTCGGTGGAGTGCGCGGTCCAGACAGTGCGCCGCCCCCGGCCCCACTTGATCCAGCTCAACGCCTGACCGGTCAGCCAGTCGTGCCCGTGCACGAGGTCGAAGTTCCCGATGTAATCCTCGGTCGCGAACAGATGGTGGGTGAGCGACTGGCAGAAGTTGTGGATCTCGGTCGGGAAATCGGGGTTCTGGTCATAGGGGCAGCGGTGGTAGTGCACCCCATCTATGCGCTGGTACTCCGGCTGCCCCGGCCCCATCCGGGTGAACACGTGAACCTGGTGCCCCTTGCGCTCCAGGGCCGCCGCCAGCTCGGTGACGTGCGCGGCCAGCCCGCCCACCGGGATCGAGTGCAGCGACTCCCAGCTCAGCATGGCGACCTTCATATCGCCCCTCCTCCACGCGCGCACCACGCCGCCGCGCGCACGAAGTTATCGTAGACCGCCACCACCTCGGCCGCCGTCTCGTCATAGCCCCGTAGCCTCCCGCCCCCTCCGGGGAGGACAGACGTCACGCCTGCCCAGCCCCGCGGCGTGAGGT
>CAYLPT010000017.1:0-15530 GCA_964385645.1 uncultured bacterium
GGATCAGGCCGCGGGATGTGGTGGTGACGGGCGAGGGGGTGGTGGGGCAGGTGTACGCGGTGTCCCAGCAGACGGCGCGGGTGCTGCCCATCAGCGACCCGGCCAGCGGGGTTGCGGTGCGGGTGCAGCGGTCAAGGGAGACGGGGGTCCTCAAGGGCGTCGGCGACTGGCAGTGCGAGCTGCGCTATCTGGCGCCAGAGGCCGAGGTGCAGCCGGGCGATCGCCTGCTCACCGCGGGCACCGGCGGCGTGTTCCCCAGGGGGCTGCACGTGGGGGTGGTGACCCAGGTGAGGGAGGATCCGCGGACGCCGGGCAAGGTCGCCGCGGTGAAGCTGGCGGCCGACCTGCGCAATCTCGAGGAGGTGCTCGTGCTGCGGGCCGCCGACTGGCAGGAAGGGGGGAGCAGTGTTCCACATCGCGACGCCAGATGACATCAGGTCCGGTCGGATCACCGACGTCTACTTCCAGCGCACCGCCGCGCTCCTGCGGGAGAAGGGGCTGAGCAAGCCGGTCCTCGCCGAGGTGCGCGCGACCTCGCTGCCGGCCGGCTACGGGTGGGCCGTCCTCGCGGGCGTGGAGGAGGTGGCCGAGCTGGCCAGGGGGCTGCCCGCGAGCGTCCGCTGCCTGCCCGAGGGCACGGTGTTCCGCGCTGGCGAGCCGGTGCTCACAATCGAGGGGGACTACGCGGCATGGGCGGTGTACGAGACGCCGCTGCTGGGGCTGCTGTGCCAGGCCTCGGGAGTGGCGACGAAGGCGGCCCGATGTCGGATCGCGGCGGGCGAGCGGACGCTCATCAGCTTCGGGGCGCGCCGGATGCATCCCGCCCTTGCCCCCATGATCGAGCGCAGCGCCTACCTCGGGGGATGTGACGGCGTCGCGGTGGTGGCGAGCGCGGAGCTGCTGGGGATCGAGCCCAGCGGGACCATGCCGCACGCGCTAGTGCTGGTGGTGGGCGGCGCGACGGAGGCGCTCCAGCTCTACCACGAGGCGATGCCGGCCGGCGTGCCGCGGGTGTGCCTGGTTGACACGCTCTGTGATGAGAAGGCCGAGGCCCTGGCCGCCGCCGAGGCCCTTGGCGAGCAGCTCGACGCGGTCCGGCTCGACACCCCGGGCTCCCGCCGCGGGGACATGGCCGCCATCCTCGAGGAGGTGCGCTGGGAGCTCGACCTGCGCGGGCACCGGCACGTACGCCTGATAGTCTCCGGCGGCCTGGATGAGGCGGAAATCCTGCGGCTCAACGCCTACGCCGACGGCTATGGGGTGGGAACCGCCATCAGCAACGCGCCGGTCATCAACTTCGCCCTCGACATCGTCGAGGTCGCCGGCGAGCCGCGCACCAAGCGCGGCAAGATGTCTGGGCGCAAGTCGCTGCTGCAGTGTGGGGCCTGCGGGGCGCGCAGGGTCGCGCCCGCGAGCGCACCTGCCCGCTGCGGCTGCGGGGCGGAGACGGAGGACCTGCTGAAGCCCCTCACCGAGCGCGGCGAGCTGGTCGCCGAGCTGCCGCCGGCGGCGCGCCTCCGAGAGTATGTGCTCGCGCAGCTCGCGGCCCTGAGCCTGGGCGACGCCTGATCAGGGCCCGTAGAGGATCAGAAAGCCCCGCTCCCGGTCGGCCGAGGGGCTGACGATGACCTCGCCCACGTGGGGCCGGCCATCCCGAAGGCGCACCTCGTAGCTGACCCTGAGCCCCTCGCCATCGGGCAGCTCCTCGGGCTCGCCGATGGCGACGATGCGGGCCGGCGGGTTGGCGCGGTAGTGGCTGGCGAGCCGGTGGGCCGCCTGCGCGACGCTCCCATAGCGGTCCACGAGGCCCGGGCAGTAGGAGGCGGCGTGCGTGTGTCTGCCCTCGATCAGCGCCTGCCAGAAGAGCCGGACGGCCTCCTGCGGCGAGGAGGCGACGGGAGGGGGAGGCTCTGGGCGCAGCGCCAGGGCGGCGAGGACGGTGCCTGCCACCACCATCAACCCCAGCAGCCCGTAGGCGACCGCGCGCGCCCAGGGCCGACGCCGCTGGGCGGCGCGCGCGGCCCGCTGCTCGACGCGGATGCGGTCTATCGCCTCCGAGATGTCCTCGCGGGCGCGCCGGTGGGCCTGCTCGCGCTGGCGGAGGAAGCGCCGCCGCGCCTCGTCGCGCTCCTGGTCGCCTTCCTCGGCCGGCTCCGCGGGCCCCTGGCCGCGCGCGGCGCGGCGCTTCTGGCGCCGCTCCAGCTCGCGCATGGCCTCCTCGAGCCCGCCGGAGCCCTCCCCGTCGAGATCAATGCGTCCCGGCATCCACGCGCTCCGCCCCCCCGGGGGGCTCTTCTGCGGGGCCGGCGTCTCTCCTGCCTCGCTTGACGCCAGCCGAAGCGCCTGCTAGACTCAGGGCGGCCGGCCCGGCGCGGCCTCCTGTGCGCCCCCGTAGCTCAGGCGGATAGAGCAGGGCCCTCCTAAGGCCCGTGTCGCGCGTTCGAGTCGCGCCGGGGGCCCCAGCCGCGCACCCTCGCCGCTCAGGAGGTCCGGCCGCGCCGCCCGCCGAAGCTGTGGCGTCGCCATGGCGCCCATCCCAACCCCCGAGGAGCAGCCGTGAAGGTCATCGTCGGCCTGGGCAACCCCGGCCTGACCTACCGCAAGACTCGCCACAACCTCGGCCACATGGTCGTGGGCCGGCTGGCGCGGGAGAGGGGGATCGGCTTCCGCCGGGGGCGATTCGAGTGCACCCAGGGCGAGGGGACCATCGGCGAGGAGCGGGTTCTCCTGGTGCGGCCCCAGACCTTCATGAACCGCAGCGGCGCCTGCGTCGCCCCGCTGATGCGCCACCTCGGGCTGCCTCCCTCCGACCTGCTCGTCATCTGCGACGACGTGAACCTCGAGCTGGGTCGGCTACGGCTCCGGCGCTCCGGCAGCGCGGGCGGCCACAAGGGACTCGGCTCCATCATCCAGCGGCTGGGCTCGGACGAGTTCGCCCGGCTACGGCTCGGCGTGGGCCGGCCGCCGGGTGACCCGGACCTGGTGGACCATGTGCTCAGCTCGTTCCGGCGCTCCGAGTGGCCTTTGGTGGAGGAGCTGCTAGCGCGCGCTGCGCAGGCCGCCGAGACGTGGGTGTGCCACGGGGCCGAGGAAGCGATGAATCGCTTCAACTGACGGGGCGGGCCCGCGTTGACAAGCGCCCAAGGCTCGGCCATAATGGGCTGCCCATGCCGCCTGGGGCGACATCCTGTGGAGGTGAGGATCCGTGGAGGAGAAGCAGTTGCTGATGATCCCTGGCCCGACGCCGGTGCCGCCCTCGGTGCTGTTGGCTGGCGCCAAGCCGATGATCAACCACCGGGGCCCGGAGTTCGCCGCGCTGCTCGCGGAGGCGACCGTGGGGCTCAAGCGCATCTTCAAGACCGAGCATGAGGTCTTCATCCTCACCGGCTCCGGCACCGGCGGCCTGGAGGCGGCGATCGTCAACACGCTCTCGCCGGGAGACCTCGCCCTGTCGGTGAGCATCGGGGTGTTCGGCGATCGCTTCGCCAGCATCGCGAAGGCCTTCGGCGTTCGCGTGGAGACGCTCGACTTCGCGTGGGGCGCCGGGGCCGACCCCGGCAGGATTCGGGAGCGGCTGGCGGCCGACTCGGGCAAGCAGATCAAGGCCGTGCTCATCACCCAGAATGAGACCTCGACCGGGGCCGCCAATGACCTGGCGGCGATCGGCCCGGTCGTGCGCGAGCACGGCGCGCTGCTCCTCGTGGATGGCATCAGCTCGCTGCTCGCCATGGACTGCCAGATGGACGCCTGGGGCCTGGATGTAGTGGTGGCGGGGTCGCAGAAGGCCTTCATGATCCCGCCCGGGCTGTGCTTCGTCGGGGTGAGCGACCGCGCCTGGGCGGCCATGGAGCAGGCGACGATCCCGCGCTTCTACTGGGACTTCAGGGCCGCGAAGGACTACCTGGAGCGGGGGCAGACGCCGTGGACGCCGGCCGTCCCGCAGGTCTTCCAGCTCGTGGAGGCGATCCGCATCCTCGAGAGGGAGGGTCTGGAGGCCTGCTTCGCGCGGCACGCGCGCCTCGCCCGGGCGGTGCGGGCCGGCGTGCAGGCCCTGGGGCTGGAGCTGTTCGCGCAGCCCAGGCATGCCAGCAACGCGGTGACCTCGGTGCGCGCGCCCAAGGGCGTCGCGGTGGCCGACCTGCGCAAGCTCCTGCGCACGAAGTACGGGGTCGTGCTGGCAGGCGGACAGGGGCGGATCAAGGACGACATCTTCCGCATCGGCCACCTGGGGTATGTGTCGGAGTCGGACATCATCGCCACGCTCGGCGCGCTTGGCCTGGCGCTCAGGGAGCTGGGGTTCGAGGCTGACAGCTCGGCAGGCGCGGCGGCGGCGATCGCGGCGCTGAGAGGATGAGCGTGGCGCTCGCGCCCAAGTGGCGGGTGCTGGTTAGCGATCAGCTCGCGGAGGAGGGGCTTGCCCCTCTGCGGGCCGACCCGCGGGTCGAGCTGGTGCTCAAGCCCGGCTTGCCGCCGGAGGAGCTGAAGCGGGAGATCGCCCACGCGCACGCCCTCCTGGTCCGGAGCGCGACGAAGGTGACGGCCGACCTGATCGAGGCCGCCGGAGACCTGATGGTTATCGGGCGGGCCGGCGTCGGCGTTGACAACGTGGACGTCGAGGCGGCGACCCGCCGCGGCATCGTGGTCTGCAACTCGCCGGAGGGCAACACGGTCGCCGCCGCCGAGCACACGATGGCGATGATGCTGGCGGTCGCGCGCAGCATCCCCGCGGCCAACGCCTCCGTGGTCGCCGGGGAGTGGAAGCGGGGCAAGTTCGTTGGCGTCGAGCTGCTGAACAAGGCGCTGGGCATCGTCGGGCTCGGCAAGATCGGCAGCGAGGTGGCGCTGCGGGCCAGCGCCTTCGGAATGCGGGTCCTGGGCCACGATCCGTTCATCTCGGCCGACCACGCGGCGCGCCTGGGCGTGGAGGTGGTGAGCCTCGAGGAGCTGGTGGCACAGGCGGACTTTGTGACCTTCCACGTTCCCCTCAACCGGGACACGTGGCACCTGCTGAACGCCGACCTGCTGGCGCGCGCGAAGCCGGGGGTGCGGGTCATCAACTGCTCCCGGGGCGGGATCGTGGACGAGGCCGCCCTCGCCGAAGCCCTGCGGTCCGGTCGCGTCGCCGGCGCAGGCCTCGACGTGTTCGAGAAGGAGCCGCCCACCGACAGCCCGCTGATCGGGCTTGAGCGAGTAGTGCTCACCCCCCACCTGGGGGCCTCGACCGAGGAGGCGCAGCTCAAGGTGGCGCTGGACGTCGCACAGCAGGTGATCGAGGTGCTCAGCGGCCGGCCAGCCAGGAGCGCCGTGAACCTGATCCCGATCAGCCCCGACACCATGCGGGCGCTCCAGCCCTACCTGCCGCTGGCGGAGAGCCTGGGGCGGCTCCAGGGGCAGCTCGCGAGCGCCCCGCTCTCGTCGGTGGAGCTCATCTACGCCGGGCAGCTCGCGGAGGAGGACTCTCGCCTGCTCACCCGCGCCTTCCTGAAGGGGCTGCTGGAGCCGGTGCTGGACGAGCCCGTGAACTTGGTCAACGCGGCCATGGTGGCCCAAGCGCGGGGGCTGCGGGTGGTGGAGTCTCGCTCCCGGGAGCAGGAGGACTACGTCAGCCTGATCACCTCCCGCGTCAGCAGCGATGGGCAGGAGCGCGTCATCGGGGGCACGCTGTTCGGCCGCAGCGAGCCCCGCGTGGTGCGCATGGACGACTACCGGGTGGACTTCCGGCCGGCGGGGCACATGCTGGTGTCCATGCACATTGACAAGCCGGGCATGATCGGCCGGGTCGGCACGATCCTGGGGGAGAACAACATCAACATCGCCGGCATGCACGTGGGCCGGCGCGAGCCCCGGCCGGGCGGAGAGTCGGTCATGGTGCTCGCGCTTGACAACCCGGTCTCGCCGGCGGTCCTCGCACAACTGCTTGAGGTGGACGGGATCATGACCGCCACCACCGTCGAGCTGTAGCTCGGCGCCGATACCTCTGGGCAGCGCGGATGAGGCTTCTGGTCACCAACGACGACGGCATCCACGCGCCGGGGCTGCTCGCGCTCCGGGTCGCGCTCGCGCCCCTCGGCGAGGTGGTGCTCGTCGCGCCCGAGCGGCCCCGCAGCGCCATGGGCCATGCGGTCACGCTGCACAAGCCGCTGCGCATCTGGCCCACGCGCCTGGCGGACGGCGCGGAGGGCTTCGCCATCAACGGCACCCCGGCCGACTGCGTCGCCCTCGGCACCAGCGAGCACCTCGGTCCCCTGCCCGACCTGGTGGTCTCCGGCATCAACCTCGGCCCGAACCTAGGGGTGGACATGCTCTACTCCGGCACCGTGGCCGCCGCCATGGAGGCCGCCATCTGCGGGATCGCCGCCTTCGCCATCAGCATCGCCTCCTATGAGGCCGACGACTTCGGCCCGGCCGCCGACTTCGCGGCCCACCTCGCGGCCCTCATCGTGGCGCGGGGATTGCCTGCGGGCTCCTTCCTCAACGTCAACGTCCCCCCTGTGCCGGCCGACCAGATCACGGGGGTGGCATTCACACGCCAGGGCGCCGTCGCCTACAGCAATCGCATCGAGCGCCGAACCGACCCGCGGGGGCTGGACTACTACTGGTTCACGGGCGACCGCGTCGAGTGCGGCGGCCGCGCGGACAGCGACGCCGCCGCCATCGCCCAGAACAGGATCTCCATCACCCCCGTTCACACCGACCTCACCGATGAGGCCGCCCTCGCCGAGCTGCGCAGATGGCCCCTCGCCTGGCCCGCGCGTCGGTGAACCGATCGGCGCGGAAGGCCGCGGCCATGGCGCAAGAGCACTCCCCCGGCTACCTGCGCATGAGCGAGGAGGAGCTCGCCGGAGGCGCCGAGGCGCTGCGCGAGATGCTGCGGCGCTGCCGGCTCTGCCCGCGCAACTGCGAGGTGGACCGCCTCGCCGGCGAGCTCGGCGCCTGCCGCGTCGGCGCCGACCTGATGGTCTCCAGCTACGGGCCGCACTTCGGAGAGGAACGCCCGCTCGTCGGCCGCCAAGGCTCCGGCACGGTCTTCCTCACCTACTGCAACCTGCGCTGCATCTTCTGCCAGAACTACGAGATATCACATCTGGGCGAGGGTGAGGTGGTGGGCGCCCAGGTCGGGGCCCGCATCATGCTCTCGCTCCAGCAGCGCGGCTGCCACAACATCAACTGGGTGAGCCCCACCCACCAGACGCCGATGTTGGTGGAGGCGACGCGGATCGCGCGACAGGAGGGCCTCCGCGTGCCCATCGTCTACAACTGCGGGGGCTACGAGGCGGTGGAGACGCTGCGCCTGCTGGACGGGATCGTGGACATCTACATGCCCGATGCCAAGTACGGCGACAACGAGGCCGGGCGCCGGCTCTCCGGCGCGCCCGACTACTGGGACCGCAACCGGGAGGCGCTAAGCGAGATGCACCGCCAGGTCGGCGATCTCACACTGGATGAGAGCGGTGTGGCGCTAAGGGGCTTGTTAGTGCGCCACCTCGTGCTCCCGAGCGACATGGCGCGCACCGCCGCGGTCATGCGGTTTCTGAGTTCGCTAAGCACCAACACTTACGTGAACGTGATGGCGCAGTACCGCCCCGAGTACCGCGCGCGGGAGGCGGAGGAGATCGCGCGGCCCGTGACCCGCGAGGAGTACCGCCGCGCCGTGCAGGCCGCCTTGGACGCCGGTCTGAGCCGGCTCGACGAGCGGCGACCGCTGCTGTGAGCGCCCCCGGCCCGCGAGCCCGGGGCGGCGCGCTGGGGGCCGGGGCGCTTGCTCTCCTGCTCGGGTGGATGGCGCTGGGCTGTTCCGGCGCGCTAGTGCTCGCCGCAGGACTGCCCTGGGCGGCGGCGCTTAGGCGAGGTGTCGTGTGCGTGCTCGCGATCCCCGGACTGCTGGCCCTCGTGATCGGCGGGCTGAGCCTCGCGAAGCGGGCGCGGAGAGGGCTGCCGTCCGCGGCCGTGAAGGCGCTGTGGGGCCTCGTGAACGCTGCGCAGTTCCTGGTCCCCTGGCTCGGCTGGTCGGCCCTGCTGGGCGCGCTCGGGCTCGACGCCGGGGCCGCCCTGAGGGGCGCCGCGAGTGTCACCGCGTTCAGCTACCTGACCGGCGCGCTGCTCGTGGCCTGCTTCCGGCCCCGCGGGGCGGCCGACGTCACCCGCGCGGAGGTGGCGGTGCGCGGGCTGCCGCCTGAGTTCGACGGCTACCAGATCCTGCATCTCTCAGACGCGCACGCCGGGCCGTTCCTGTCGCCGCGCGCCCTGCGGGCCCGCCTCAGCCCGGCCCGCGGGATCGAGTGCGACCTCGTCGCGTTCACCGGCGATCTCGCCAGCTCCGGGTGGGCCGTCGCCGGCGCGGCGGCCGCCTGCTGTGGCGAGGTGGCGGCGCGCGACGGCGCGGCGGCCGTCCTGGGCAACCACGACAACTGGCTTGGCCCCGCGCGCGTGAGGGCTGCGCTGGAGGCCGAGGGCGCTCGGGTGCTTGTCAACTCGCACATGACCATCCATCGCGGCCGCGCGCGCATCCATGTCGCCGGGGTTGACGATGCCTCCTACACCCGCCGAGACGACCTCGGGGCGGCATTCGCCGGCATCCCCGAGGGCGAGGTGGTGGTCCTCCTCAGCCACGCCCCCGACATCATCCGCGAGCGGGGGGTCACGCGGGCCGCGCTCGTGCTGGCGGGGCACACCCACGGCGGCCAGGTCGTGCTGCCCGGGGTGGGGCCGCTATATGTTCCTTCGCGCGTGGGGCGGCGCTATGCACAGGGCATGCATTGGATCGGGGATGGGTGGCTGGTGGTGACGCGGGGTGTAGGCGAGGTGTCGGTGCCGGTGCGCATCAACTGCCCGCCGGAGCTTGTGCTGGTGACGCTGCGCGCTGAAGAGCGGTCAGTTTGACAACCGGCCGGGCCGGCTCTATACTAACAAGCGGAGAGATGGCCGAGTTGGTCGAAGGCGCACGACTCGAAATCGTGTAGTCCGCCTGAGGCGGACTCGTGGGTTCGAATCCCACTCTCTCCGCCGGCCACACAGGCGCTGAGACCCCTTCTGCGCCAAGTCGGGCGCATGATGCGCGGTCATGTATCACAACCGCGACCCCATTGCGACACATGATTCGTCAGCCTGAACACCGAGGAAAGGGGCTGACGAATGAAGGCGAGGGCAAGGCTCAAGGTGTTGGAAAAGCCGATTCCACGCGAGGGACTGGGGCCGGCAATCGAGGACTTCCTGAGAAGGGCCGAGGCGAAGGGCCTTTCCCCCAGGACTCTGGACTTCTACCGCTTCCGACTCAAGGCCTTCACCAATTGGCTGGAGGCGCAGGGTTTCCAGGGCGGGCCGGAGGACCTGACTCCTGCGCTGCTGCGAGACTTCCTCTCCCACGAACGAGAGCGCACCTCGCCGGCGAACGCGCGCCACGGCTGGAGCGCGCTCTCGGCCCTGTGCGCGTTCTTGCTGGCCGAGGGAGCAATCGCCGAGAACCCGATGGAGAAGGTGGAGCGGCCGCGAGTTCCGCAGAAGCTAGTGAAGCCTCTCACGGAAGAGGAAGTCGCGCGCCTGCTCGCCCAGGGAAGCCCCCGCACCTTCGCCGGGGCGCGGCTGCGGGCGATAGTGATGGTGCTGGTGGACTGCGGCCTGCGGGCCAGCGAGCTGTGCGGGCTGAATCACGACGAGGTGGACTGGGTGGAGGGAACCCTCAAGGTCATGGGCAAGGGAGGCAAGGAGCGAATTGTTCCCTTCGGCGAAGCCACCCGGCAGGCGCTGTTCGCCTACATGGCGCGGCGGGGCGATGTTCGGGAGCGCGCCCTCTTCCTGACGGCCTACCGGGAGAGACTGACCCGGTATGAACTGCATCACATCCTCAGTGACGCAGGCGAGAAGGCCGGGGTGGCGGGCGTCTATGCTCACCGACTGCGCCACACGGCCGCGCTCATGTACCTGCGCAATGGCGGTGACGCATTGAGCCTCCAGCGGCTCCTTGGCCACTCCTCGCTCGACATGGTGCGCCGGTACGTGAACCTGGCCGACGGCGACCTGGTGGTGAAGCACCGGCAGGCCAGCCCGGGCGACCGGTTCGCCGACTGCGTGAAGCCCACCACCGGAAGGAGGCGGCTCAAGTGACTGACCGGCGGCCGGGTTCGCCCGGGCGAACAGGCGGCTCACCTGGCGGGCGGCCCGGCCGTCGGCTCCAGAGAATGAACGCGCAGGATGGGCTGGGAGCGATAGATGGCACGCGTTCCGAAGTGGCTCAACGGCGAGGCCAAGAACTATGCCGACGCAGAGTTCTGCAAGCGAGTGCTATCCGACAACGCGCGCACTGCCTGCGGGATGAGAACCGTCGCCGAAGAGGAGGCGTGGGCCAGGGATTATCTCCGGCGGGTCGGCAAGCTGCATTTGCTTGAGCCGAAAACGACAGGGGATTGACACCCGGCCCGGCCGCCCTCTTCACAGAATGGGCGCGTAGGAGGCCCTCAGAGCTTCTCTTGCCCGGGGCCGCAGGCGACTGGGAGACGCAAAAAGCCAGGAATTCCCTGGCTTTTTCGCTTTGGGGCCGAAAACGGCTTGCGAGGTTGCCCTGAGAGGGGCGCTTCGGGAGAGGGATGGGGTGAGGGGGCGGGAGGTTGAGCCTACTTGGGGTGATTCGCGCGCCAACGACGGGCGCGGGCCGCGTTAGCATCTTTGCGGCAGCCCTCGCTGCAATATCGCTCCCGACCGTGCTTAGGCTTGAACGGGTGGCCGCAGCTTGAGCATCGTACAGCCTCCCCCTTCCTCGCGGGAACCGGCCAAGGGCCGAAGGCCGCTGAGAGGGCAAGGTAATCGAGAAGCTCTCCGACCGCCCAGACTGGAATACGCTCTTGCGCTGTCTTCTTCCGGCGGTGCCAGTCTGCGCCGCAGACGAAGCGCAAAGAGGCCAAACGGTTGGCCAGAAAGAGCTGACAGCCGGGCCACTCGGGGTGCTCATGCAGGGCCGTGAGCATGAGGGCCGCCCACACGTAGAAGGCGACCGGAGGCGGCACAGTTTCACTCCTGCCAAGTGTCCTGAACCTCTCGTACACGCCTACCGCCCATCGTCGCCAGGCCTGCGGCCACAAGAAGCGCTCATTGCCAAGAAGCGGCAACGGGGAGCCCTCTGGGAACATGCTTCCACTCGCCACATATCCGCCATATTCGGTGTCGGCGCTCCACCTGCCGAAGTCGCGAATGAGGTCACCATACCGCGTGACGAACTTAGCAACCGCCTTCGTCACGTCAGGTTGATTGGCCACCGAGAGACAGAAGTCGGCCAGTTCACATGAGACCGTAGACTTGCCGCGCTGCGGGCGCTTCACTGCTTGATACTCCTGCGCGGCCCATCTCAGACGCTGCTTGCCACCGGCTGCCTCCACCACGCGGCGCAAGGCCGATAGCGCGCCGCGCGCCCGGCGCTCGACTGCGTAGAGAGTAAGTGTCCCTACCGGGTCTGCGTTGGGACGCCGTGGCTTCCTCGCTTCCTTCTGTATGTCGTCTTCCGTAAATGAGGTTGCGATGTTGGGAAGCGTGACTACCAGCCCTGCGGGCGGTCTAGGCATGGGTCGCTCTCCCCAGTCCCTGAAGTGTCGGTCATGGTACTGCTTCGCGGTTGTCACCTCGACACTTCCCTTTGTGCTCCAGAACCCCGGCTGGACCTCACTCATTCTCGCCTCCACGCGTAACGGTAAAAACGTAACGATAAACGCCTGTAGTTTGATTGCATTCTACCCCCAGAGATGGCATGTTGTCAAGTGCCATCTGATGCAAGGATAGGAGGTCCCGCAATGGAGAGTCTGACGGTTTCGGTTCGCGAGGGCGCTCGAATCCTCGGCGTCGGTGAGAGCGCGATGTACGAGGCCGTGCGGCGGGGAGCGGTGCGCGTGCTCAGGATTGGGAGACGGTTGCGCGTTCCTCGGGTTGAGCTGGAGGAACTGGCCCGTAATCCCGAGCGGTTCGCCACGCCGCAGCGCCGCGGGAGGGTCGAAGGGTGAGCACGCGAACAGAAGCGCCCCGCTGCCATGCTTTCCAGGGCCCGGCCGCGGGGCGACAGGTGCAAGGCTTTGGGCCTCGCAGCTCATTCTACCCGCAGCGGCGGGAGAGAACAAGCGGCGAGCTGGTTTTCGCCCGCACCGCGAAGGGTTGGCTTCCGGTGGGCCACATCGTCGAGCGCGACGGGGTGCGCCTCTTCCGCAAGCAGGTGGACTCTCGCCGTCACCGCCTGCACTCACCGCCTGCCTACGCCTTGGAGGAAGGCACCCTCGCCGAACTGGCCGCGGCGCGGGTGCAGGTTATCGAGGTGCGGGAAATGGACACTGGGCGCGTGCTGCGCGCCCCTCTCCGGGCTTTCGCCGAGCAGGGCCTGCCGGTTCGGCGCGGCGGCTTCGAGGCGCAGGTGGCGCTGCCATTGGCGCGCTGGCAGGTTGACGACCCCAGGCAGGGCGTCCTCTTCGGCGAGGTTGGGGCATGACAATGGCGCAGGAAGACGCGCCCGTCACCGCGCCGGAGAAGGAGGCTCACCCTGGTGCGTGGGCCAAAGTCCCCGCTTGGGTGCTCGGCCTCGGCCTGTCCTCGCTGGAGCTGCGCGTGCTGATTGCCCTGCTCGCCTTCGCCGACCCGCGCCGGCCCAGCAAGCCGGTGTGGCCGGGCGGGCGCACAATTGCGCGAACGATAGGCCTGGCCGATAACCTTGACAGCGCCCGGTGCGTCTACCGGGCGCTGCGGAGGTTGGAGGCTCGCGGACTGTTGGAGAACCAGACGGTGCGCGGTTGCGGCCTCACCGTCTCGCTTCGGCCAGTACTTGACCCGCAGGGGGATGTGTACGCTTCATACACAGGGGATGTGTACGGTTCATGCACACCGATGTGTACGGTTCGTGCACATCCACAGAACAGACCAAGAACCAACCATGCTAAAACAGACCAGACGCCTTCGGCGTCCTCTGCGCCTTCGGCGCGGTCTCGTAAAAAGCAACACCTGAACGGCCCGAACGGCCACGGCCTGAACCTCCGCGAGCGCGGCCTGCGCCACCGCGACGCCGACCGGGAAGTGATGCTCTACGCCTGGCGGAACGCCCGCGCCGGCGGCGTCTCGTGGGAGGGGTTCCGACTGGCCGTCGAGTCTCGCCCCGACCTCTCGGCGGTGGACGTGAACTCGGCCGCCTGCGGGTGGGCGGAACGATGCAGTGGAGCAAAAAACCCCGATGCCAGCTTCCTCGCCTGGCTCAAGCGAGAAAGGGGGTTCGGGCGGACCTGGGGAGGCGAAGATGCAGATGATGTGGAGTAGGCGGCTGCCGCGGCCGCGACTTTCGGAGGAAGAACGCTGCCAGGCGCACTGCCGGGACGGCCGGGCCTGTGAGGCGCGGCGGTGGGGCGGCACCCCCTGGTGCTGGGCGCACCAGCCAGCCCGCTTTCACCGACCGGCCGCCTACGTCGAGGAGGGCGACCCCCTCGATGCGACCACCGAAACCTGGCTGACGCTTTGGAGGGTAACGCACAATGAAGACGACAGAGAAGGACCTGGACGCCGAGATAGCGGAGGAGGCGGCCCGTTGGCGTAAGCCCGAACCGCGCTGGGCGCTCACCGAGGACGGGCGACGCATTCGGGTGTACACTTGCCCGTGCTGCCGTGATGTCGGCGTCGTCACCCTGCCCGCCTACCAGGAAGGTGAGACCGGCGCGGACCTGGTGAGCCTCAGGCGGATGCTCAAAACGCCACGATATGCCTACCCGTGCCCGAACTGCCGGCCGGGCGAAAGGCTCTACTCCAACCACCCACCGCTTTCGGAGGCGCAACAGCGCCGACTGCGGATGTGGCTGGAGGCTCGGCGGGTGCAGCTTGAGAGGGAAGAGGCCGAAGGCGCGCACGAACCCGTGAAGCCAGGACGCCTGCCGCAGGTGGGCCGGCCCATGCCTCCCCTCTCGCTGTTCGCCCGGGAAGAGGCGCGGCTCGACGCGGCCGCAGCAGGAGGCGGTGAGGGTGACTGACGACCTCAGGGAGCTGCTGGCGCGGTTCGATAGCTTCTATGCCCGGGCGCAGCGGCGGCTGGTCGCGGGAGCGGAGCGATATGGCTCGGCCTGGCGGGAGCGGGACAACCGGGCCGAGCTGCTCGATGAGCTGGCCGACGCCCTGAACTACTGCTTCTTCCTCGCCATGCAGGCCCAGGTGGGCCGCAGGCGGAGACGAAAGCGGCGAAAGCCGCACAACGAACACCAGCCCCAACCCGGGGCAGAAGGAGACGCGGAATGAACCTGAGTGACCTGTACAACCCCGACTCGCCAATCTACACCCGAGGGGACGTGGTGATTCGCCCGCCCGCCGGCCCCGACTTCGCCGGCCTGCCTCCCCGGCCCACCGGCGAGCAGATGGCCGAGGTCGCGGTCAATCTTGCCAACCTCGAAGCCGAGCTGGCCTCCGCCCGCAAGGCCGCCGTGGAAGCCGGCCAGCACCTCGCAAGCCTGGCCGAGCGAGACCTTGCCCGAGAGGATGACCCAGAAGTTCGCGCGGAGGTGGCCGAGTTGGCCGCCCTCGATTGGGAAGCGGAGCTGATGCAGGACGCCTTCCCGGCCGACCGGGAGCAGAGGCGCAAACAGCTGCGGGGGCGACTGGAGGCCCAGGAGCGGCAGGCCACCGTGTTCAAGGCGCGCATCGAGGCGGCGGAAGGGCGCGTGCAGGACCTCCTCGGCCGACTGGAGTTCGAGCGGCGGCGCAAGCAGCAACTCGACGCCGCCGCGGCGGCCCACCGGCAGGCGGAGGCGGTAGCGGCAGCACAACGTGTTCACTGGGGGACGGCGAGCGAGCGCGACCTCAAGCTGCTGTCGGAGGCGGGCGTGGACGTACGGCAGATACCCCGACGGCGGCAACCTTCCCGCTGAACCCCCTACCCCTGGAGGAAGCACGTGACTCTGTGCTCAGCGACAACCCGCCGCGGCCAGCCCTGCCAGGCGAAGGCCCGGCCGGGGCGACCCTACTGCTTCACTCACGACCCCGACCTCGCTCCGCTTCTTGCCCAGGCGCGGCGACGGGGAGGCCGGCTTCGGGCGGCTCAGCTTGCGTCGGCCTCCCCTCCTGCGCCCCGGAGCCTGCGAAGCCCCGAGGAGGTGCTGGCCCTGGTGGAGGAAGCGGCGGCCCTGCTGCTGGCGGGGCAGATGACTGAACGGCGCTCGACGGCGCTGGGGTTTCTCGCCCAGGTCGCGCTGCGGGCCTTGGACTTCCGATTCGAAGAGCGGTTGGCGGCGCTGGAGGCGGCCGCCGGGTTAAGCCCTGGAGGATACCATGCGAGTTCCTTATCGGCGACTGCGACTCATTGAGAGCGCGCTGGCGGACGGCCGGCGAAGCTGGGTGGACTGCGCGACCCCGCTTGAGCGGGCGCTATGTCGGGGCCTCTCGAACGAGGAGCGCACGGAGCTTGCCGAGGCCCTGCTGGAGGCCGAGCGGGAGCGCTACCATCGCCCCGCGGAGACGGCCGCGCGGGAGGCCTTCGCCTCCCTGTTCGCCGCGATACTGGAGAAGGTGGCCGAGCGGGGCGAGCAGGCGGTGTGCGA
>CAYLPT010000018.1:0-9276 GCA_964385645.1 uncultured bacterium
CCGCTGCGCAGCCCCCTCCCGGGCGGGCCCTGGTAGATTCGGCCCGCGGCATCCACCAGCCAGATGGTGCCCCCAGAGCTCGCCAGCCCGGCCACCGCCGTGACGTACACCCTCCCGCCCTCCTCGTCGCGCACCTCCGTCTCCAGGCTGAAGCTGCCCAGGATCACGCCCTCCGGGCTGAAGACCTGGAGCCGCGGGTCCACGACGAACTCGTTCTCCCGGTCCGCGATGTAGATGTGTCCCAGCTCGTCCACGCCCGCCAGCCAGTGCCGCTGCCAGTGGCCGTCGAGGGCGGCTGAACGCGACAGCGGCGAGTCGCTGAACGTCCCCCCCCACCCCAACACCGGGTTCCGTCCGAAGGGGACCTGCCGCCCATCGGCCAGGTCGAAGCGGCTCACGTAGTGCTCGCTGCTCACATACAGCCGCCCCTCCGGCCCCCACCGGAGCTGGCGGGGCCGGTCGAGCTGGTAGTACATCGAGTCGCGGTCGTACTTGCCCGGCCGCCGGTAGGCCAGATCCTCGCGGCCGATCCAGCCCCAGGGCGTGTGCGGGAAGGGCCGCAGCCGCAAATCGAGGTCGAAGCGCTGCACCCGGCCCAGCTCCTCGTCTGCCAGGTAGAGCAGGCCCAGGTGGCGGTCAACCGCCAGCCCCGAGGCGGACATGAACTCGCCCGGCCCCCGGCCCTGGGGCAGCTCCCAGGCGCCCAGAGTCTCGCCCAGGGGGCTGTGCTTCGACACCCAGTTCTCCGGGTGAAGCACCCACAGGTTGCCCTCCGCGTCCAGGTCGTGAGCGAGGATCCTATCCGGCATGAGCAGCGCGAACCGGTAGTCGAGCCGCGGCCCGTAGGCCAGGATTGCGTAAGGCGGCCGGTCGAAGTACAGCCAGAAGTTCCCGTAGTCGTCTCTCCTCAGGTCCGAGACCCCGGGCACCAGATATCCGGCCCCGCCGAAGGTGCTCACCGGTACGCCGAAGGGGAGCCGGCGGGCGCCCACGATGGGGCCCTTGATCCGGTCGTCGAAGACGACCGGGTCCATCGGCCCGACGCGGGATTCGCATCTCAGCCGGTACTCAGGCCGCAGGTGCTTGTCGTCCCGCAGCACCACCACGCCGGCCGCGTCCGGTGATAGGTTCTCCCACACGAACTGGCGCGCCCCGTCGTCGTAGGCCACCCGGTAGAGCCGCCCCGGCGCCGCGCCGTCGAGGACCACGGTGAGGGAAGAGGGCGTCCGCGCGAGCACCGTCACGCCGGCCGCCCCGGCAGGGGCGGCCAGGGCGGCCGCCGCGCAGAGGATCGCCCACCGCAGGTACCGCGTCACGCGCCTTCCCACTCCACGATGATCCTGATCTGCTGGGCGCGCTCGGGTGCGGGGCGGGGCGCGGCCTGCGCCCCCAGCTCCTCCCGCGCGAGGTCAACCAGGCCCAGCGCGCGCAGGTACGAGTCGTCGAGCGCCGCCGCGAGGTTGATGAGGCTCACCGCCTCCGTGCGCGCCAGCGCCGGCAGCAGCCACCGCAACGCCAGACCTCGCTCCAGACCGGCCCGCGCCAGGCGCAGCCCCTCCTCCGGCGTGCGCCCGGCCGCCAGCGCCGCGCGGGCCGCGGCCAGCGCCCCCTCCGCGCGATAACGAGAGGGCGGCAGCGACTCGAGGATGGCGAGCGCCGACCTCGGGTCGCGCCGCGCCACGACCACCGCCACTTCGGCGCGGATGCGCTGGGCCTGCGCGGCATCGCTCACCAGCCCCACCACCGCGGTGGCCTCGTCCCAGTCTCCCTCCGCGCGCCGCCGCGCCAGCGCACCCGCGGCACGGTCCCGCCACTCGGGGCTCTCGATCGCCCACAGCACGTCCTCCGCCCAGCCCGGATCGCGCTCCGCCGCCGCCGCCACCACCGCCGCCAGGGCCGCCTCCCTCGCCTCGCCCTCGAGCAGCGCCTCGGCCAGCTCCCGGGCGCGAAGCGGATCGCTCGCCGCGATGCGCGCCACCGCCGCGCGCACCGCCTCCGCGGGCGCGCCGGCTTCCGCCAGCAGCCGCGCGGCACGCCCATGGTCGCGGCTGGCGAGCGCCACCGCCGCCACCGACAGTGCCCACGCCCGCGCCCGCTCCGGCAGCCCACGCGCCGCCTCCAGGCCCCGCTCGTCCCCGCCGGCCGCCAGCACCGCCGCCACCTCCGCCACCGCCGAGCCGGCCGCAACCCCTACCCCTCCGGCCATCGCCATCGCGGCCTCTGCGTCCTCCGCCGCCAGCCGGCGGGCCGCGCTCGTCTCCGCTGCCGCCCGCGCCAGCGGGTCGGCGATGCGAGGCGCTAGCGCCGCCGCCTCGGCCGGGGGAAGATGCTGCGCGACCAACCACACGCTCTGGTCGTGCAGGCGCGCCGAGTGCACCCGCGCGGCCGCCTCCAGCGCCTCCTCTGGCCGCTGCGGGGCCAGCCGCGCCGCCGCCCGGGCGACCGCGCGGTCCGCCTCCGCCCCGGAGAGGCCCCACTCACGATGCAGCCTCAGAGCAGCCGCCGGATCGGAGTCGGCCAGCCCCAGGACCACCGCGAGCTTCGCCTCCTCCTCCGGCAGCTCTACTGCCGCGGCCAGCGCCGCCGGCCCCAGCGCGGCGACCTCCCGGGCCAGCAGCCGCTGCTCGGCCGCCCGGTGGTTGGGGTCGGCCACCCGCAGCAGGAGCCGCCCGGCGGTGCCCACCGCATCCGCGGCGGCCGCGGGATCCGTCGGCGCCCTCGCCAGCGCGGCCGTCCCCAGCGCGCGGGCCGCATCGCTGGGCCGGCGCATCCCGGCGACCGCGTTGAGCGCCTCCTGAACGTCCAGCCGTGCCAGCAGTTGCGCAACCTCGCGGAGGGCCGCCGACCGGTCCCCGTCGAGGTGGATGGTCAGCGTGGCCGCCCGCGCCTCCTCCAGGTAGCGGCGCGCGCGGCCGACCTCCGCCCGGAGCGGGCCAGAGGCGCACAGGCACACAGCGGCGACGGCGGCTACTCGGCGAGGCAGCGACCCGCGTGCGACCATCAGGTAGGCATCCTGGGCAGATGCCTGCGCCTTCTCGCCCCGTGGCGCGAACTCCTGCCGGCGCGCCGGGGCCGGCCGCCCGGGGCGGTGGGCACACTCGTGGCCGGCAACGGCTTGACAGGTCTCAGGGGCCGTGCTATATTGCGCCGCAACCGGATGGCGGACCCGTCGCGTGCGCATTCCGCGCCGGGGCCGGGCGGGGGGTCAGCATCCTGACAAGCAGGGTGCGCGACCGCGACCGGTGGCGCACCGGCGGCAGGGCGGCCGACGGCGCGCATCGAACTTGAGGTCTGCGGAGCTGGTGTTGTGGCCGCAGCAAGAGCTGCGCCACGCGAAAGGAGGTGAGGTAGCGTGCGGAAGCAGATAAGCCCTCAGCTCACCATCATCGTGATCATCGTGGTCGTCCTCGTCGTCGGCGTCCTGTTCTGGCGGGCGGCAAGGACCAAGCGCGTTACGGGGATCGTGCCGGGCATGGGGCCCATGGGCCGGCGCGCTCGCGCCGTCGAGGGAGAGCAGCCCACCCGCCAGCCTGGCCCCGAGCGGCGCGCCGGCGCACCCGCGCGCAGGGGCCGGTAGGGCCGCCAGGTCGCCCCGGCGACCTGGCCTGGCATAGTGTGGCCGGCGCGGCCCGGGGGCGCGAGCGACGCCCTCGTGGCCCGTCCGGGCGACCGGCACATGACTACATTGCACTCACGGACTTGCTCGGGGCGCGGTCTGCACCAGGCTGCGCCCCGCACCTTTCGAGGGGAGGAGAGCGAGGCTGGCATGGCCGACGTGGAGAACCCCAGGAGGGCGCTCATCGTCCTCAATCCGCCTGAGTCCAAGCGCCTCATCGCGCGCGCCGTCGCCCGCATGCCCCAGGTCCGGCGCGCCCTGGAGCGCGGCCGCATCATCGTCGGCAACGGCACCACCAACGCCTATGTCGCAGAGGAGCTGCTCGGCGAGCCGGTGTCCAAGTGGCGCTACGCCGCCGGAGTGGTGGCGGGCGGTCGCCTGGATGTCACCGACCAAGCGGTGCGCCTCTCCCCCCTCGCGCTCCACCGCGGCAAGCCCCACGCGGACGGCTGGATGGCCCTGCTGGAGCACTTCGGCCGCGACGACGTCTTCATCAAGGGCGCCAACGCGCTCGACCCCGAGGGCAACGTGGGCGTCCTGCTCGCCAGCGATGTGGGCGGGACGGTGGGCCGCATGCTCGGCATCGTCGCCGCCCGCGGGTCGCACCTCATCGCTCCCGTCGGGCTCGAAAAGCTGGTGCCCGATGTCATCGAGGCCGCCCGCCACTGCGGCATCGCCTCCACCGACATCGCCGACGGCGCCCCCTGCGGCATGGCGGTGCTCACCGGCGCCACCGTGGTCTCCGAGCTGGAGGCCCTCGAGATGCTCTTCGGGCTGGAGGCCTGGCACATCGCCTCGGGGGGCGTAGCGGGCTCTGAGGGCGCCGTCACCGTCGCGCTCGAGGGGAGAGCCACCGCCCTCCGCCGGGCCTTCGACTACCTGGAGTCGCTCTCAGGGGAGGCGCCCGTCTCCCGGGAGTGAATCGCCTCTCAGCCCGTGGCAGGCCCCTGCACGGCCGCCTCGGCGCGCACCGCCCCCTCCACCGTGGGCAGCGTGAAGTGGAAGGTGCTGCCCCGGCCCAGCTCGCTCTGGAACCCGATGCTCCCGCCGTGGGCCTCCACGATCGCCTTCGCGATATAGAGCCCCAGCCCCGCGCCCGGCGTCTCCGGTGTGTGCGCGTTCGCCGCCCGGTGGAACCGACTGAAGAGCTTGCTCTGCTCCTCCCGCGGGATCCCCACCCCGTGGTCGCTCACGCTGAACTGCACCGAGTCGTTCGCGCGTCGCGCCGCCACCGTGACCTCGCTTCCCTCCGGCGAGAACTTGACCGCGTTCGAGAGCAGGTTCGAGAGCGCCTGGCCAATCCGCCCCGGATCGGCCAGCACGTCCGGCAGCCCCTCGCCCACCTCCACCTTCAGGCGGTGCTTGAGGTCCGGGTGGCTCACCCTCCGCACCGCCTCCTCACAGATCAACCGAGGGCTCACCGCCCTTGGCTCGATCCGCAGCCGCCCCTCCTCTATCTGGCTCATGTCCAGCAGGTCAGACACCAGGTGGGTCAGCCGCTCGGACTCCGACAAGATCCCCTCCAGGAACTCCCTCTGCGTCTCCTCCCCCAGATGCCCGAACTCCCGCACCAGCGTGTTCGCATACCCCCGGATCGAGGTCAGCGGGGCCCGCAGCTCATGCGAGGCCAGCGAGATCAGCTCCGACCGGAAGGCCGCCGTCGCCTGGCGCTGCCGCTCCTCCTGCTCCAGGCTGGCGAACCAGCGCCGCACGATCACCAGGATGATCACCAGGGCCGCGATGAGGTTGATGGTCTTGGGGATAACGACGTAGTGCGGCTGATCCAGCAGCAAGTGCAGCTCCACCGGGATCAGGGCCGTCTTCGCGGTATAGCGGGTGCCGAAGTAGATGCTCTCGATCAGCGTGCGCGCCCCGTCAATCATCAGCACGATGAGCAGCGTCGTCAGCAGCGGATAGACGCGCTTGAGCCGCACGTACTGCCGCGCGTAGAAGATCACGATGGCGAGCCAACACCCCACCAGGGCCCAGTAGATGATCGCCGTCAGAAACGTCATGTAGCGGTCGAATTCAACGCCGCCCACCTAAGCTCACCTCTTGGCCGCCGCGCCTGGCTATCACTAGATTGTTACCCGCCCGGGGGAGCGCGAAACTACCCTCTCGGCCCCCCGCCATCCCCGGGGCCGAGCAGGGCCGCAAGATCGCGCAACTGCTGCTCCAGCGCCGCCGCGCGCCCCTCCAGCTCGGCGTGCCGGCGCTCGGTCGTGCTCACGACGGGGGCAGGGGCGCGACCGCGGAACTCCGGCGAGCCCAGCTTCTCCGCCAGCCGCGCCGCCTCCTCCCGCACTCGCGCCAGCTCCCTCCTCAGCCGCGCCGCCTGCTCACCCAGCTCCCGCGCCGAAGCCTCCCGCACGATGGAGACCACCGCCGCCCCCCCCTCCACCGGCACGATCTCAGCCATCGGCGGCCGCTCCCCACGGTCAGGGCCTACCGCCAGCCTGCTCCCCCTAGTCAGCAGCAGCACCGCCTCCTCGTTCTCCTCCAGCGCCTGGCGCGTCAGCGCCGACCCCGTCGCCACCGACACCTCGACCCGCCGGCCGCTGGGCACACCCTGGTCGGCCCGCAGCTTCCGCGCCGCCGACACCACCGCCATCAGCGCCTCCATCTGCCGCTCCGCCTCCCCATCCCGCCAGGAGGCATCCGGCGGCTCCCAGCGCGCCTCCATCAGCGGTCCTTCCACCCCCGGCAGCCGCTGCCAGATCTCCTCGCTGATGAAGGGCATGAAGGGATGCAGGGCCCACAGCGTGCGCGTCAGCACGAAATGCAGCGTCCCCCGCGCCCGCTCCGCCTCCTCTCCCCCCCGCCGCAGCGCCGGCTTGCTCATCTCCACGAACCAGTCACAGAACTCCGACCAGAAGAACCGGTACAGCGCCCGCGCCGCCTCCGCCATCTCGTAGCGGCCCAGCGCCTGCTCGAGCTCCGACATCATCGCCCCACACCGGCTCAGGATCCAGCGCTCCGCCAGCGACCCCGCCTCGCGGATGCGCGCCGCCATGTCCGCCGGCGCCCCCTCCTCCAGGTTCATCAGCACGAATCGGCTCGCGTTCCAGATCTTGTTCGCGAAGTTGCGCGCCATCTCGGTGCGCTCCTCGCCGAAGCGCAGGTCCTGGTCCGATGCGCACTGGTACAGCAGGCTGAACCGAGTGGCGTCCGAGCCATAGCGCGAGATCAGCTCCAGCGGATCGAGCCCCGTGCCCAGCGACTTGCTCATCCGCCGCCCCTCCACATCGAGCACCGTCGGGTGCACCAGCACCTCCCGGAAGGGGATGCGCCCGGTGAACTCCAGGCTCGTCATCACCATGCGCACCACCCACAGGTACAGGATGTCCCGCGCGGTGATCATCAGCGAGGTCGGGTAGGTCCCCTCCCGCACCGACTCCTCCAGCTCCGCCTCCTCCGGCCAGCCCAGCGCCGCAAAGGGCCAGAGCGCAGAGGAGAACCAGGTGTCGAGCGTGTCCGGCTCCTGGCTCACCTCGCCCCCGCAGCGCTCGCACTGCTCCGGCGCCTCCACCTGCACCATCGTGTGACCGCACGCCGAGCACACGTACACGGGGATGCGGTGCCCCCACCAGATCTGCCGCGAGATGTTCCAGTCCCGCAGCTCCTCCAGCCAGCGCAGCGTGTACTGCCGGAAACGGTCAGGGTGGTAGCAGACCTGGGGCGCCTCCCCCTCCAGCGCGCCCCGCGCCAGGCGGGCCAGCTCGCCCATGCGAAGGAACCACTGCTCGCTCAGCAGCGGCTCCAGCACTGTGTGGCAGCGGTCGTGCCGGCCCACCGGGTGCGTGTACTCCTCCACCTTCACCAGCAGCCCCCGCGCCTCCAGGTCCCGCACGATCCGCTCCCGCGCCTCATACCGGTCGAGGCCCGCGTACGGCCCCGCCTCCTCGGTCATGCGCGCGTCGGGCCCGATCACCACGACCGAGGGCAGCCCGTTGCGCTCCCCGGCCTCGAAGTCGTTGGGGTCGTGCGCGGGCGTCACCTTGACCGCGCCAGTGCCGAACTCCGGGTCCACCAGGACGTCGTCGCAGATCACCGGCAGGGGCCGCTCCATCAGCGGCAGCATCACCCGCCGCCCATGCAGATGCCGGTGCCGCGGATCCTGGGAGTGCACCGCTACCGCCGTGTCGCCCAACATCGTCTCGGGCCGGGTGGTGGCGACCACCACGCCTTCTCTCTCACCGCCCCCCACCAGCGGGTAGCGCACGTGCCACAGATGCCCCTGGTGGTCCTGGTGATCCACCTCCAGGTCGGACACCGTCGAGGCGCAGGTGGGGCACCAGTTCACCACCCGGTGCCCGCGGTAGATCCAGCCCCGCCGGTGGAAGCGCACGAAGGCCTCCAGCACCGCCCGGTAGTAGCCCTCATCCAGGGTGAAGCGCTCCCGGTCCCAGTCGTAGGAGCAACCCAGGGCCTTGAGCTGCTCGATGATCTGGCCGCCGTAGCGCCGGGTCCACTCCCAGCATCGCTCCAGGAAGGCCTCCCGGCCGATCTCCAGGCGCGACTGCCCCTCCTCCGCCAGCGCCTGCTCCACCTTCATGTTGGTGGAGATGGCGGCGTGGTCGGTGCCGGGCACCACGAGCACGCGGTCACCCTGGAGCCGCCTCCAGCGCGCGATCGCGTCGTGGATGCTGTGCTGGAGGGCGTGGCCGATGTGCAGGGAGCCGGTGACGTTGGGCGGGGGGATGGTGATGCAGAACACCGGCGCGCCCGGCCGCGCGCCCTCCGGCGGCAGGCGGAACAGGCCCTGCTCCTCCCAGCGCCGGTACCAGCGCTGCTCCACCTCGTGCGGCTCGTAGGTCTTCGCCAGTTCGGCCCGCGCCATGCCGCTGTCCTCCAGGCAAGAAGAGAGCCCTCTCGCAAGGACGAGAGGGCTTCCCGTGGTACCACCTTGATTCACCCGCCGCCGCGGGGCGCGGCGAGCAGGCCTCCGGCGCGCTAACGGACGCACCCGGGGGCGCCTGGCGCCGCTAGTGCGGCCTCAGCGCCCCGGCTCCAGGGCGACCTTCGCTGCGGCCTGCGCTGGCGGCCTCTCAGCCCGCGGGCCCGCCTCTCTGGCAGCCGGCCCCGCAGCTACTCCTCCCCTTCACAGCCTCTGCATACGCACTCAACTGGACCGTGATTCTACCACAGGCCCTCGCCCGGCGCAAGCCGAGCGGAGCGCCCGAGGGCGCTCCGCTCGAGTGTGTACAGGACGACGCCGGTGTGCTCGCCCGGCCTTACTTGTAGTAGCCCGGATCGCCCGGCCCAGGGAAGTAGCAGATGCCTCCCGGTCCGTCTATCACCGTCTGCTGCTGCGCCCGCTGCTCCCAGGGGATGAACCAGCGCCAGTCCGGCAGGCCGAAGAGCACCTGCTCGGAGGGATACCACTTCACGTGCCCGTCCATGAAGGCGAGGTTCACCCCGCCCAGGTGCCGGGCGATCCGCTGCCGGTACGCGGAGTCGTCGCCGAAGCTGCGACTGCCCGCCCCGCAGTCCACGCTCCAGGGGCAGCCTTCCCAGTCCGCGCCGGGGCCCCAGTCACACACCGAGCACCCGAGCTTGCACACATCCGGGTAGGCGATGGCCCCCGAGTACCACAGCATCGCGCTGCTGGGCCCTACCTCGGCGAAGGACATCCAGCGCGCGGTGTCCTCGAAGTGGCC
>CAYLPT010000019.1:0-4073 GCA_964385645.1 uncultured bacterium
GCGCGTAGCGCTCCCACATGGTGTGCGAGACCACGGTCACCGCGTCCGCGCCCCGCAGACACATCCGGTCCGCCGCCCGCAGCGCCAGCTTCGCGCCCCGGCCCCACTTGCCGCTCTCCCACTCGAAGCCGTGGATCGTCACGACGATCCGAGCCCCGCTCAGCGCCCGCGCCATCGGCGCCAGCGCCGCCGGCCCCGCCCCGTGAAAATGCAGCACGTCGAAACCCCGGTCCACCGCATCCAGCACACCGCTCAGCGTGTGCGTCAGCGCCTCCAGGTGCTTGGTCCGCACCCCCCCCGTCAGGCGCCGTTCCATCCCTCGGTGCCAGCGCTCCCGCCCGTTGCTCAGATAGTGCGGCCGGCAGTACACCGTGACCTCGTGGCCGCGCGCCGCCAGCCGCGCGCCCACCTCCTCCGTGTAGGCCGCGATGCCGCCGATCGCCGGCACCCCTTTCACACCCAGCATGGCGACCTTCATCTGCGGCCCTCCAGCAGCCCGGCAAACATCCCCAGCAGCCGGTCGCAGTGCGCCTCCGCGCTGTAGGTCGTCCGCACCCGCTCCCGCGCCCGCGCGCCCATCTGCGCCCTCAGCCCCGGGTCGTCCAGCAGCCGCCGCATCTGGCGGGCCAGGCCGGCCGCATCCCCGGCCTCAAACAGCAGCCCACAGTCCTCCCCGAGCTGCTCCGGGATGCCTCCCATCCGGCTCCCCACCACCGGCTTGCCCTGCGCGAAGCTCTCCAGCACACTCATCGGGCAGTTATCGGGCTGCAGCGAGGGCACCACCGTGAAGAGCGACTCCCCCACCAGCCGCGCCAGCTCCTCCTTGCCCCTCAGGCCCAGGAACGTCACCCCGTTGCGCCCCCACGAGTCCGCCAGCGCCTGCAGCCGCGCCGCCTCCCCGTCCCGGCTCTCCCCCGCGATCAGCAGCGGCGGCGGGTGGGGCAGCATCCGGTGCGCCCGCAGCAGCGTCTCCAGCCCCTTCTCGGGGCTCACCCGGCCCAAGTAGAGGATGTGCCGGCCCTGGCCCAGGCGCTCCGGGCTCGCCCCGTTGACGGGGTAGAAGCTCGGCAGATGCACCACCTTCGCCTCCGGGAACCCCGCCCCCACCAGCACCTGCCGCATGAAGGCCGACGGGGTCACAAACAGCGAGACGTGGCGGTACACCCCAAGCAGCCGATGCACCCACATCGAGAACACCCGCGCCGCCGTCGCCCCCAGCGACCCCTTGACACACCGATGCACCAGCGCCCGGCTCCAGCCCGCCTCCAGGCACTCCATGCACGGCCCATCCCCTCCCCGGTACAAGCTGTAGGCCGGGCACACCAGGTTGTAATCCGCCACCCGCATCACCACCGGAACCCCCGCCCCGGCGCAGGCCGGGATCACGCTCGGCGACAGGTAGTTGTACACATTGTGCACGTACGCCACATCAATCCCCTCGGCCGCGATAAGCCGCCGTGCCTTGCGGTACGCCTCGGTCGAGTACGTCGCCCGCGCCAGCAGCCTCAGCGCCGTCATCGGCGTCCTCGAGATCTCTCGGTAGAACGCCGCGTCCGCCCCCGCCGGGGCGCTCACGAAGTAGCCCGCATATGGGCTCGGCTCGGCCCGCCGGTAGGCCACCGAGAAGGGGATGGCCTGATGTCCCCGCGCCTCCAGGGCCGCCATCAGCTCGAAGAGATATGTCGCCGTGCCCCCTCCGCGGAAGAAGTACTTGTGCGCCAGAAGAACCTTCAACCCACTTGCTCCTCAGCGTCACCGCAGCAGATACAGCAGCGAGTACAGGCTGATTCCCAGCACGTTCAGCGGGTTCCGGGAGCCGCTTCGCGGGTCCGCCGGCGGCACGAACAGCACGTCGCCGTCCTGCAGCACCGGGTTCTGGCTCATATCCCCCTCCGACAGCGTCCTCTTCAGGTTCGCAGCCACTCGCACCGCCGGCGGCCCCCGGCGCACCACACAGGCGTCGCCCAGCCGTGCATCGTTCGTGAAGCCCCCCGCCATGGCCACCGCGTCCAGGTACGTCGTCCCCTCCGCCAGCCGGTATCGCCCGGGCTTGGCCACCGCGCCCAACACCTCGACCTCGAGCGGGTAGCGGGGCACGAACAGCTCGTCGCCCGCCCGCAGCACCGGCCCCCCGGCCGAGTGCGGCTGCTCCGACAGCCCCCTCAGGTCCACTGACTCGGTCGTCCCGTCCGACCTGACGATGCGTGCCTGCCCGACGTCCGCATCCGCTAGCAGCCCCCCGGCCACCGCCAGCGCGTCCCTCAGGTCCACCTCCCTCCGGCCCTCCAGACGGAACCGTCCCGCCTTCTCCACCGCGCCCGACACCCGATACTCCGCCTCCGCGGCGGCCGGATCCAGATACCCCACGGCCACCGTGTCCCCGGGCCTCAACGGCAGGTTCTGGGTGGCGTCTCCCCCCTCGATGAAGCTCCGCAGGTTCACCTCCCTCACCTCGCCCCCCGCGCGCTTCACATAAACCCGCTCCAGGTCCTCGATGCGCCGGCTCCCCGCCGCCAGCGTGATCGCCTCCATCAGCAGCCCCCCCGCCTGCACCTCGTACTGCCCCGGCGCCCGCGCCGCCCCTGTCACGAGCACCTTGAAGCGCGCCACCTCCACGCTCACCACCGGCGACCTCACGTAGCGCCCCACCTGCTCCGCCAGCCGGCGCGCCGCCTCCTCCGCCGTCAGTCCCGCCACCTCTACGCTGCCCACCATCTGGTCGCGGAGCGCGATCGTCCCCTCGGGGCCGATGGTGAACAGCCCCGTGTAATCGGCCTCCCCCTCTGTGATCACACGCACCGTGTCCCCGACCCGCAGCCGGTAGCCGCCTCCCTCCTCCGCCTGCGCCCAGCCGGCCGCCAACACGGCCGCCGCCAGGGCGATCGCGGCCCACAGGTTCGTGTGCTCTCTCCGCTTCATGTCCATCTTGCCTCCTTGCGCCCCTGCCCGCATCAACAACCACTCAAGTCCTTGCTTGCTTGTCGGGCCGGAGAAGCCGCGCGTGCTGGTTCGGCCGTCCAGCGTGGCTTCAGGCGGGCTTACGTGCTGGCCCGGCGGCCCGACGCTCCCCCGGCACTGCCGGGGGAGCGCGTCCCTCGAGAGCGGCCACTAGGGGCGTCAGCGTGTGGGCTTACCTCGGCGCCGACCGAGCAGACCCAGCAGCCCTCCGCCCGCCAGCAGCAGGGCCAGACTCCCTGGCTCGGGCACCACCCCCGTACCGCTGCCCTCGCCGTCGCTGCCCGTGCTCTGGAACCGGGCCACGAAGTTCACTGGCTGTGCGCTGGCAAAGCTCGAGGCGCTGAAGGGCGCCATCGCGTTCGGCAGATAGAACTGCCAGGCGAGGGGGCCCTCAACGTAGTCGGCCACATGCAGGTTCGTGCCCCCCTCGCGAACCACGCCGCGATCATTCGCCTTATCGTCCTTCAGGAACACTGAGAACCTGCCCCAGCCCCCGGGCGCGTTCTTGTCTATCATGACCTTGAAATCGCCCGTCGTCACTGTGCTCCCATACCTCTCCGTCGTCGCCGTGCCGCTCACCTGCCCGGTCGCCAGGTTCAGCGTCTTGCCGACCCCCTGCAGGTACGGCAGCGCCCCCTGACCCGCCGGGTAGTTGAACAGGAACCCCGTCAGCACCGGGCTCCCGTTCGCCACCGTCACCCCGCCGTTGGTCTGCTCGATGAATGGGCTGGTGTTGTAGATCAGGAAGCTCGTCGTCGCCTGCAGGTATGTCGGCGAGGAGGAGTCCAGGTCCTGCACCACCACCGCCGTCACGTTCGCGCGCACCGGCGTGCCATCATCCGCCACCCCGGCCACATCGAACGTGTAGGAGTCCGCCACCGCCGTCCCGCCAGCCGCCAGCACCAGCGCCAGGATCGCGGCAACCACGCCCGCCCATCCGTACTTCGCTCTCATCACCTCATACCTCCCAGCGGTAGCCTAGCCCCCCACCGCCTCGCAGCCGGCGGCTCCCATCTCTAGCAGCGCCCTCTCGAGCGCGCGTCCCGCTCTCATCTTGCACTTGACGCAATTCCCGTGCCCGCTCCCCAGTCCACCGTCTACTGGCCGTACAAGAC
>CAYLPT010000020.1:0-4012 GCA_964385645.1 uncultured bacterium
CTCCCACCCCTACCCGGAAAACAGCCGCGGCCTGGGCCCCGCCGACCTCGCCTACGCCCTCCGCACTGGCCGGCCCCACCGCCCCAGCGCCGAGCTCTGCTACCACGTCCTCGACCTCATGCACGCCTTCCACGAGGCCGCCGACCAGGGCCGGCACATCACCCTCGAGAGCACCTGCGACCGCCCCGCCCCCCTGCCCATGGACCTCGCGCCCTGGACGCTAGATGAGTAGGGGCGCCGGCCTTCGGCGTCGAACACCGCTGCGGACGCCAAACCTCTGACGGAGGGCAACCATGGAATCCTGGAAGCGCAAGCTGAGGATGGGAATGGTGGGGGGAGGCCCGGGCGCCTTCATCGGCGCAGTCCATCGCATGGCCGCCGCGCTCGACCTCCAGATCGAGCTCGTCTCCGGCTCCTTCTCCCGCGAGCCGGAGAAGACCAAGCAGACCGGGCGCGAGCTCTATCTCGACCCCGCCCGCTGCTATGACTCCTACCAGCGAATGGCGGAGGCGGAGGCGAAGCTGCCCGAGGGCGAGCGCATTGACTTCGTCTCCATCGTCACCCCCAATGTCTCCCACTTCCCCATCGCCAAGACGTTCCTGGAGGCCGGCTTCCACGTCGTGTGCGACAAGCCCATGACCTACACCCTCGAGGAGGCCGACCAGCTCGCCGAGCTCGTGGACAAGACCGGCCTGGTCTTCGCGGTGACGTACAACTACTCCGGCTACCCGATGGTGCGCCACGCCCGGGAGCTGTGCCGCGCGGGCGAGATCGGCGAGGTCCGCAAGGTGCTCGTCGAGTACCTGCAGGAGTTCCTCGCCGTCCCCCAGGAGAAGCTGGGCTCCAAGCAGGCCGCCTGGCGTGTGGACCCCTCCCAGGCCGGCGCCGCCGGCACCCTCGGCGACATCGGCACCCACTGCTTCCACCTGCTCGAGTACATCAGCGCCGACCGGGTCTCCGAGGTCTGCGCCGACAAGTCCACCTTCCTCCCCGACCGCACCCTGGATGAGGACGTCAACGCGCTCCTGCGCCTCCAGGGCGGCGGCAAGGGCGTCCTCACCGTCAGCCAGGTCGCCCCTGGCGAGGACAACGGGCTCAAGATTCGCATCTACGGCTCCAAGGGCGCGCTCCTCTGGGCCCAGGAGAACCCCAACTACCTCCAGCTCTATCACATCGGCAAGACCCGCCAGACCCTCTCCCGCGGACACGGCGACTACCTCTCGGAGGCCGCCAACTCCGCCAGCCGACTCCCCTCTGGCCATCCCGAGGGGTTCATCGAGGCCTTCGCCAACATCTACTGCGGGGCCGCCGAGGCCATCCGCGCTCACCTCGATGGCAAGCCGCTGAAGCCCGAGCAGTACAACTTCCCCGGCGTCCACGAGGGCCGGCGCGGCATGCTGTTCATCACCCGCGCCCTCGAATCGGTCGCGAAGGGCTCTGCCTGGGTGAAGCTCTAGCCCCACCCGCGCGCACAACCAAGGGCGGCGGAGCGCCCCTCGGGGCGCTCCGCTCTCGTTTCCCCGACTGGCGCAGATGTGCCAGCCACACCTCCTTGCCCCGACAGGACCCGGAGGCCCCGCTCAGAACATAGCCCGAAACGCTTGAGAGGAGCCTGCCACCATGGCGACCGAGCCTGCCCCCTACCGCGACCCCTCCCGGCCCCTCGAGGAGCGCGTCCGCGACCTCGTCTCCCGCATGACCCTTGAGGAGAAGGTCTCCCAAACGGTGCACGCCGCCGCTCCCATCGAGCGCCTCGGCGTCCCCCAGTACAACTGGTGGAACGAGTGCCTCCACGGCGTCGGCCGCGCCGGGCTCGCCACCGTCTTCCCCCAGGCCATCGGCCTTGCCGCCACCTGGAACACCGACCTCATGCACACCGTCGCCACCGCCATCTCCGACGAAGCCCGCGCCAAGCACCACGACTTCCTCCGCCGCGGCATCCGCGACATCTACACCGGCCTCACCTTCTGGTCCCCCAACATAAACATCTTCCGCGACCCTCGCTGGGGCCGCGGCCACGAGACCTACGGCGAGGACCCCCACCTCACGGCCCGCATGGGCGTCGCCTTCGTCACCGGCCTCCAGGGCGACCACCCTCACTACCTCAAGGTGGTCGCCACCCCCAAGCACTACGCCGTCCACTCCGGCCCCGAGCCCCTCCGCCACAGCTTCGACGCCCGCGTCGACGAGCGCACCCTCCGCGACACTTACCTGCCCGCCTTCGAGGCCTGTGTGCGGGAGGCGAAGGCCTTCTCCATCATGGGCGCCTACAACCGCGTCAACGGCGAGCCCGCCTGCGCCAGCCAGCGCCTCCTTCAGGAGATCCTCCGCGACGAGTGGGGGTTCGAGGGCTACGTCGTCTCCGACTGCGGCGCCATCCGCGACATCTTCGCCCACCACAAGGTCGTCGAGACCCCCGAGGAGGCCGCCGCCCTCGCCATGCGCCGCGGCTGCGACCTCAACTGCGGCGAGGTCTTCTTCTACCTCGCCGCCGCCGTCCACAAGGGCCTCATCTCCGAGCACACCCTGGACCGCTCCCTCCACCGCCTCTTCACCGCCCGCTTCAAGCTCGGCATGTTCGATCCCCCCGAGATGGTACCCTACGCGCAGATCCCCTACCGGGTCGTGGACTGCCCCCGGCACCGCCGCCTCGCCCTCCGCGCCGCCCACCAGTCCCTCGTCCTGCTCAAGAACCACGACCACACCCTACCCCTGCCCAAGGACCTGAAGACCGTCGCCGTCATCGGCCCTTACGCCGAGGATCGCCAGAGCCTGCGCGGCAACTACAACGGCACCCCTGCCGAGGAGTACACAGTCCTCGACGGCATCAAGCGCAAGCTCGGTCGGAAAGCAAAAGTCCTCTATGCGCCGGGCGCCGACATCACCGGCACCGCCACCGAGGGCTTCGGCGAGGCCGCCACCATTGCCAGCCATGCCCAGGTCGCCATCGTCTGCCTTGGCTCCTCCCCCTGGATCGAGGGCGAGGAGGGCGCCCTCTGCGGCCTGCTCGGCCAGGGCGATCGGGAGTCCCTCGACCTGCCCGGCCAGCAGGAGCAGCTCCTCCAGGCCGTCGCCAACACCGGCGCCCCCACCATCCTCGTCCTCCTCAACGGCAGCGCCCTCGCCATCAACTGGGCCGATCAGCACATCCCGGCCATCCTGGAGGCCTGGTACCCCGGCCAGGCGGGCGGCCTCGCCGTCGCCGACGCCCTCTTTGGCGACTATAACCCCGGCGGCCGGCTCCCCGTCACCTTCTACCGCTCCCTCGCCCAGCTCCCCCCCTTCGACGACTACTCCATGACCGGCCACACCTATCGCTACTTCCGCGGCGACCCCCTCTACCCATTCGGCTACGGCCTGTCCTATACCGAGTTCCGGTACCGAGACCTCAAGGTCCGCCCCCTCCGCGGCGATGCCGGCCCCTCCCTCCGCGTCAGCGCCGTCGTCGAGAACGTCGGCGATAGGGTAGGGGAGGAGGTCGTTCAGCTCTACGTCTCGGACCTCGAGGCATCACTCCCCGTGCCCCTGCGCCAGCTCCGCGGCTTTCGCCGCCTCCGGCTCGCCCCCGGCAAGTCCCGCACCGTCCGCTTCCGCCTCTCCCCGCGCGACCTCGCCCTCGTGGATCGCGATGGCCGCCTCGTCGTCGAGCCCGGCCGCTTTCACATCTCCGTCGGCGGCGGCCAGCCCGGCGCCCGCGGCAGCGTCGAGGGCCGCAACCTCCTCACCGCGGACTTCGAGGTCACCGGCGAGCGACGCCCCGTCCGGTAGCCGCCCAGCACACTACCCTCGGGAGGTCATCGTGTCTCAGCCTCAGCTCTCCGGCCGGCGCGCCGTCTCCTCCGGCTCCCCTCGCGCCACCCAGGCCGCGCTCCAGATCATGGCCGAGGGCGCCAACGCCTTCGACGCCGGCGTCACCGCCACGCTCCTGCTCTCGGTCATTGACGACTCCGGCTTCTGCTTCGGCGGCGAGGTCCCCATCATCGTCCGCCCCGCCGACGCCCCAGAGCCCCTC
>CAYLPT010000021.1:0-4272 GCA_964385645.1 uncultured bacterium
TGGAAGCCAAGGGTGAGGGCGGGCGAGTCGGGAGCAAGGCGGAAGTCGCCCGCGGCCGGGTCGCGGAACAACGGGTCGGCGACGACGGAGTTCACATCCTGCCCCCGCGCCCGCCACTCCTCGAGGGACCACTGGCCGAAGGTGATGGGGCCGTCGTCCGCCCGGTAGTAGAGGTTGCGATCATACTGGTAGTCGCCGCTGGTCCAATCGCCGCCGAGGAGTGTTCCCTCCCGCCAGTAGACGATGTTGCGCTGGAAGGTGTGGCTCTGGGGCTGGTCGGGGCGGCCGCCCTGCCAGAGCTGGTGGTAGCGGCCGAGGGCGAAGATGTTATTGCGGATGAGGTTGCGCTCTCCGTAGTGCTGGCAGAAGCCGCCGTGGGTGGTGTTGAACACAAGGTTGTTCTCCACCAGGATGTCGGAGCTGCCCTCATCGAGATAGATGCCCCATCCGCCGTAGCGCTGGGCGGAGATGTCGTGGAAGAGGTTATGGCGGATGACGGTGCCGGGCTGCACGCCCAGAGTGTAGATGCCGGCGAGGTCGCTGAGGATGCCGCGGCCGATGTCGTGGACGTGGTTGTGCTCGATAATGTTGTCCCGCGCCAGGGTGGGCCCGTAGCCCCAGGTCCAGCCCACCGACATGGCCGAGTAGCAGGTGTCGTGGATGTGGTTGCGGGCGATGGTGTTGCCCGCGCTCTGGCCGACCCAGATGCCGACCGCTGGGGGATAGACCCGGCCGGTATCGTGGATGTGGTTGTCAGCGATGAGGTTGTCGCGGGTATGCTCGGCCTCGGGGTCACGCAGCACCGGCTCGCCGATCTTGATCCCGCCCGCGCCCAGGTCACGCAGCTCGCTGCCGATGATCGCGTTGCGCTGGCAGCCGCGCCCGAAGGAGATGGCATAGCCGCCCAGGTGCTCGAACCGGCACTGCTCGATGGACACCGCGGTGGCGCCCTCGGCCGAGAAGGCGGCAGGGACGTCGTGAGAGGCCTGCATGTCGAAGTGCCCGCCCGGGGGTAGAGTCCAGTCGGTGTGGGCGAAGGTGAGGCCGCGGAAGCGCAGGTGGTGCACGAGCCGGCCGGCGCCCGGGTCGCCTGAGAGGCGCACCAGCTCGCCCAACGTGGGAGCAATGACCTCCGCGCGCTCCATGTCCTCGCCGGGGCGGGGCCGGTAGCGCACCTCGCCGGCGGCGCGGTCGAGGCGCCACTCGCCAGGGGCGTCGAGGGCGTCGGGGGCGTTCTCGATCCAGTAGCGCTCGCCCTCCTCCCAGCCCATCCAGAAGGGCCAGAAGCCGGGGCCGGGGACGGTGACGGTCCGCGCTTCCTCGTCCACAGAGAGGATCGGCGCGCGCAGCACCGACCAAGCGGTGATGACCACGACCTCCACGTCGCCGCGCTCCGCCCACGCCGGGTTGATGTCGCCCTCGTGGTAGGGGATGACCACCCGGGCCCCCTCCTGCTCGGCGACCAGCCGGCCGGCGGCGTGGAAGAAGCCGAGGGCCCTCTCGTCGTCCACGCGTGCGGGGCCCGGGTCGGCGGCGCCGAAGGTCCCGCTGCGGCTGGGGCAGGCGCGCAAGCGGCCCTCGCCAAGCTGCTCGTAGAAGCTCTCGCTGGGCCGGCGAGCACGTTGGGCCCGCCGGCCGTTGACGAAGAGCTGCCGGAAGACCTGCTTGCCCGTTGCGGCCTCGGGCACAGGGGCCGACCACACCACGCCGTCGGCGGTGGTCCATCCGGCGATGGGCCGGCCGCCGCTGATGACGGGTCGCTCGCCGGGGTAGGCCTCGTAAGTGATGGGCGCCTGCGGCTCGCCGGAGTCCTCGGGGCCGAACACGAGCGGCTCCTCGAGCTGGTAGCGGCCGGCGCGGAGGCGCACCGTGATCGGCGCCCGGGCGCGCTCCTCTGCGCTGAGGGCCCGGATGGCGTCGCGGGCGCGGGCGATGGTGGCGAAGGGCCCGTCGGTGCGGTCGGCGTTGGGGGCCTCGAGGCGGCCGCTCCAGGCGTCATCTCCATCGGTTGAGACGTAGTAGGTGGTGCTCTCTGTGGACATCGCGCAGCCCTCCTGGTGTCCAGCGCACAGCAGCGCAACGGCGGCCGCGGCCGCCAGCACGGTCCTCATCTGCGGCTCCTTTCCTGCGCGCGGCGCGCGTGTTGGGCCCGGCGGCGTCTGCGGCGGCGCTCCCGCTCGCGCTTCTCGGCCCACCACTGCTCGAACTGCTCCCTGGTGTCGAACTGGAGCTGATGTTGGGGCCGCTCGGGGTACTCGCAGGCATCGAGGTCGTAGTCGCGGCACACCGCGGGGCGGTTCTCGTAGATGGCGCAGAGGTTCCCTCGGGTGAGATAGCGGCAGGGGGTGCGGACCTCAAGGTGCCAGCGGCGGGACTCGAAGTAGACGCTGATATGCTCGTGCGAGAGGAACCAGATGATCTCGTCGTAGTCCGCTCGCCGCCTGGGCGCCGGCAGATGCACCGTGATGTAGCGACAGCAGCGCGCCTTGCACTCGCGTTGGCAGCGCCGCAGCTGAGCCTCGTAGTCCAGGGTCTCGCTGTCGGGCATGGTCTCAGCAGATGGTCGGCGACCGATTTCGCCGCGGGGGCGGGAGCGCCTTCGCCCTCGAGGCGCTAGCGAGCGACCCTGCGGGCGGCCCGCCAGGCGAGGCGCGCGGTCTTGCGAACGGCCCAGTTGACGAACCGCGCGAGCGTGGGGCGGCGGGCGAAGAACCCCGCGACCCCCGGGTAGACGATGGCGAGCGCGGGCCAGAGCCGGAGCCGGCCGGTCTCTCGCTTGCTGCGGGCGGCCTCGGCGGCGACGACGAGGGGCTGGGGGTACAGCTTGAGGAGGCGGCGGAGCCGGTAGATGCGCCAGAGCAGGGCGCGGGAGACAAAGGGCATGCTCGCGAGGTAGATGAGGCTGTGCCAGAAGGCGGCGGGGCGGTCCTTGGCCTCGAGGCGGTACTTCCACAGGAAGGACTCGAAGCGGGCGGCGAGGGGACGGTCGGCGCCGGCGATCTGGCTGGGTCGGATGAGCCCCTCTCCGAGGGCCCGTGCGGTGATGGCGGTCCGGGGCAGGAAGCTGAGGCTGTGCAGGCCGACGGTGAAGGGCTGGGGGAGCTGCATGATGAGCTCGAAGGTGCCTCGGCAGTTTTCCTCGGTGAGCCAGGGCAGGTCGAGGATGAAGTCGTAGCCCACGGAGACGCCCTGGCGGTGGAGCGCCTGCGCCGCGCGCAGGATGGTGGTGTTGCGCTCCCGGCGGTTGAGGACCTCGCGGCGCACCTGTTCGGAGCCGCTCTCCACCCCGAGCACAACGTTCCTGAGCCCGGCCCTGCGCAGCTTGGCCGCCACCTCGTCGTTCATGAGGCTGGGGTGGGCCCAGATGCCGAAGGGCAGGCCGACCTCGGCGGGGAAGCGGGCGCAGAACTCCTCCAGCCAGCCGGCCGGGGCGCGGACGCCAAAGACCTCGTCCCAGAACTGCACCAGCTCGATGCCGGGGTGTCGGGTGCGGGCGGCGGCGATTTCGGCGAGGACGGAGCCGACGCTGCGGTAGCGCCTGACGGGGCCCTTTCCGGCGTAGAGCTCGCGGCGGAACCAGACCCCCGCGCAGTAGGCGCAAGCGAACGGGCAGGCCATGCGGGAGGCGTAGGTGTGGTACATGGGGATGTTGGTCGCGGGGTCAAGCTCGTGGAGCGCGTCGTACTCGATGACGTAGGAGTCCGGCTCGCCGAGGGCCGGGAAGGGGAGGGAGTCCAGGTTGTCCTCGAGGGGGCGGACGTCATTGCGGCGCACCTGCCCGCCGGCCCGGGTCCACAGGTTGGGGATGCTGTCGGTGGGCTGGCCGCAGGCGAGCGCCTCCGCGAGGTCGAGGAGGGCGCCCTCGCCCTCGCCGCGGCAGATGAAGTCGGCGTGCTCGAGGGACTCCTCCGGGCACATCGAGGCGTGCGCGCCGCCCAGGATGACGGGGGCGTCGAGGCGGCGGCGGATGGTGTCGGAGAGGTGGTAGGCGACATCGGCGACGAGGGAGGAAGTGAGGCTGAGGCCGATCAGGCGGGGCTGCTGCTGAGCGAGCAGGTCGAGGAGGATCTCGATCTCCCTGGGGGTCACGGTGCGGAACTCGCCCCAGCGGAACTCCTTGAAGAAGATGAGCGAGCACTGGTGGCCGGCGGCCTTGAGGACGGAGCAGAGCTGGCGCGCCCCGAGGGATTCGCTCAGGTAGAGAGTCATGAGGCAGGCCCGGATGGGCTGGGGGTGGTCGGGCATCTGGTGCGGCCGCTCTCCGCGTTCTCC
>CAYLPT010000022.1:0-3407 GCA_964385645.1 uncultured bacterium
GACGAGGGGCACTCGGAAAGGATGGCTGCGATGAGGCTTCTGGTGACAGTCGCGCTGCTCGGGGCTTGCCTGGGGATGGCTTGCGCGAGGGGTCACGCCCAGGAGGTGGCGGAGACGCTGTCGCTGGAGCAGGCGATCGCGCTTGCGCTCACCCACAACCCGCAGGTGGGGGCCGCGGAGGATGGGGTTCGGGAGACGCAGTGGCGGCTGACGCAGGCGAGGTCGCTGCTGCTGCCGCGGGTGAGCATGAACGCGCGGCGCATGACACCGGTGAACCTGCCGGATTTCTCGTTTCAGAGCCGCGAGACGACGTGGGAGACGGATCTGTCGTTGACACAGCCCCTGTACACAGGGGGGAGCATCCAGCAGGGCATCGCGGCGGCGCGGGACTACCTTCGCGGGTCGGAGGGAGCATACCGTAGAACGCAGCAGGAGATCGCGTTTGCGGTCCGGCAGAGCTACTATCGGGTGCTGACTGCGGAGGAGGGGGTGAATGTGGCGGCGGAGGTGGTGGCCTCCGTGCGGGAGCATCTGCGGGTGGCGAGGCTGCGGTTCCAGGCAGGGCTGGCGCCGCAGTTCGACGTGCTGGCGGCGGAGGCGCGCCTGGCGCGGGTGGAGCAGGGGCTGATCGCGGCGCAGGCGGAGCGCAGCATCGCCTGGGCCGCGCTGTCGGCGGTGCTGGGGCGGCCGGTGCCGGAGGGGACGCAGTTGACCACCCCGCGGCCGGTGAGCATCGAGGAGGCGGACGTGGAGAGCCTGAAGCAGGAGGCGCTGGAGAAGCGCCCGGACCTGCTGGCGATGGAGGCGAGGGCGACGGCCGCCGGGGCGGAGGTGCGGATCGCGCAGGCGCAGCGCCAACCGAGTGTGGCCGCGAACATCAGCTATACGCTGCGGGACGACGTCACCATCGCGGGGGAGGCGTTCGGGCTCCCAGGGCAGGAGCTCGTGGTGGCGCAGGACAGCGGCTACATCCTGCTGGTGGTCTCCTGGAGCCTGTTCAACGGGGGCCAGGTGCACGGCGAGATTCGGGCCGCCCAGGCGCGAATGGATCAGGCGGCGAAGCTGCTGGAGAGCCAGCGCCAGCGCATCGAGCTGGAGGTGAAGAGCGCGTACCTGCAGCTCGAGGCGGCGCGGGCGCAGGTGGCGGCCGCCCAGAAGGAGGTGGAGCAGGCGCAGGAGGCCCACCGGATCGCGACGCTGCGCTATGAGGAGGGGGTGGGCACGAGCGTCGAGATCCTGGACGCCGAGGCCAGCCTCGAGGGTGCGAAGACGCGGCTCAACGGAGCGATCTACGGGCTGAATCTGGCGGTGGCGCAGCTCGATCTTGCGGTGGGCCGGGACTGGCACGAGGGCCTGGCAACGACGTCCGAGCTGGAGGCGGTGGGTGGCTAACGAGGAGGAGCCGGCGTCGGTTGACGTTGCGGAGGTGATCGCGCGCAGCAGCAGCCACCTCAACGCGGGGATCGCGACGCTGCACACTTTCATGGGGGTGGACGGCGTCGAGTGGCGGGCGGAGGGCTCGCGCATCTGGGACAGCGCGGGCCGCGAGTACCTCGACCTGTTGGGGGGCTTCGGCACCCTCGCGCTGGGGCACCGACCGCCGGTGGTGGTGGAGGCGGTCAAGCGGCAGCTCGACCGGATGCCGCTGGCCTCCCGGGTGCTGTTCAGCAAGCCGGCGGCCGACCTGGCGACGGCCCTGGCGGAGATGCTGCCCGGCGACATCCAGAAGGTCTTCTTCTGCCACAGCGGGGCCGAGGCGGTGGAGGGGGCGCTGAAGCTCGCCCGCCTGCGCACGGGCAGGCCGGGGATCGTGGCCGCGGAGGGGGGCTATCACGGCAAGACGCTGGGGGCGCTGAGCGCATCGGGGCGAGAGGTGTACCGGAAGCCGTTCGCGCCGCTGCTGCCGGGGGTGAAGCACGTGCCCTACGGGGATGGAGAGGCGCTGGCGGAAGCCGTGAAGGAGACGACCGCGGCCGTGGTGCTGGAGCCCATCCAGGGGGAGGCCGGGGTGGTGGTGCCGCCGGAGGGGTACCTGAGGGAGGCGCGAGAGGCCTGCGACCGGGCGGGGGCGCTCCTGATCCTCGACGAGGTCCAGACCGGGTTTGGGAGGACGGGTACGATGTTCGCGTGTGAGCGGGAGGGCGTGACCCCGGACGTCGTATGCCTGGCGAAGGCGCTCGGAGGCGGGGTGATGCCGCTGGGGGCGTTCGCCAGCACCCCGGAGATATGGGCCTCGCTCGAGGAGAACCCATACCTGCACAGCTCGACTCTGGGGGGCAACCCGCTGGCGTGTGCGGCCGGGCTGGCGGCAGTGGAGGAGATCCGGCGGCGGGGGCTGCCCGCTCGAGCCGAGAAGCTGGGTGAGCGGGCGCTGGCGCGCCTGGCCGAGCTGAGGGAGCGACACCAGACGCTGGTGGTGCAGGTGCGGGGGCGAGGGCTGATGATCGGGGTTGAGTTCGCGGACTCCGATGTCGCGGGGCTGGTGATCGCGGGGCTGCTGCAGAGAGGGGTTATCGCGGCGTACACGCTCAACAACCCGGAGGTGATCCGGATCGAGCCCGCCCTGACGATCGAGGAGGAGGAACTCGAGCGAGGGCTGGAGGCGCTGGCCGAGTCGGTGGAGCAGGTGGCGGGGATGATTGCGGAGCTGTAGGGGCAGACGAGGCGCCAAGACGATGGGCGGGGCGGCGGATGCTGGAGCCGGTGGTCGTTGACGGGTCGCGCGGGGGCGGACAGGTGCTGCGGAACGCGGTGGCCCTGTCCGCGGTGACGGGGCGGCCGGTGCGTGTGGAGAACGTCCGGGGGGCGCGGCCCAAGCCCGGTCTGCGGCCGCAGCACGTGACCGCGGTGCAGGCGCTGGCGCGGGCCTGCGAGGCCGAGGTGGTGGGCGCGGAGATCGGTTCGCGGGCGGTGGAGTTCCGCCCCGGGCGGGTGGAGGCGCAGTCTGCCTGCGGCACAGATGTGGGGACGGCCGGGAGCCTTACGCTGGTGCTTCAGTGCCTGCTGCCGCCGCTGGCGCGGGCGCCCGGGGAGTCCACGCTGACCCTGATCGGCGGCACGGACGTTCCCTTCGCGCCCCCGCTGGACTACTTCGCAGAGGTATTCGCGCCGGCGCTCGCGGAGGTGGGCCCGCGGGTTGAGGTGGAGCTCGATGCCAGGGGCTTCTACCCGGCGGGGGGCGGGCGGATCAGGGTGCGGCTGGCGCCGCCGGCGGCGATCCGGGGCGTGCGCTGGACCGACCGCGGGCCGCTCCGGTGGGTGCGGGGCCGCGCCTTCAGCGCGGGGCTGCCGGGGCACATCGTGGAGCGGATGCGTGCGGCGGCGCTCGAGGTGCTGCGGGCGGAGCATATCCGGGACGCTGAGATCGAGGTGGAGGCCGGGCCGCGGGGCGGGGGCGAGGGCTGTGG
>CAYLPT010000023.1:0-12041 GCA_964385645.1 uncultured bacterium
GGGCAGCTCCTGCCAGTCCTGCGCGCCCGGGGTCGCCTCGACGCGGCAGGTCGGGGGGGCCGAGCGGGCGGCGGGGGTGTCGCAGTAGGCGCACTCCAGGTTGCAGCCGGCGAAGCGGACGAAGACCTGCCGCTCGCCGACCAGCAGACCCTCGCCCTGGAGGGAGGAGAAGAGCTCGACGATGGGGGCAGTCACATCTCGCCCACTACGGCCTACCAGGGGCAGGTCCTGCCGAACACGCACGCTCCGGACGAACGCGCCCTGCCTTACGGCGCTGGGCGGACCTTCTCAGCCGCGCGGTGGGCGTCCGCGATCTCCTCGGCATAGGCGGACAGCAGCTCCGCGGCGAAGATGCGGGCGTCCTTGCCCAGCTCCTCGAGGCCGATCGCCGGCACCGGCGCGCCCTCACCTCGGAGGTTGAACCCCGCGTGGATCAGCCCCGAGGTCGCCGAGGTGGTCGCCACCGACACCGAGAGCTTGCGGTCGCGCAGGTAGAGGTCGTCGCCCTCCCGGCGCAGGAGAGGCTCACCGAGGTGGCGGTTGAGCAGCTCGAGCGCGATGGCGATCAGCAGCCGCTGGCGGGCGACGATGAGGTCGAGGTCGGCGCCGGCGTGCTCGACGATGACGTGGACCATGGCGGGGCTGGCGATGCGCGCCCCGGCCTCCAGGTCCTCCCGATCCACCATGTGCTCGGGCGCGACCTCGCAGGGGCCGATGAAGGCGACGGCGGCGTCGCCCGCGAGCCCCGCGGCCTCCGCGATCCAGCCGGATCGTAGCTGCGCGCCCGTATAGCAGATCCCGTCCGCCAGCAGCGCGGTCTTCACCCGTCGTCTCCAGCCAGCTCCAGGCGCAGGATCCGGTGGTTCAGGGAGTCGGATACGTAGACGCTGCCCGCCGCGTCGACCGCGATCCCCCGGGGGGAGGCGAGGTCGAGGTCGGCGCTGGGGGCTGGCGGGAAGCAGCACAGCAGCTCGCCCTGAGGGGTGAACTTCTGCACGCGGTCGTTGCCGGAGTCGGCGACCCACAGGCAGTCCGCGGCGTCCACGGCCAGCCCTCGCGGCTCCGCCAGCTCGCCGGGCCCGGGGCCGAACCGGCCCAGGGTCATGTCGAGCTTGCCGTCGGGCGTCAGCCGGACCACCCGGTGGTGCATGGTGTCCGCGACGTAGATGCGCCCCTGGGAATCCACGGCCACCCCTTGGGGGCGAGCGAAGGAGAGCGCGGGGGTGGGGCCGTGGAAGTCCATCTGCCAGCGGCCGGTGTTGGTGTAGGAGCTGACGCGGTTGTTGTCGGTGTCGCTGATGTAGAGCTGGTGGTAGGCGTCCACCCAGATCCCGGTGGGAGAGGCGAAGCGCTGGAGGCGGGCGTGCGGGCCTCCGACTGAGAGGATGAACTGGCCGTTGGGCCCGAACTTCTGGAGGCGGCTGGCGCCTTGCTCGACGACGTAGATGAAGCGCAGGGCGTCCACCGCGACATCCTGGGGGTAGACCATCTGCCCGGGGCCGCCCAGCCCGTAGACGTCGCCCTCAGGGGTGATCTTCTGGAGGCGGTGGTTGCGCGAGTCGGCGATGTAGAGGCTGCCCTCGGCGTCAACGGTGAGGCCGCCGGGGGTGTTGAGCTGGCCGAGCTGGGAGCCGAAGGAGCCGATGATCTCGGCCAGGCGGTAGCTGACACGCGCGACCGGAGGAGGCTCGGCGACGGCGACCCTCTGCCGCCGCAGCTTCCCGCCCAGCTCGAGGTAGCGGAACCGACAGTCGCTCACGGAGAAAGGCTTCGCCGGCGAGGGGCGTTCTCCCGCCGGACGGACCGCAGACTAGCGCCACTCCCAGTGGCGAGCCACGGCCCAGCTGGTGCTGCCGTCGAGGTCGCCGGGGCCGGGCGGGAGCGCGACGTCAGCGAGGGCGTACCGCGAGGCGGGGCGGGCCCGTCCCTTCGCCCACTGCCGCACCATGCCGATCTCCTCCCGCATGGTCACCGAGAGGGGCACCGTCTCCTGGAGGGCCGCCAGGACATCCTCGCTGCCGATTTCTCGCTCGTGCTCGAAGGCCGCATAGAGCGCGGAGATCACCGCCTGCTCGATCTCCGCGCCCGAGAACCCCTCCGAGGCGCGGGCCATCGCCTCCAGGTCGAACTGCTCGGGGTCGCGCTTGCGCTTGCGCAAGTGGATGGCGAAGACCTCCTGCCTCTCCGAATCCGCGGGCAGGTCCACGAAGAAGATCTCGTCGAAGCGGCCCTTGCGCAGCAGCTCCGGCGGGAGCTGGCTGATGTCGTTGGCGGTGGCGACCACGAAGACCGGCTTGGTCTTCTCCTGCATCCAGGTGTTGAGGGTGGCGAAGACCCGCGCCGTCACCCCCGCATCCGCCAGCCCCGAGGACTGCACCCCGGCCAGGCCCTTCTCGATCTCGTCGAGCCACAGCACGCACGGCGAGACTGTCTCCGCCATGTGGATGGCCCGGCGCATGTTCTCCTCGGAGGATCCCACCAGGCCGGCGAAGATGCGCCCGACATCAAGGCGCAGCAGCGGCAGCCGCCAGAGCTGCGCCACAGCCTTCGCGGTGAGGCTCTTGCCGCACCCCTGCACCCCCAGCAGCAGGATGCCGCGGGGGCTGGGCAGGCCGAAGCGCTGCGCCTTCTCCGTGAAGGCGAGCGACCGGTTAGTGAGCCAGCGCTTCAGGATGTCCAGCCCGCCGATGTCGTCGAAGCGGTCGGGTGACTGGAAGTACTCGAGCACCCCGGACTTGCGGATGAGCTGCTGCTTCTCGGATACGATCAGTTCCTGGTCAAAGCGGCCCTTCTCGACTATGCAGCGGGCGAAGACGTTCTCCGCCTCGGCCATGGTCAGCCCGAGGGCGGCCTTGAGCAGGGACTCCCGCTGCTCCGCGCTCAGGTTGACATCCACCCCCTGCTGGCCCCGCACCGAGTCAGTGGCCCGGGTCAGCAGCCCGTCGAGCTCCCGCAGGGAGGGCAGGTCGTAGTCAATGACGGTGACGTCCTTCTGGAGCTCGTCGGGGAGCCGGAGCACGGGGGAGAGCAGGATGACGGTGACGTAGGCGGTCTGGAGAGCGTCGGCGAGGTCGCGGAGCTTGCGGATGACCGCGCTGGCGTGGGGGTAACCCTGGGAGAGGAAGACGTGGAAGTCCTTGAGGACGTAGACGGCGGGCTCGGAGCTGGTGCGGATGCGGTCGAGCACCGTCAGGGGGTCGCGGGTGCGGGAGTCGGCGCCGCCCGTGGTGATCTCCTGGGTGCCGCTGCGCAGGCCCATGGTTTCTGACCAGGTGTAGAAGGCCTTCTCCTGCTGGACCACAATCTCCCGCAGCGCGGCCAGCACCCGGCGCTCCTCCCAGGAGACCACATACAGCAGGGAGTAGCGGGCGCGGATGAGCACGTCAATCTCGCGCATCTGCCGGTCCATGCGGGCCCATGATACCCCGGCCGGGGGCAGGCTGGCAAGCGGGGCGCGGCCTGTCGGCTGTGTCGGGCGCCCAGGCCCAGAACGGCAGGCAGGCAGACTCGGCGCGTAGGGCGGGACGCCATGGCGCCCTGGGCGTGCAACGCCAGGGGCTTGCCTGCTGCGCCTCCGCGCCCCCCTTGTTGACACCATCTCTCCCGGCTGGCTATACTGCCGCCGGCGGGGGCAGCGGAGGCGTGTGTGAAGGTGGTAGAGGAGCATCTGGCGGCGGTGGCGCGGCTGGTGGCGGCGACGCCGCGGGAGCCCCTGGCGGCGATGGCGGACCGGCTGTGGCAGGCCTACCGCGAGGAGGCGCAGGTCTTCGCCTGCGGCAACGGCGGCAGCAGCGCCACCGCCTCCCACTTCATCGAGGACCTCGCCAAGGGGATCACCCCACCGCCGGGCCGGCCCCGCTTCCGCGCCATCTCCCTGGTGGACAGCGTGCCCACGCTCACAGCCTATGGCAATGACCTGGGCTTCGAGCACGTGTTCGCCGAGCCCTTGAGGAACCTCGTCCGCCCCGGCGACGTGCTGGTCGCCATCAGTTGCTCGGGGCGCTCGGCGAACGTGCTGCGGGCCATGGAGGCGGCCCGGGAGGCGGGGGCGGCCGTGATCGCGCTCACAGGGGCCGCCGGCGAGCCCATGGAGGAGCGCGCGGACATCTGCCTGCGCGCTCCCGCGCGGGGCCTGCAGGAGCTGGAGGATGCCCACCTGGTGATCGCGCACGCCCTGTATCTGGAGCTGAAGGCGCGCGCGGAGGCGGGCTGAGGGGCCGCTACTTCGCCCGCGCCTCGGCCTGGGCGAGGGCCTCGTGGGTCTCCTTGAGCTGAGCGATGATGGGGATGCGCTGGGGGCACTTGGGCTCGCACTGCCCGCACTCGACGCAGGCCGCCGCGTTGCGGTTGCCGTCTTGGTCGTCGAAGTGGCCATAGCGCCGCTGGGCGACCTCGGTAAGCCCCCAGACCCGGTGCAGGTTCATGAGGCGGAAGCACTCGGGGATGTTCACCCCATTCGGGCAGGGCATGCAGTAGCCGCACCCCGTGCAGTACAGGTCGGCCAGCCGCCGGTTCTCCTCGAGCATGGCGAGGATGTGCTCCCGCTCCTGCTCGCTGAGGGGCTCGCTGCGGCTGGCGGTGGCGGCGTTCTCCTCCACCATCTCGGGGCTGTTCATGCCCGAGAGCGCGACCGACACGCTGGGGTTGGCGAGCACGAAGCGCAGGGCCACCTCCGGCGTGCCCTTGACCTTGCCCGGCAGCAGCCCCTCGATCTTCTCGGAGGGGATGCTGAGGCGCCCCCCGGCGACGGGGCCCATCACCACCACGCCGAGGCCGCGCTCGTGGGCGAAGTCCATGCTCTCCTCGTTGGCGCGGTCGAGGAGGTTGTACTGGCAGGTGACCACCTCGAAGTCAGGTCCCGCCTCGATGATGTCCACCATGCGCTTGGCTTCATCATGGAAGGAGAAGGCGAGGTGGCGCACCAGCCCCTCGTCCTTGGCCTTGCGGGCGCCGTCCATGGCGCCGCCCTTCGCGAGGACCTTCTGCGCGGTCTCCCAGTTCAGGGAGTGCATGTGGTAGACGTCAATGGCCTCGATGTCGAGCCGGGAGAGCGACTGCTCGAGGAGGCGCCGGCAGTCATCGGCCCGGCAGGTGTGCGGCTCCCAGGTCGGGTACTTGGTGGAGACGATCATGCCCTCGCGGCGGCCCTTGAGCGCCTTGCCCAGCACGCGCTCGCTCTCGGAGTTGCAGTAGCCGACCGCGCTGTCGAAGTAGTTCACGCCCAGGTCCATCGCCCGGCGCAGGGCGGAGATCGCCAGCTCCTCGTCCACGTGGTCGCCGACCATCTGGAACCGCATGGTCCCGAAGCCCAGGGCGGAGGCCCGCAGGCCGGTCTTGCCCAATGCGCGATACTGCATCAGCACCTCCAGTCAGTTTGGGATGAGACAAGATGAGCTATACCGCGCCGGCGGGGCGGCTCCTCCGGCGCCATGTGGCCCGATCGTACAAAGGCGGCGCGCGCGGGCTGCCGGCGGACCATCGCCCGCCGGCCCGCGCCCGGGGGCCGCCGCCGGCCCCCCTTACTTGATCTCGACGGTGCCGCCGGCCTCCTCGAGGGCCTTCTTGGCGGCCTCGGCCTCCTCCTTGGAGACGCCCTCCTTGACCGGCTTGGGCACGCCCTCGACGAGCTCCTTGGCCTCCTTCAGGCCCAGGTTGACCAGCTCGCGGACGGCCTTGATGACCTGGATCTTCTTGTCGCCGAAGCCGGTGAGGATGACGTCGAACTGGGTCTTCTCCTCGGCCTCGGCGGCCGCGGGCGCGCCTGCCGCCGCGGGCGCCGCCACCGCCATGGGCGTGACGCCGAATTCGTCCTGGATCATCTTCACCAGCTCGTTGAGCTCCAGGACGCTCTTCTCCTTGATCGCCTCCAGGATCTGCTCGTTCGTCAACGTCGCCATCGGGCTCCTCCTGCCTGCCTGTTGGTTCTCTCACCCCTGCCCGCCGCCACCCCTCGCCCTTAGGCCGGCGCGGCCTCCGCCTGCCGCTGCCGAGCCAGCGCCTCCAGGGTCAACACCAGCTCCCGCGGCACCCCCTGCAGGGCGCCCACGAGCTGCGACAGGGGCGCGTTGAGCGCGCCCAGCAGCTTCGCCAGCAGCTCCTCGCGGGGTGGGAGCGTGGACAGCTCGACCAGCTCGCCTCCGCCCAGCAGCCGCCCCTCGAACCAGCCGGACTTGAGGGCCAGGTCCTCGTGGCGGCGAGCGAAGTCGGCGAGCGCCTTGAGCACGGCCAGCGGCTCGGCGCCTGCGAACACCGCCGCCACCGGCCCCTCCAGGCGCGCCGCCAGCGCCGCGCGCTCCCCTTCGCCGAGGGCGCGCCCCAGCAGGCGGTTCTTCACCACCTGCACCCGCCCCCCCGCCTGGGCCACCGAGCGGCGCAGCTCGGTCATCTCCTTGACGGTGAGCCCGCGGTAGTCGGCCAGGAACAGGTCCGCGTGCTGCCGCAGGGCCTCCTGAAGTCCCTCCACCACCTGCTGCTTCTGGGCCTTCCTCACGCCGCGCCTCCTCTCGCGAAAACCTCCCCCGCCGAAGCGAGGGAGGCCGGCGCCGGGGTCGTTCCCCGATGCCTGCGCCCTGCCTCGGCAGGCGTCCGCCTGAGGCGGACCTTGGGCCTTCGCACCTGCTGTCTCAGGCAGCCGTCCGTGTTCTGTGGCTAGCCCGTCTCCGCCTCCGCCTCCGCGGCCGCGGGGTCCACCAGGAAGGAGGGCCCCATCGTGGAGCTGAGCGCGATCTTGCGCAGGTACTGCCCCTTGGCGCCGGCCGGCCGCGCCCGCAGGATCGCGCCCAGCAGGGCCGCGAAGTTCTCCCGAAGCTGCTCCACCGTGTAGGACGCCTTGCCTATCGGCGCCTGCACCACCCCGCCCCGATCCATGCGGAACTGCACCCGGCCCCCCTTGACGTCGCGGACGATCTGCGCGATGTCGTCGCCCACCGTGCCCGCCTTGGGGTTGGGCATGCGGGGGCCCAGGCGCTTGCCCAGGCGGCCCACCAGGCGCATCATGTCCCGGGTCGCCACCAGGACGTCGAAGTCCTTCCAGCCGCCCTCGATCTTGGCCACCAGGTCCTCGGCGCCCACCACATCGGCGCCCGCCTCGGCGGCCTGCTGGGCCGGCTCTCCCCTGGCGAAGGCGGCCACCCGGGGGGCCTTGCCGGTGCCGTGGGGCAGCACCACCACGCCCCGGACCATCTGCTCGCCCGAGCGGGCGTCCACGCCGAGGCGGATCGCCACCTCGATGGTCTCGTCGAACTTGGCGCTGGCGGCCTCCTTGACGCGCGCGAGCGCCTCCTCGGGGGAGTAGAGCTGCTGGCGCTCGAGCGTCGCCACCGCCGCCCGATATCGCTTGCCGTGCTTTCCCATGCGGGCTATCCCTCGGCGACCTCGATGCCCATGCTGCGGGCGGTGCCCTCGATGATCCGCATGGCGGCCTCGATGGTGCTGGCGTTGAGGTCGCGCATCTTGGTCTTGGCGATCTCCCTGACCTGCTCCCGCGTCACCTTGCCCACCGTCTCCCGACCCGCGGCGCCGGCGCCTTTCTCGAGCCCGGCCGCCTGACGCAGGAGCTGGGAGGCGGGAGGGGTCTTGAGCTCGAAGCTGAAGGAGCGGTCCTCGTAGATGGTCACCTCGACGGGGACGATGGAGCCCACCTGCGCGGCGGTGGCCGCGTTATAGGCCTTGATGAGCTCCATGAGGTTGATCCCGTGGGGGGCCAGGGAGGGCCCGACCGGGGGCCCCGTGGTCGCCTTGCCGGCCTCGATCTGGAGCTTGACCACCGCGCGCACCTTCTTGGGCATCGTCTGTCCGCCTCTCCGCTAGTCCAGCTTCTCGACGTCGGCGAAGTCCACCTCGACCGGGGTCTCCCGGCCGAAGATGGAGACCAGCACCTTGAGCTTCTCCCGCTTCAGGTCCACGTCGGTGACCCGCCCGTGGATGCCGTCGAAGGGCTCCGAGCTGATGCGCACCGTCTCGCCCACGGCCCAGGCCGCCCGCAGGGGCGGGGCCTCCTCGCTGACGGTGGTGAGGAGGCGCTCCACCTCGTCGGGCCGCAGCGCGACCGGCTGGCGGTCCGGGCCCACGAAGCCGGTGACCCCGGTGGTGTCCCGCACCAGGTGTCGGGTCTGGTCATCGAGCTCCATCTCGACGATGACGTAGCCGGGGAATATCTTGTGTTTGCTGACTTGGCGGCGGCCGCGGCGGGTGCCGCGCAGCTCCTCCTCGGTGGGCACGAGGATGCGGCCGATGCGCTCGGCCAGCCCGGCGGAGGCGGCGCGCCGCTCGATGCTCGCCTTCACCTTGTCCTCGTGGCCGGTGAAGGTATGGACGACATACCAGTGCTTCGCCATCGCCTGCGATCCACCCCTATCAGCGGGACAGCAGCGGCCGGGTGAGCACCAGCAGCAACTGGTCCCAGGTGAAGATGAACATCGCCACCACGAAGACCACGGCCAACACCAGGCCGGTCATCTTGACGACCTCCTCCTGGGTGGGCCAGATGACCTTGGTCAGCTCCACCCACGAGTCCCGGAAGAACCCTTTGATGCGGGCCCACCGGCCCGGGCGGCTCGCGCCCGCTCTCTCCTGTGCGATGGTCCTCACCTGGTGCCCTCCGCGCCGGGGACCGGGGCCTGGCAGGCCCGGCCGGATTCGAACCGACACCCTCCGGTTTTGGAGACCGGCGCTCTACCAGTTAGAGCTACGGGCCTGCGGTGCTGGCTCGGCTCAGCGCCCGGCGCGCGCGGTCAGCCCCGTCTCCCGGTGCTCGGTGTGCTTGCGGCACACGGGGCAGTACTTGCGCAGCCGCAGCCGGTCGGGGTCGTTACGCTTGTTCTTGTACGAGGTGTAGTTGCGACTGCGGCACTCCCCGCACGCGAACCAGAACCCCCGGTCGTGTATGCGGCTCTGGCGCGCCACCGCTGATCCTCTCTCCCTGCCCAAAGGGCCAAGATAAAGCGAGCCGGCGGCCCCATCGGCGTCCCGCCAGGCTCACGGAGACGTACTGCTCCCCAGGGTCACTCTACCACATCCCGGCCCCGCCGTCAAGGGGGCGGGGGGCCGCCGCCGCGATGTCGAAGAGGGGCGGCGTGGTCACTGCCATCATACCGATCATGCTCACCGTGGGGCTGGGCTTCGCGCTCGAGTGTCGCCGGCCCCTGGATGTGCGCGCGCTGGCCTCCATCGCCATCTACATCCTGCTGCCCTCCCTCATCTTCTCCTCCCTGCTCACCACCGAGCTGACGCTGGAGGAGGCTCTGCCCCTGGTGGCGGTGGCGCTGCTGGTGACGGCCACCCTCTGGGTGCTGGGGGCGCTGGCCTCCCGCGCCCGGCGTTGGCCCCGCGACGACGAGAGCGTGTTCCTGCTCACCACCCTGTTCATGAACGCGGGCAACATGGGCATGCCGCTGGCGCTGTATGCCTTCGGGGAGCGCGGGCTGGACCTGGCGGTGCTCTGGGTGCTGGTCATCAACTCGCTCATGAACACGGTGGCGGTCTACTACGCGAGCCGCCACCGGGGGGGCCGGCGGCAGGCGGTGAGAACCGTGCTCGGGCTGCCCACGGTCTACGCCGCCGCGGCGGCCCTGCTCATGCGGGCGGCGGGCCTGGGCCTGCCGGAGTTCCTCCTCGATCCCCTGCGGCTGCTGGGCCGGGCGACCATCCCGGTGGCGCAGCTCCTGCTGGGGATCCAGCTCGCCAAGGCGCGCAGCCGGGTCAGCCTCCACCTGCCTGGGGTGCTGCTGCCCAACGCGGTCCGACTGCTGCTGGCGCCGGCGCTGGCCGCCCTCTACGTCTCTCTGCTCGGGCTCGGCGGCCTGAGCGCGAAGGTCGCCATCCTCATGTCGGCGATGCCGACCGCGGTCAACATCCTCATCTACGCCACCGAGTTCGGGCTCCAGCCCCGGCGGGTCGCCACCGCAGTGTTCACCTCCACCCTGGCGAGCTTTGTCACCCTGTCTGTGCTGCTGGCGGCCCTGGGATGAGGGGCCCCGGGGGCCAGGGCGCGTTGAGCGACCCGCGGGGGCGTGCTATAATCCCGCGGCATGGCAGCACAGGAGCAGCTAGTGGAAGAGATCAGCTGGACGGCGGAGCGCGCCCGGGCCATCGTGGAGGAGATCGAGACCGTCATCGTGGGCAAGCGCGCGGCGGTCGAGCAGGTCGTGACCGGCCTGCTCTCGGGCGGGCACGTGCTGATCGAGGACATCCCGGGGGTCGGCAAGACCATGCTCGCCAAGGCGCTGGCGGCCTGCCTGGGCGCCACCTACCGGCGGGTCCAGTTCACCCCCGACCTGCTGCCGGCCGACATCACGGGCACCTACATCTTCAGCCAGAAGAGCGGCGAGTTCGTGTTTCGGGAGGGGCCGGTCTTCACCAACATCCTGCTCGCCGACGAGATCAACCGCGCCACGCCCAAGACGCAGGCCAGCCTGCTCGAGTGCATGGAGGAGTTCCAGGTCACCCTGGACGGCACCACCCGGCAGCTCGGGCGGCCCTTCTTCGTGATCGCGACCGAGAACCCGATCGAGTACCGCGGCACCTACCCCCTGCCGGAGGCCCAGCTCGACCGCTTTCTGCTGCGCATCCACATGGGCTACCCGACGCCGGAGGAGGAGGTCGCCATCCTCGACCGCCAGATGAAAGAGCACCCCATCCACTCGGTGCGCCCCCGGGTCCAGAGGGAGGAGGTGCTGCGCATGCAGGAGCGGGTGCGCGACGTGCACCTGGACGCATCGCTGAAGCACTACCTGGTGGCCCTGGTCGCCGCCACCCGCGGCCACCCGATGCTCGCCCTCGGGGCCAGCCCCCGCGCCTCGCTCGCCCTGACCCGCACCAGCCAGGCGCGGGCCGCGCTCCACGGCCGCGACTTCGTGCTGCCCGACGACCTCAAGGCCCTCGCCCCGGCGGTGCTCTGCCACCGGCTGATCCTGCGGCCCGAGGCGCGCGCCCGGCAAGTGGACGGCGCCGACATCGTCGCCGAGCTGCTCGAACAGCTCCCGGTGCCGGCCGTCGGATGAGCCGCCTGCCCACCTCCCCGGCCGGCCGGCTTCCCCGCGGAGGGCCGACGCGTGCCCCATGACCGGCTGAGCGCGATCATCGTCCAGTTGCCGATCTTCCTGCTCGCCATCGTGCTGCACGAGCTGGCGCACGGCTACTCGGCCTACCTGCTGGGCGACGACACCGCCAAGCGCGCGGGCCGGCTCACGCTCTCTCCGCTCGCCCACCTGGACCCGGTGGGCAGCATCGTCTTCCTGTTCTCCGCCCTCTATGGCATCGGCTTCGGCTGGGCGAGGCCCGTGCCCGTCGTCACCGAGCGGCTCCGCAACCCCTCCCGTGATGAGATCATCGTGACCCTCTCGGGCCCGGCGGCCAACCTCGCGCAGGCGCTCGCCTGGGCGGTGCTGCTGCGCCTCATCCTCGCCTTCGGGCTCGCCCTCCCCTTCGCGCAGGCGCTCATCATCTTCTGCTACATGGGCGTCGCGGTGAACATCCTGCTCATGGTGTTCAACCTGCTGCCGATCCCCCCGCTCGACGGCTCCCATGTGGCGCTGCGACTGCTGGGATTCCGCGACCCCTATCTGGTGCGCCGCCTGGCGCCGCTCGGCTTCGTGGTCCTGTTTCTGCTCGTGAGCACCGGCGGCTTCGGGTGGTTCTTCGTCCACTTGGTGCGGCCGCTGGTGGCGCTGCTGCTGCCGCCGGGCCTGTGAAGGCTGGCCTGTCGGCAGCGGGCGACAGGAGGGCGTGGCGGCGGAGAGAAGCCACGGAGCGCGTGCTAGCCACATCACACAGGGAGGTCGCGGATGCCAAAGGTCCTCGTCGTCTACTACAGCCGCAGCGGCAACACGGAGAAGATGGCGCAGGCGGTGGCGGAGGGCGCCAGGGAGGTGTCGGGGGTGGAGGTGGAGGTGAAGCCGGTGGAGCGGACCTCGACCGCCGACCTGATGAGCGCGGACGGGATCGTCATGGGCTCGCCGGTGTACTTCGGGTCGCCGGCTGCGGAGCTGAAGGCGCTCATAGACAAGAGCGTTGACCACTATGGCAAGTTCACGGGGAAGGTG
>CAYLPT010000024.1:0-6250 GCA_964385645.1 uncultured bacterium
GTCCAGGGTACGCGGGGGGCGGCGGGGAGCCCGTGGAGGCTGAAGACATTGGGCTCATCGGTGAAGATGCCGGGGATGGTCTTGCCGAACTCGCGGGCGAAGCGCCGCCGATAGGGCTCGTAGCAGATCTCAATGAAGGCCCGCACCGACTCGGGGTTCATGTTGTCGGCATAGGGGCGGTCGTTGAACCAGGGGTCAGGGGGGGCGAGGGAGATGGAGAATTCCTGGACCTGCTCGCCGTCGGTCGGTCGGTCGCCCGGGGAGAGGGGCCGGTAGGCCTCCACGCGGCCCTCCTCGCAGCGGACGGCGAAGCGGTGCTGGCCGGGGGACCCGGAGGGGCGCAGCTCCAGGTAGCGGCTGGCGAAGTCGGGGTTGCGCCCGACCACCAGGCCGCCGCCGAAGCCGCTGGGCCAGCGGTCCTCGTCATAGAGCCAGGCGTGCATGTGCTGGCGGCGGGCCTCGTCCACCGCGGCCGAGATGCACTCCATCCAGCGTTCGCCCATGTAGGGGGTGACCAGGCCGATGCGGTTGTGCATGAAGAAGCCGCCGAGCCCGGCGCGCTTCATGTCGCGAATCTGGGAGCGGAGCTCGGCGGGGTCGAGGTCGTCGTTCCAGGACCAGAAGGGGGCGCCCCGCCACTCGGGGCCGGGGTTGCGGAAGGTGCGCTTGACGGGGTCGGCGGGCACGGCTCCTCTCCTTGCGCGTGGGCTCAGCGGCGCACGGGCGCGGCGTCCGCGGCCTATTCGCTGGCCGGGCAGGGCCCCCTTCCGGCCGGGGATCAGCTCTCGCTGAACAGGGGCTGGATGTCCTGGGCGGTCTGGCGGAGCTGGTCGCGCTCCTCGATGGAGAGAGGTCGAAAGGACGCTGCGAGTTCGACCGCCAGGCGGAAGAGGGACGGATTGCCGGGCGGGATGGCGGCGGCGACCGGCTGGGAGAGGGTCCAGCGCAGGGCGAGCTCGGCCTCGTCGCGGTCCTGGAAGGGCTGATACCAGCACTTCTCGATTCGCGCCGCGCCGGGCGGATAGGGGCCGCGGGCGAGGGCCTTGATGGCGAGGCACGTGACGCCGCGGCGGCGCGCCTCCTCTACCACGGCGGGGCCGAAGCCGTGGTGCCAGCACACGAAGTTGATGGGGAAGAGGATGGAGTCGAAGTCAAAGCGGCGCATGGCCTCAAGGGCGGCCCGCTCGCTGTGTGCGCTGAAGCCCAGGAAGCGCGCCTTGCCGGCCTGGCGGGCGGCCTGGAGGGTCTCGATGGCGCCCCCGGGGCCGAAGGCCGCCTCGATGTCCTCCTGGCTAGTCAGCCCGTGAAGCTGATAGAGGTCAACGTGGTCGGTGCGCAGCCGGCGCAGGGAGGTCTCCAGCTCCCGGTCGGCCGCCTCCCTGGCGCGCTCGGCGGTCTTGCAGTTGAGGAAGACCTCGCCCCGGTAGGCCTCGAGGGCGGGCCCGAGGCGCTCCTCGGCGTCGCCATAGGTGGGCGCGACGTCAAACCAGTTCACGCCGCGCTCGACGGCCTCGGCGACGGCGCGGTCGGCCTCGGCCTGCGAGACGCCGGCGATCACCACCCCGCCGAAGCCGACGAGGGAGAGCTGCACGCCTGTGTCGCCGTAGGGTCTGCGGTCCATGTTCGCTCCGGTACCATCCGCCGGCGGAGCTACTTGCGCCGGCGGACGGTTAGCTCGACCTCCCTGGGCTCGCGGCGGGGCGCGATGCCGGGGGCAAGTGAGGAGGGGCAGGTCACCACATTGCCGTCGCAGGCGATAATGCTGTCTCCGGCCTTGAGGCCGGCCTCGTCGGCGGGGCTGCCGGGCTGGACGGCCCCGATCAAGCATCCCATGGGCTGCGCGATGGCGATGCCCAGTACGGCGCTCACTTGCTTCATCGGGCAGCCGCCGCCGGGCGCGGGGCGACCGGGAGGCGCGGTCTCGTCGGCGCTTCCCTCGTCCTCCTGGCCCAGGGAGAAGGGGGGTCCGACCGCGCCGGCCGAGGGGATGGTTACGGTGACGCTGACCTGCTCGAAGCTGCCCGGCGGGGCGGCGGCCGCGGCCTGTGACATGGCGGGGTGCTGGGCCCCGCCGGCCCCAAACTGCGGCCGGGACTTGTGGAAGGTGTCGCGGGCGGTGGGGGAGAGGGCCATCATGGCGGCGAAGGCGATGACGAGCAGGCCCAGTATCCCGATGAGTAGCCAAGTCCTGCGCATAGCGAGATCGCCTTTCCGGCGGCGCGCGGTCGCCGGGGAGTGGCGCGCGCCCGCGGAGTGTGATTCTGCGGGCGGGCCGCGATCCCCTGGCAGGTTGTGCGCGTGAGGAGACAAGAGGGGCGGGCATGGCAGGATATCGGTGGGTCGCTGAGCGCGATGCCGGGGCGAGGCGGGCGAGCGTTGACACCCTCGCGAGCAGCGTGATATACTCACGCCGACGGCGAGCGGAAAAGGCACAGGGCGAGCTGTGAGCCCCTGGGAAGGTCGGGAAGATGCCGCAGGGCAAGAGGATACTGGCGGTAGACGATGAGCGCCACATCGTGCGGCTGATCCAGGTGAACCTGGAGCGTGCGGGATACCAGGTGGCGACGGCCTTCGACGGGCCCGAGGCGCTCAAGAAGGTCGAGGCCGAGAAGCCTGACCTGATCGTGCTGGATGTGATGATGCCGAGGATGGACGGCTTCGAGGTGCTGAAGCGGCTGCAGGCCAACCCCGAGACCCGGGAGATCCCGGTCATCATGCTGACCGCGAAGGCCCAGGACGCCGATGTGTTCCGCGGCTGGGCCTCGGGGGTCAGCGCCTACCTGACCAAGCCCTTCAACCCGCTGGAGTTGATCACGTTCGTGAAGCGCATCCTGAGCGGCTACGATGAGTACGCCGAGGGCGAGAAGGTCTGGGAGGTGTAGGGTGTCGGAGGCGGAGCCCAGCAGCGCGGAGCGGTCGGCCTGGGTGTGGGTGGCGCTGGCGGCCGGGGCGGCGCTGGGCGCGGTGGGGGTGATGTACCTGTTCCACCACTGGAGCCCTGGGCAGCGGATGGGTCGCCTCCTGCTGCGGTGCGAGGACCGGATCCGCAATATCGAGGGCACGCTGGCCGACCTGCACGCCACGATCGCCACGACGCGGTGAGGGGCGGCGGGCGGGGGAGCGTCCGACCTACGCGGCCGCCCTGGTGCAGGGAGGCGATTCGCAGCCGGCGAGAGGGCGACGCGCATCAACGCGGCTCGGCCCTAACCCGCTCCCACGAGATCGGATGGGGGTCCTCGGCGCGCCTCGTCCGCCACGGGCAGTCGGCGAGGTCTTCCTCGGCCTCGAGGGGCCGCTCCTTCCTCTCGATGGGTAGGAGCGCGGCGTTGCGGCATCCCTCGTCGCCCCCGGGGAACTGCCGGGCCGCGCGGGCGAGCGAGGCGTTGACAAACATGGGGGCGCGGCTACAATGGGCGGCGTCATGTTCCACCCGAGTGTGACTGTGCGATGAGGCCCCTGCGCGTGTTGAGCGACTCGCTCGGCCGCCGGATCGAGTATCTGCGGATATCGCTGACAGAGCGCTGTGACCTGCGCTGCGTCTACTGCCGCCCGCGGGAGGGTGGCGAGGCGGCGGCAGATGTGCTTGGCGCGCAGGAGGTGGTCCACATCGCCGAAGCGGCGACGCGGCTGGGGGTGGGCCGGGTGCGCCTGACTGGCGGCGAGCCCCTGCTGCGGGACGACCTGGAGGAGATCTGCGCGCGCTTGGCCGGGCTGGAGGGGCTCAAGGACCTGTCGCTGACCACCAATGGGCAGCGGCTAGCGGGGCGGGCGGAGGGGCTGGCGAAGGCGGGGCTGAGGAGGGTGAACGTCAGCCTGGACTCGCTGGAGCCGAGACGGTACGCGCAGGTGACCGGCGGAGGCGGAGCTGGAGCGGTTCGCGGAGCTGGTGGCGCGCCGGCCGGTGCACGTGCGCTTCATCGAGGGGATGCCGACGTGTGTCCATGCGGGCTATGTTCCGGCGGCCGCGGTGCTGGAGGCGCTGGGGAGGCGGTGGGAGCTGAGGCCGGTGCCGGGGCCGCCGGGGGGCGGTCCGGCGCGGTACTGGCGGCTCGGCGACTCGTTGGGGACCGTGGGGGTGATCGCGGCGATCTCGGAGCCCTTCTGTGGGCGGTGCAACCGGCTGCGGGTGACGGCGGGCGGAGAGCTGAGGCCATGCCTGTTCTCGGCGCGGGGCATGGAGCTGCTGCCGGCGCTGCGGGGCCCGCGGCCGGTGGCGAGCGCGGCGGCGCTTCTATGGCGGGCGGCGGCTGCGAAGCCGGCGCGCTATGCGGAGGTGGCGGGGCCGGCGGGCATCGGGGCGATGCACGCGGTCGGCGGCTGAGGGCGCCGGGGGCGCGAATGGCGGCCTCGGGCACCAGAGCGCGGGAGCGCTACTCCCACACCCGGTGGAACTTCGGCATCATCGTCCTGGATGCGAGCTTCTTCATGGGCGCGCTGGCCTTCGTGGATCCGGTGGCGGTGCTGCCGGTGCTGTTGACGCAGCTCACGGGCTCGGAGCTGGTGGTGGGGCTGATGGGGGCGCTGCAGCGTGCGGGGTGGATGGTGCCTCAGCTGTTGGCGACGAGCTGGGTGCTACATCGGCCCCTGAAGAAGCCCTTCATCGTGGCGCCGGTGGTCGTGAGCCGGCTGCCGTTTCTGGGGGTGGCGATTCTGTTCGGCACCGGGTGGGGCGCGGCGCGGCCAGCGCTGCTGCTGGGGACGCTGATCGGGGTGTGGGGGTTCTTCTTCTTCCTGGATGGGCTGGTGGGAGTGCCGTGGCACGACATCGTGGCGCGCACCATCCCGCCGAGGCTGCGGGGGCGCTTCTTCGGGAGCATGCAGTTCCTGGGTGGACTGCTGGCGATCGGGGCGGGCGCGGTGGTGCGAAGGGTGCTGGCCGACCCGGAGCTTCCGTTCCCATACAACTATGGGCGGCTGTTTGCTCTGCTGTTTGTGTTCCTGGCGATCTCGACGGTCTTCGTGCTCCTGATCCGGGAGCCCAGGGAGGGGCCGACGAGCGAGGCGCAGTCGCTGGCGGCGATCGTGAGGGCGATCCCGGACACGCTGCGGCGCTACCGGGACCTGAGGCGGCTGATCACGGCGCAGATCATGTGTGGGGTAGGCGGGTTGGCGACGCCCTTCTACGCGGTGTACGCGAATGTGCGGCTGGGGCTGGAGCCGGCGGTGGCAGGGCTGTTCATCTGGGCGGCGATCGCGGGGTCGGTGGCGGCGAGCGGGGTGTGGGCGCTGCTGAGCGATCGGTGTGGCAGCACGCGGGTCATTCGGGGGGTGAGCGGGGTGATCGTGCTGACACCGCTTGTGGCCTTGTGCGTCCCGCCGCTGATGCGTATCCTTGGGGCCGAGGAAGCGATGGGGTACGGCTACGCGGCGGTGTTCCTGCTCAACGGGGCGGTGTGGGGCGGGATGTGGATCGGGTTCACGAACCACGTGCTGGAGATCGCGCCCGACCACATCCGGCCGCTGTTCCTGGGGCTGCAGGCGACGCTGTCGGCGCCCACGGTGGTGATGCCCCTGCTGGGGGGATGGCTGCTGAGCGTGATCTCCTATGAGGCGCTTTTTGGCACGGTAGCGGCTCTGAGCGTGGGAGCGTTCGCATATTCGTTCCGGCTGCGGGAGCCCCGGCACGGGGCGGGGGCCGCGCCATGAGCGAGCAGCCGCCGAGGCTGCGGGCGATGGACGCCGGCGATATCCTCGACGCCGCAGTATCGCGCTACCGCGAGAATCTGCCGGTGCTGCTGGGGATCCATGCCCTGGCCTACGCGCCCTTCTGGCTGGTTGTCGGCGTGACGGCCCACGTGCTCATGGGCGCGATCCCGCGGCTGGCGGCTATGGAGGAGCTGGAGGCGGCGTTCGTGGCCGCCGCGGAGCGGCTGGCAGTGGGCATGGTCGGGGGCATGTTCGTGCTGCTGTCGGCCCTGCTGGTGGTGGAGCCGATCGCGACGGGGGCCGTGGCGCGAGCAGTCTCGGGGCAGGTACTGGGGCGGCGCGTCGGGATCGCGGCGGCCTATCGGGGCCTGCGTGGGCGGACGGGGTCTCTGGTGCTGACGGCGCTGATCCGGGGGTCGGCGGCCTACGGCGCGTATAGCGTCGCCTCGTTGGCGGCGAGCGCGGCCAGCCTGGCGCTTGCTGGTGCGGGCGTGTTCGGAGGGGTGCTTGTGGTGGTATTGCACCTGGCTGCGTTGGGGGTGGGCAACGTGGTGTTCGTGCTGCTGGGGTTCGTGGGGCAGATCGTGGCCATCGAGCGCAGGGG
>CAYLPT010000025.1:0-4283 GCA_964385645.1 uncultured bacterium
CCCGCCCATCCCTGAGCGCGTGGCGCGGCTGCGCGCGATGTGAGAGGGCCGGCCCCGTCAGGCCCGCCCTGGGGGCAGGGGCCGCGGGGGGATGTGGCTCCACCCGGGCTGCTGCGCTCGGTTGCTTGACAGCGATGGCGGCCGGGTATACTATTGCTGCCGAAGTCCAGGCGCCGTGCAAGCCCCAGGGCGGGGCGGTTGTGTCTCGATCAACCGGAGGCCTGGGTGTTGCAGAGTGGCAATGGCGTAGGCTGGGATAGACGCGCGGTTCGGCGGGGAGCGCGCCCGGCTCGTGCTATCGGTCGGCGCGGCCGGTTGCGCGCGTTGGCCTGCCCCATTCACTGGCAACCATACGACCCTCACACATGCTCAGCACCCGCGGGTGGAGCGCGCCGCCCTCGCGGCTCGGTGCCGGGCTCTTTGCGCGTCTGTCATCCCCTGAGCGTACCGACGCGCCGCGGCGGAAGAGGAGGTGAGCTGAGTCGCTTGGCCGCGAGACGCTGCCGTTCTGCTGGTGTATGACTCGTGCTGTTCACATTTCTCCAGAGGAGACTGAGGAGACCATGAGAAGGCGAGCGACTGGGTTCACGCTTATCGAGCTGCTAGTGGTCATCGCGATCATAGGGATCCTGGCAGCCATGGTGTTCCCGGTGTTCGCCCGGGCCAGGGAGTCGGCCCGGCGGGCGGTGTGTCTGTCGAACATGAAGAACCTGGGCCTGGCGGTCCAGATGTATCTCGCGGACTGGGACGACACGCTAGTGCCTGACGAGCACCGCCAGGAGGTCCTCGACTGGTACGCGAACGTCAAGCAGGGCGGGGAGCTGACGGAGTGCGCCGCGGACAGCGCGACCCGCAACAACCCGTACCTGAAGTGGCAGGTGGTGCTCGACCCCTATGTGCGCAACCGGGACGTCTGGCGGTGCCCGAGCGCGCGGACTTCGCAGAGCTCGTCTATCCTGAACCCCTATGGCGGGAACGCCGGGGGTGACTGGTGGGCGCGCGTGATGGAGATCGTCGGCGAGCGCGGGGAGGGATGTGCCGGGGTGCTGATGTGCAACCGACCCTTCCCGCCGGGCTATGGGGGCTCGGTCACCGACAGCGCGGAGCAGTACATGTGTGCGCTGGACGGCGGCGGCTTCCAGTACAACTACGGCGGGCTTCGGCGCAACAACGGCGTGAAGCTCGCGCAGGTGGAGAACGCCGCGAGGTGGCTGGCGATCGCCGAAGTCGGCGTCGCCGACGATCAGTGGTCAATCAACCAGGTGGCCTACACCGACGTCTGCAACCTTGGGTGCTCCGTGTGTGACTGGGGCCCCAACGCCGACTGGGAGAACTGCCCGTGGACCCAGGAATGCGGCGCGGGCAGCCGGGACTTCGGCGACGCTGCCTGGCGCCAGAAGAACCTGGCGCGCCACCTCGGCGGGGTGAACCTCGCCTTCCTGGACGGCCACGCCAGGTGGATGAACTCCGAGGCGGTCCTGAAGGCTGTTCCCGACTGGCGCTGGTTCCGGACAGAAACGCGGCCGCCGGAGGCCTTCGACATCACGGGGCCGAGCATGGGCCTGTGCGGCCTACCTGAGCCCGGCGACCCGACGTACTACATCAAGTAGCTCTCCGGGGCGCGCTCCTCGCCCTCGCCAGTATGTGAGGGCTTGGGGCGAGCTGACCGGCACGTTCAGGCGGGGCCTGCTGCGGCGGGCCCCGCCTCTCTCGTGGCCCGAGCGTCTCTCGGTTGCTTGACCCAGCCCTCGGGACGGGTGTACACTACCTGGGCCCCATTGGGGTGTCGTCCATGGCTCATTGACGCGCCGCGGCGGGGGAGGAGGTGAGAGCGGCCGTCGCGCCGCAGGCGCCGATGCTGTGGAGTCTTTGCAGGTCAACGCCGACTGGAGGAGACTTACAGAGTCATGATGAGCAGGCGACGCACTGGTTTCACGCTGATCGAGTTGCTGGTTGTGATCGCGATCATCGGGATCCTGGCGGCGATGGTGTTCCCGGTGTTCGCCCGTGCCAGGGAGTCGGCCCGCCGAGCCGTCTGTCTCTCGAACATGAAGAACCTGGGCCTGGCGGTCCAGATGTATCTCGCGGACTGGGACGACACGCTGGCGCCCAATGAGCACGGCCCGGCGCGGGACTGGTACATCGCGCGCGCCACGGCCCGCGGCCACAGCTCCCCTGAGGACTGTGGCGGGCACATGGCGACCAGGAACAACCCGTACACGAACTGGCCGGTGGTGCTGGATCCCTATGTTCGCAACCGCGATGTGTGGCGGTGCCCAAGTGCCAGGGTGGTGCAGGGCTCGCGCATCCTGAACCCCTTCAGCGGCAACGCGGGGGGAGACTGGTGGGCACGCGTCCAGGAGGTCCTCGCCGAGCGCGGGGAGGACTGCTCGGGTGTGCTGGGCTGCGGCGGCCCGTACCCGCCGGGCTGGGGCGGGACGGTCACCGACAGCGCTATCCAGTACATGTGCATTGAGGATGGTGTTGGTGGTTTTATCAACAACTATGAGGGGCTGAGGCGCAACCACGGCGTGAAGCTGGCCCAGGTTGACCAGCCGTCGAGGTGGCTGGCGATCGCGGAGTCGGGCCCCATGGGCCAGGACTTCTGGACCATCTTCCAGGTGGCCTACCCGGACGTGTGCTGCCTCGGCTGCTCCTCTTGCGACTGGGGTCCCAACGCCGACTGGGAGAACTGCCCCTGGACCCAGGAGTGCGGCGCGGGGACCCGCGACTACGGCGACGCGGCATGGCGGCAGAGGAACCTGGCCCGCCACCTGGGGGGCGTGAATCTCGCCTATCTGGATGGGCACGCCAAGTGGATGAACTCGGAGGCGGCCATGAACGCCGCTGAGGAGTGGCGCTGGTTCCGGGACGACCCGCGCTGGGGGCAGACGGACGCCTGGGGGATCACCGGCCCCGGCATCGGCATGTGCATGCTGCCTGAGCCGGGCGACCCCACGTACTACATTCAGTAGCTAACCGCGGCGCGCTCCTCGCCCTCGCCAGTATGTGAGGGCTTGGGGCGAGCTGACCGGCACGTTCAGGCGGGGCCCGCTGCGGCGGGCCCCGCCTCAGTGTGGCCCGGCGTGTGGGCGGGCGCGCGCCGGCGGCGCGCAGAGGAGGCTGGGAAGGAGCCGGGGCGCTGGCGGGTGAAATGCTAGGAACGCCGCGCCGGGGCTGGGGGCGATGACAGGCGACGAGGATGCGGAGCAAGACACGGGAGGGGCGCAGGGCGCGCAGTCGCTTCGTCACCCTGAGGGCGGTGGTGATCGGCGCGCTGCTCATCCCCGTCAACGCCTACTGGCTCACCTACAACGTCTGGTACTCCTGGCCGCTGACCGGCCACGAGTCGCTGTTCGCCACCGCGGTGTTCATCCTCACGGTGCTGCTGGGGCTGAACTGGCTGCTGGCGCGGTGGCGGCCGGGGGCCGAGCTGGCGCCAGGGGAGCTGGTGGTGATCTACGTGATGATCGCCATCGGCACCTCGTTCTCGGGCACTGCATGGGACTGGATCGCCGACCTGCCGACATTCCTGAGCTACCCCTTCCGCTACGCCACCCCCGAGAACGAATGGGCCAGCACCATGCACCCGATGCTGCCCTACTGGCTGGTGGTCAGCGACCCGACGGCGGTGGTGGGGTTCTGGGAGGGCCGCATGAACCCCTACAGCCCGGAGGTCCTCGGGGCCTGGTGGCGGCCGGTGTTGTGGTGGACCTCGTTCGTTACCGCGCTGGTGTGGGTGTTCTTCTGCGCCAACTCGCTGCTGCGCAAGCGATGGGCGGAAGAGGAGAAGATGGCCTTCCCCATCGCGCAGGTGCCGGTGGCGATGGTCCAGCCCGAGCGCGGCCTGTGGCGGTCACGGCCCTTCCAGGTGGCGGCTGCGATCACGGCCGGCGTCGCGGTGCTGAACTTCATCAGCGGCCTCGTGCCCGCCGTGCCTGGCGTCCCCTTCAGCTTTCACTACGGCCCCTACATCTCCCATGTCCGCCCTTGGTTCGGCATCCGACAGCCCTGGTTCTGGTACAGCCCGTTCCTCATCGGGCTCTGCTACCTGATCCCGGTTGACCTGCTGTTCTCCCTGTGGGTGTTCTGGATCTGGCATAAGGTCCAGCAGGTGCTGACCATCCACTTCGGCTGGAACACCCACACCTGGTCCGGCCCGCCCTACACCGACGCCCAGAGCTTCGGCGCCCTGGTGGCGCTCATGGTGATGGTGGTGTGGCTGGACCGCGGGTATCTGCGGGCCCTGCTGCGGGGGGCGCTGCTGGGCCGGGGCCCACTGG
>CAYLPT010000026.1:0-6178 GCA_964385645.1 uncultured bacterium
GGGCAGCACGTGGCGGCGGTGGTGGAGGTGCTGCGGCGGGAGCGAGGGCTGCCGGTGTCGCTGGAGGAGCGGCTGGACGCGGCCGAGCGGAGGGGGGATGTGGAAGAGGTGGAGCGGCTGCGCGCGGAGCTGATCCGCCGGGCGATGGAGGAGGGAGGGTAGGGGGCGGGCGACATGAAGGCGCGCCGGACCAGGAAGGCGCGACGCCGCGACCCGCTGACGCCGGAGCAGCGGAGCTACACGATGGCCCGGGTCCGAGCGCAGGATACTACGCCCGAACTGACCGTGCGCAGACTCGCTCACCGTATGGGGTACCGGTACCGGCTGCATGGCCGAGACCTGCCGGGCCATCCGGACATGGTTTTCCCTGCCCGCAGGAAGGTCATCTTCGTGCACGGCTGTTTCTGGCATGGACACGATTGTGCGGCGGGGGAAAACCGCCCGGCGTCGAACCGGCGGTACTGGACGCGGAAGCTGAGGCTGAACCAGGCTCGCGACGCAGCGAACGAGAAGAGGCTGAGGGAGCTCGGATGGGAGTCGCTCGTCGTGTGGGAGTGCGAGCTCAGACTGGTCCCCAGAGTGGCGCGAAGGATCGCCGACTTCCTGGAGGGAGGGAGGGGATGAGCGCGGAGTCCTTCGATTTCTACGACTTCTTCGCGGGGGGAGGCATGGCGCGTCTTGGACTGGGCGCGCGCTGGCGTTGCGTCTTCGCGAACGATAACTGCGCGAAGAAGGCGCAGGCCTACCGGGAGAACTTCCCGCCGGCCCACGAGTTGAGCACGAAGAACATAGAGGACGTTGCGCTGAAGGACCTGCCGGGCCGCCCGATGCTGGCCTGGGCCTCATTTCCCTGCCAGGACCTATCGCTCGCGGGCGACAGGCGGGGTCTGGCCGGCGAGCGGAGCAGCACCTTCTGGCCCTTCTGGCGGCTCATGGAAGGCATGGTGACCGAGGGACGTGCGGTACCTCTGCTCGTGCTGGAGAACGTAGTCGGCGCGGTAACGTCGCACGGGGGCAGAGACTTCCAGGCGATCCTCAGCGCGCTGAGCGAGGGTGGGTACACGTTAGGTCCGCTCGTGATAGACGCAGTGCACTTCGTTCCGCAGTCTCGGCCTCGGCTGTTCATCGTGGGAGTGGCTGACCGTTGCCGCGTGCCGCTGGAGCTCCTGACCTCCGGTCCGTGTGGGGAATGGCACCCGCGGGTGCTGAGGGATGCCTACCGCAGACTTCCGAGAGACCTGCGGGACGCATGGCTCTGGTGGAGGATGCCAGACCCGCCAGGCCGTGTCGCACGGTTGTCGGACATTCTGGAGGATGACCCGGCCGGCGTGGAGTGGCATAAAGAGGCGGAGACCGAACGGCTCCTTGGTATGATGTCGCAGGCGAACCTAGAGAAGGTCCGCCGGGCTCAGCGGACTGGGCAGCGAGTGGTGGGGACGATCTACAAGCGCACGCGGCCGGCTGAGAACGGAGGGCGAGTGCAGCGCGCGGAGGTGAGGTTCGACGAAGTCAGCGGGTGCCTTCGTACGCCGATCGGGGGCTCGAGTCGCCAGACCGTCATAGTAGTACAGGGAAGCATAGTGCGTTCCCGGCTGCTATCGCCGCGGGAAGCGGCTCGGCTCATGGGCGTGCCGGAGACGTACCGGTTACCCGAAAAGTACAATGAGGCCTACCATCTCATGGGGGATGGACTGGCAGTGCCTGCGGTGTCGTGGTTGGAGCGCCATCTGCTTCGTTCGCTTGCGGAGGCCAACGCCGAACGCCAGCGGGAGGCTGCCTGATGCGTGGAGGAGCGGCGATCATACCGTGCACACTGCTGAGCGAGACGCGGCGTCGGATCGCGGGATTTGCTGAAGCTTTGCAGCGCGCTGCTCCACAGGTAGGCGATCACGGGATGAGCGAGGAGGAGTTCCACGAGTCCGGCATCTTCCGCGCGGCGGTGGAGAGGCTGAGGGGTACGCAGGCCGCGGCAACGGCCGTCAAGAGGAGATTCATGGCGGATGTGCTGGACCATCTGAGGCAGACAGGGGCAGTGGCCGAATGGCGGTTCTGCGGATCTGGCGAGCGCTACGACTACGAGATCCTCACGGGTGACGGACGAGTGAGCATGGTCGAGACGAAGGGGTGCCTGGACGGCAACAACACCAACATATTCCAGCGCCCGGCCCAGGCCGACGAGTTCGTCATCTGGTCGCTCTGCCAGAACCCTGGGGCAGATCCGCGACGCAACGCCTGGTCCGGCCTGCACACCCGACTTGGGGCCGAGGTGATCCACCGGAGAGAGAGGGTGGACGCGGTGGTAGTATGGGACATGCTGTGCGGGACCCCTGGGCGGCCCTGTCCCAAGGTTGAGGCTGATCCGTCGCGGCGGACGCAGATCGGCAAGGGTCGCAGCGCGCCGCCGCCGTGCATCTACCTGATGCCAAGGAGCATCCCCGACCCCCGCAACAACCCATCACCACCGTGTGCGACGGTGGAGGACGTCAGCCTAGTCCGCGCGCTGTTGCTCGGATTCAGGGGCGACGCTTCCGACGTGGTGGAAGTGCAGATCGAGACGCGAGTGAAGGATGCCACGGTGCAGCGGAAGACGCGGTTCCTGCGCGAGGGGAGGGAGATCACGTGCTCGCGCTGGACAAGCATCAAGCGGGCGCGGGCCTAGGGTCCTCATCTACCCAGGCGCGTGTGCACGACCGCTCATCCTCCTTCTCACGGGTACCCGGCGGCCGCGCCGCGTCGCCCGGGTAACGGTACATTGGACGCCGGATCCGCGCAGCTAGATGTGGTAGGCGAGGGCGGCCTGGGCGTGGGCGCGGCGCTGGGCGTCGCGCAGGTCGGCGAGGGTGGTCTGCGCGAGCACGTCGGACATGGCAGCGCCGACCCGTGCCCACAGGGCGCGCGCGGCGCAGGTCTCGCTGCGGTCGCAGGCCTCGGTCTGGCCGAGGCAGTCGAGCAGGTCGAGGGGCCCCTCCATGGCCTGGACGATGTCGAGCGCGGTGATGGCGTGGGCGGGCCGGGCGAGCTCGTAGCCGCCGGCCGGGCCTCGCTCGCTGCGCACCAAGCCCGCGTTGCGCAGGGGAATAGCGAGCTGCTCCAGGTACTTGGGCGAGATCGCCTGCGCCTCCGCGATCTGGCGCAACTGCACCGGCCCCTGCCCCTCCCGCAGGGCGAGCTCCACCATCGCCCTCAGGGCGTATCTCGTCTTGGTCGAGAGCTTCACGTCTCTGTTCCCCAGCTGCTATTCCTACATTCCTAGTAGGGAATATACCCAGGCCGGGCGGAGATGTCAAGCGCTGCAGGTCAGAAGAAGAGCAAGGGCAGGTACTCGGGCGCGTCGTCGTAGGGTGCGAGGTCGCCCTGGGCCACCTGGTAGAGCCGTGTGTGGCTCTGGAGGGCGGCTTCGCAGAGGGGCTCGTAGGGGCGGTTGCAGACGTCCAGGAAGCCGATGTTCCAGTTCTCGCCGTCGAAGCGGCCCAGCGCGGACTCGTCGTAGAGGGTGAACCAGTGGACGCCGACACACCAGGGCTTGGCGGCCGCGTCCTCGAGGTACACCCGGTAGGCCTGCCCGCGGGCGCGCTGGTCGGGCACGTGGCCGATGCCGCTGGCGGGCAGGCCGACATCAAGGGCCCCGAAGTGCCACTCGCCGATCATGACGGGCCGGTCCAGGGCCTCGGCGAGCCGGCCGAGCTCGGGGCGGACTCGCTGCTGGTAGCCGTTGACGCTGAAGACGTCGAAGGCGCCCTTCATGCCCTCGACGGCCCACCTGGGGGGGACGGTGTAGTAGCGCATGCCCAGGTTGAGGTGGTTGGGGTCCGCGCGCTTGCAGGCGGCGTTGAGCTTGGCGAACAGCCTCTGCACCATCAGGGCGCTGAAGGCCTCGAGGTCGGCCTCCGCAGCGCGGGTGAGGCGGTGGCGCCACTCGCCCTCCGCCACCCGCGCCAGGCTCACGTCCATGCCCCAGGCGGCTGAGAGCGCGGCGTCGCCGCCGTACTTGTCGCGAAGGAAGTCGGCGAGGGCGCGCCTGGTCTCGCAGGCTGGTGTGTTGAACAGCATGCCGACGGCCGGGGTCTCGCTGGCGAAGCCCCAGGTGGGCTCGTTCATCAGGAAGTAGCCGATGAAGGCCGGGTCGTCGCGGGTCTCCTCGAGCTGGGCGGCGAAGCGCTCGGCCTCCTCGTCGAAATCGCGGTGGAAGACGTCGGGGAAGTCTCGGAAGACTCGGGGCACGCGCGCCCGGGGGTCGCGGAGCGGGCGGACGTATGGGAATCCGGCCTCGCGGGCGATCTGCCACTCGGACCAGTTGGCGACGGTGTTGAAGGCGAGCCGGCGGAGCTCGCCCAGGGCGATTGTGGCCCACCTGGCGTGCCAGTCGTCGCCGAAGGTGCGGCGGAAGTTGGCGGCGAGGTAGTTGATGTGGGGGAGGCGGCCCCGGGGGTCGAGGTAGATGTCTCGGTACTCGCCCTCCGGATCAGGCATCCAGGTGAGGGCGGACTCGAGGCCCCCGTACATGGCCTCGGTGTCGACGCGTACGCAGTCCATGCCGGCGGACCAGAAGGCGTAGCCGTCGGGATCCACGAGCCACCATCGCCGACCGTCGTGCTGGGTGCGGAAGAAGCCGGTGGCCTGGAAGCGCAGGGCCTCGCAGCCGCCCCAGCGGGAGAAGCCCTCCGGGAAGGCGTGTCCGGGGGCCGCGGCGAGCTGGGCGCGCAGTCTCTCCTGCAGCTCCTGCTCGCTGCCGGTCTTGGCGGGCCAGTGGTGGAGCGTGCTCTGGCCGAACTCGTCGAGGAGGGGCCCGCTCGGCAGGAGCGGGTTCTCCAGCCGGGCCGGCTCGCTGGCGGTGGCAGTGAATGGAGTGAGGCAGAAGCGGGCGGGGTCATCGCTCTTGGCGCTGATCTTGAGCATCATGCGGTCCACGGCCGCGAGGTCGACGCGATCGCCGCCGCAGCGAGGCTTGAGCCAGGCCGCCTCCCGGTCGTAGGCCCAGCGGTTCTGGTTCACCGCGTCCAGGGGCATGCGGATGCGGGCCTGGCACTGGTTGAGGGCCGAGAAGCTGAGCGTGAAGCGGGGCCCGCCCTCGCCCTCCTGCAGCTCGAGGACGAAGACGACGGTGCGGTTGCCCCCCACCAGCAGGTCGGCGGTGAGGTAGTCCGCGCCCTGCAGGGCACCCCGGGCGAACTGATAGGCGAGGCCGTCGCCCACCGCCTCTCCCCGGTGCCAGCTCGCGCCGGGCAGCGGAGCCTCCTCCTCTGAGGTCTGCAGGCCGCCCAGCGTGGCCTTCGGGTTCAGGATCATGGGGAACCGGTCTCCGCTCATCGCTGCCTCCTAAGTAAGCGCGCCGCTCGCCCCCGCGGCCAGGGCGGCGCCCGCGGCCCGTCGCAGGAACGTGCGTCTGGTCAGGCCATCTTCTGGCTGTGCCATCGGTCGCCCTCTCTCGCCCGGCCGGCGCATCTTACACTATCGGCAGGCGGTGCTCCAGGGAGAGCAGAGCGGTTGCCACCCGCGGCCCCGACGAGGCGCGGGAGGACATGGGAGCCGCAGGAGAGAAGCCGCGGGACACGTGAGACCCTCGTGATCCGGGGCATTCTGATGGATGCGCGGGAGCAAGGCGCCCATGCGGGCCTGGGGCGTCACAGGCCCGAGGGGGACGGAGGAGAGCAGGATCGGGTGGCGGCCGGCGGAGGGGTGACCGGCCGCGCCGTGCTGGTGGCGCTGTTCCTGCTGAGCTTGCTGGCGGTTCTCAGCTTCTATGTGGAGCTGGCGTGGGGCAAGAGCTGGGATGGGGGCGGGTGGTGGTTCACGACGGGCGCTCCCTCCGTGCTGCCGACGGCGGCTCTGTTCGCCCTCACGGCTGCGATGGGCATCCCGATGCTGCGCCGGCGGGGCCTGAGACGCCGGGAGCTTCTGGTCGTCTACTGCCTGCTGCTGATCGGGGTGCCCACGGCCGGGCACGCGGTGATGGCATGGATGCTGGTGAGGGTCATCGCCTTCCACTATGGAGCCCACGTACATACTCACTGGGCGACGGCGTTCCTGCACCTGATCCCCACTTGGTGGTCGCCGACCAGCCCGGAGGCGATGGAGGGGTTCTTCCAGGGGCGGGCCTCGGTGCCGTGGGGGGAGTGGGCGGTGCCGCTGGCGGCCTGGTCGTCGGTGGCGGGGGCGGTGTTCGTGGCGACGCTGTGCG
>CAYLPT010000027.1:0-9702 GCA_964385645.1 uncultured bacterium
GCCCGCCCGCCGCAGCGCCCGGCCGCACTCCCCCAGCGTCGCCCCGGTGGTGAACAGGTCGTCCACCAGCAGCACCGTCCGGCCCGCGATCACCTGCCGGAGGTTGGCCGCGAACGCGCCCCGCACGTTCGTCGCGCGGGAGGGCGCCGGCAGGTCCACCTGCGGCAGCGTCGCCCGCCTCCGCACCAGCAGCGCCTCCAGCGGCCGGCCCGCCGCCTCCGCCACCGCCTCCGCCAACAGCTCCGACTGGTTGAACCCCCGCTCCCTAAGCCGCGACTCGTGCAGGGGCACCGCGCATACCACGTCTACGCCCTCCGGCTCCAGCTCGGAGGCCGGCCCGCTGGCCAGCGCCTCCGCCATGATCTTACCCAGCGGCCGGCCCAGCACCATCTGACCGCGGTACTTGAACCGCCCGATGGCCGCCACCAGCGGCCCCTCGTAGTAGGCCGCACTTCGCACCACCGACAGCGCCGCCCGCCCCCGGGACCGGCACTGGGCGCACACCGGGGCCGCCTGTGCCCGGGGATCGAAGGGCTCCCCACACCGCGCGCACACGGGGGCCGCGATGCGCGCGATCGCGCCCCAGCACTCCCCACAGATCGGCTCCCGCCCGAGCCGCCCGCAGGCCTCGCACCGCGGCGGATACAGCAGATCGAGCACTCCGCGCCAGAAGGGGTGCATGGGCATCCGCGCCCCGATTCCCCATCCCGCCACGCCCTCCTGCCCGCCCCACCCGACGCGGGCTCAGCCCCCGCGCCGCTCCGCGAACCGCCTTCGGAGGTACTTCTCAACTTCCACGGTGGCGAAGATGACCACCGCCGGCGCCAGCGTCACCAGCCAGCCCGACAGCCGCAGCGGCGCGGTCCCGAACAGCAGGTGCGACACCGGCAGGTAGATGAACCCGGCCTGCAGCAGCAGCATCAGCGCCACCCCGCCCAGCGCATAGCGATTGCTGAGCAGCCCCAGGCGCAGGCTCGACCCCCTCAGCGATCGGCACGCGAACAGGTAGCCGATCTCCACCATGATCACCGTGTGCACCGCGATCGTCCGGGCCACCTCCAGCTCCGCCCCGGCCCGCAGCCGGGAGAAGAACATCAGGTAGGCGGAGGTGGTCACGAAGGCCGAAACATACCCCGTCCGCCACACCAGGTCCGGGGTGAGCACCGGCTCGTCCGGGTCCCGCGGCGGCCGGCTCATGATCCCCTGTTCCTTGGGCTCAAAGGCGAGGGTGCTGCCCAGGGCCACCGCGCACACCATGTTGATCCACAACACCTGCACCGGCTCCAGCGGCAGCGTGAACCCTCCCACGATCGCCGCCAGCAGGAGCATGGACTCGCCCCCGTTCACCGGCAACTGCCAGGTGATGAACTTGCGCAGGTTGTCGTAGACCCCTCGCCCCTCCTCCACCGCCGCCTCGATGGAGGCGAAGTTGTCATCCGTCAGCACCATGTCGGAGGCCTCCCGGGCCGCCTCGGTGCCCGTCATCCCCATCGCCACCCCGATGTCCGCCTGCTTCAGGGCCGGCGCGTCGTTGACCCCGTCGCCGGTCATCGCCACCACCTCGCCCCGGGACTGGAACGCCTCCACCAGCCGCAGCTTCTGCTCCGGCGTCACGCGGGCGAACACGTGGGTGCGCTCGGCCGCCTCCGGCAGCTTCTCCTCCGGCATCTCCTCCAACTCGGGCCCCGACAGCACCGTGACCTCGCCGCCCCGCGCCAGCCCACACTCCTCCGCGATCGCCCGCGCGGTCAGCGGGTGGTCCCCCGTCACCATCTTCACCTTGATCCCCGCGTCCAGGCAGGCCTTCACCGCCTTCACCGCCTCCGGCCGCGCGGGGTCCATCATCCCCTGCAGCCCCACGAACACCAGCCCCTCCTTCAGGTCGTCGTGGTGCAGCCGCGTCTGTTCGTCCCCCGCGGCCTTCCGCGCGAACGCCATCACCCGCAGCCCCTCCCCCGCCAGCTCCTCCACCCGCTTCAGCACCTCGTCGCGGTCCAGGGACCGCGTGTCCCCGTCCTCCTCCATCGCCGCCTCACACAGACCCACCACCCGCTCGGCCGCCCCCTTCATGTAGATCACCCGGCCCCCGTCGGCCCCCGGATGCAGGGAGGCCATGTACTGATGCTGGGACTCGAAGGGGACCACATCCAGGGCCGGCGCCTCCTCCCGCAGCCGCTCCGGGGCCAGCCCCGCCTTGTGCGCCACCGTCAGCAGCGCTCCCTCCGTCGGATCCCCCTGCACCACCCACCGCCCGTCCCGCTGCTCCAGCGATGAGCTGTTGCACAACACCCCCGCCACGATGCACTCCCGCAGTGCGGGCCAGTCCTCCAGTGACACCTCCTCCCCGTCCAGCGTGATCTTCCCCTCCGGCTCGTAGCCCGCCCCGCTCACCGCGTACCGCGTCCCCCCGGCCTCCACCACCAGCACCGTCATCTGGTTCTTGGTGAGGGTCCCGGTCTTGTCGCTGCAGATCACCGTCGTCGAGCCCAGCGTCTCCACCGCCGGCAGGCGCCGGACAAGCGCGTTGCGCTGGGCCATGCGGGACACCCCGATGGCGAGGATCACCGTCAGCGCGGCGGGAAGCCCCTCCGGGATCGCCGCCACCGCCAGCGCCACCGCCGCGATGAAGCCCCGCGCCAGCGTATGCCCCTGCAGCAGCGCGATCCCCAGCGTCACCGCGGCCAGCCCCAGGATCACCCAAGACAGGAGCTTGCTGAAGCGCGCGATCTTGCGCGTCAGCGGCGTCGCCAGCGTCGTCGCCCGCGCCACCATCCCCGAGATGCGGCCCAGCTCGGTGCGCTCCCCCGTCGCCACCACCACCCCCAGGCCCTGCCCGTAGGTCACCAGCGTGCCCGAGTACACCATGTTCTTGCGGTCGGGCACGGAGACCCCCTCCTCCAGCACCCCACACTCCTTGCCCACCGGCAGCGACTCCCCGGTGAGCATGGACTCGTCCACGTGCAGGTCCCGCACGCGCACACACCGCAGGTCGGCCGGCACCCGGTCGCCGGAGCTGAGAGCCACTAGGTCGCCGGGCACCAGCTCGGAGGCGTCCACCTCCCGCGCCCGGCCGCCCCGGTAGACGGTCGCGGTCTCGCCCAGCAGCTCCGCCAAGGAGGCGATGGCGGCGCGGGCCCGCGACTCCTGGATGAAGCCCAGCACGGCGTACACCACCACCACCCCGAAGATCACCCCTGCCTCCGCCCCGTGCCCGGGCATGAAGCTGGTCACCGTCCCCGCCACCAGCAGCACATACACCAGGGGGTGACGGAACTGCTGCACGAAGCGTCGGAGCGCCGAGGGCCCCTCCTGCCGCGGGATCACGTTGGGTCCGACTTCCGCCAGGCGACGCGCCGCCTCCTCCGGCGAGAGCCCCTCCCTCTCGTGGGTCCCCAGGATGTGAACTAGCTCCGCCGTCTCCATGGCGTGCCAGGGATGGTCTTCCTGCCAGGACATCGCCCCCACTAGTTCGGCCGGCGCCGCGGGCCCTCCTCTGTCAGTGCCCGCGCAGGCCTCGTCCCGCGCCCCGCGGTGCGTCTACCCGAACCGCTCCCGGTAGGCCGCCGCCACCGCCTCGAGGAACATCTCCCTGGGCTCCGGCCCCGCCCCCAGCGTCGCCCCCAGCTTCCCGGCCAGCGGGTCCGCGATCCGCCTCGCCAGCTCCGCCCGGCTGCTCGCCTCCAGCTCCTGCCGCCGCCGCAGAAACTCCCGCACCACCTGGTATTCCTGGGCCGTGACCCGCTCCACGCTAGAGAGCGCCTCCGCCCAGGAGGCGCGCGCCTCCGCCACCAGGGCCTCCGGCGCCCGGAGGCGCCGGTCCCGCACCACCAGCGTGCCGGCCGCGTAGTCGCCCAGGCGCTGCCACCGACGACTCAGGAACATGCAGATCGCGCCCACCGAGTAGGTGCCCGGCAGCAGGTCGGCATAGCGCACCAGGTTCCGCACCGCGGAGGCCGCGAAGTCCACCGGGTAGCCGCCCGCCCGCACCACTCGCAGCCCAAATAGCCGCTTGCCTGGGGTCTGACCATTCCAGACCAGCTCGAAGAACACGAAGTACCCCCAGAGCACCACAAACGTCAGCAGCACCACCACCGCCCAGACCCAGAGCCCCAACCCCATTTCTCGCGCCCGGCCCGGCAGGTAGATGGCAGGCTCGATGAATACGCTTCCGGTCGCCACCGCCAGCAGGGCGAACAGCGCCAGAACCTGCAAGCCATGGTCCACCATCAGCGCGGCGAACCGGCTCCCCAGCCCCGCCACATCGTAGGTGAAGGTGACGCTCTCCGGGCTGACGACCTGCGCGTCGGCCATCGCGCCTCGCCTCCAGGGCGGTTTACCCCCAGGCCGCTTTGTGCTAGAATCGCGTCCGCGCGGCAGCGATGAAGCTCGACCCGTTCCTCGCCCAACGCAGCGACGGTTGGCGGCGGCTCTCTCAACTTCTCGACCGGCTCACCCGCGCCGGCCCGGGGAGCCTCGCCGTGGACGAACTGGAGGAGCTAGGCCGCCTCTACCGGCGCGCCGCCTCCGACCTCGCCTACGCCCGCGCCCACTTCCACGACCCCGAGACCGTCTCCTACCTCAACCACCTGGTCGCCCGAGGCCACAGCGCCATCTACCTCCCCGCCCGGCCCCGCTGGCGCACCCTGTGGCTCTTCTTCGCCCGCGACTTCCCCTGCCGCCTCCGCCGGGAGCGCGCCTTCTGGGCCGTGTCCGCAGCCGCCCTCCTGGGCTCTGGCGCGATCGGCGCCGCGGCCGCCCTGCTCTCGCCCCAGGGCGCCGATCTCCTCGTGCCGCCTCAGTTCCGCGAGGTGCTCGAGCGGGCCGAGTCGCCCGACTTCTCGGAGGCCGACTGGCCCCCTGGCATGGAGGCCCTCCTGGGCTCCCACATCCTCACCAACAACCTCCGGGTCGGCTTCTTGTCCTTCGCGCTGGGCATCGCCTTCGGCGCCGGCACCCTCTGGGTCCTGGCCCAGAACGGCCTCATGCTCGGCGTCCTCTCCGCTGTCCTCGGCGCCGGCCCCAGCGCCCGCCTCTACTGGCCCCTCATCCTCCCTCACGGGGGCATGGAGCTGGTCGCCATCACCGTCTGCGGGGCGAGCGGCCTCATTCTGGGCTGGGGGCTGATCAGCCCCGGCGACCTTCCGCGGCGAGACTCCCTCGTCGCCGCCGGCCGGCGGGCCGTGCCCCTCGTGCTCGGGGCGACGCCCATCTTCGCGGTGGCCGCGCTCGTCGAGGCCTTCGTCACGCCGGCTCGCGCCGCCGGCCCCCTCAAGATCGGCCTGGGCGCCCTCGGCGCCGCCGGCGTCCTGGCCTACCTGCTCGGCGCGGGGCGCGGGCGGGAGGAGACACGCGAGGTCACATCATGGTCATCCTGACGCAGGCCGAATACCGCGATCGCGTCCTGGGCGGCTGGCTCGGCAGACTCATGGGCAGCGCTGTCGGGCTGCCTGGCGACGGGCAGCGCCAGGCCCTCGAGGTCCGCGGCGACCCCGAGCAGCTCCTGCGCGCCCAGGGCCGGCTGCGGGAGGGGGCCGAACTCGGCCTGGTGTGGCTGCGCGCCCTCCAGCGTCGGGGGCCGGCCATCAACTCCGACGACCTCATCGCCGCCTGGCTCCGGCACGTCACCTACTCCCAGTGGGAGTACGGCTATGCCCGCGCCAACTTCCTGCGCGACCTGCGGCCCCCCCTCACCGGCGTCCACGATAACCCGTTTCGCGGCTGTCTGGGCGCGCTCGCCCGCGCCGACCTCTGGGGCATGGTCGCCCCTGGGGACCCCGAGGTAGCGGCCCGCTACGCCTGCCAGGATGCCATGCTCGACCACTCCGGGCCCGGCCTCGAGGCGGCCATCGCCCTCGCCGCCATGGTCAGCGCGGCCTTCGTCACCCCTGAGCCCCCCCGCCTGCTCGAGGTCGCGCTCGCCTTCCTGCCGGACGACTCCCGCGTCTCCCGCGCGGTGCGCGATGTCCGGCGCTGGCACGGCGAGCTAGCCCACTGGCGCCGCACCCGCGAGATGCTCCTGCGCGCGTACAGCGCCGACGACGTCCGAGACGCCGCCGTCGCCGCCGGCCTGCTCGCCCTCGCCCTGCTCGACGGCAACGGCGACCTGGAGCGCACGCTCCTCACCGCCGCGGAGGGAGGCTGGAGCACGGCCGCCGTCTGCGCCGCCGCGGGCGCCATCCTCGGCGTCGCCCTGGGCGCCGAGCAACTCCCCCTCCGATGGCGAGAGCCCCTCCGCGGGGAGCTCACCCTGGGCCCGGGCGTCGTCGCCCTGCCCCGCAACCTGCGCGCCCCCCGCCTGGCCGACCAGATCTGCGACATCGGCCGGCTCGTCTGCCGCGCCGAGTCCGCCGGCCGCGTCCAGATCGTCGCCGAGCCCACCCAGGGGGATCAGGAGTCCACCCTGCCCGAGCTCGAGACCGCCAGCTTCGTCCGCCAGCTCGCCCTTGGCCCCTACGTCACCGCCCACCGCCGCGGGCCCCTCGAGGTCCGCGTTGACTACGACGGCCCACCCACCATCGGCTACAACACGCCCCGCCGTCTCGCCCTCGCCATCACCAACTCGGGCGCCCGAAGCCTGGACATCAGCACCCGCCTCAGCGCCCCCGCCGGCTTCGTCGTCACCGGCGACTCCGAGCACCTCACGCTCCCCGAGGGCGGCACCGTCTCATTCCGCACCGCTGTCAGCGCGCCCGAGGAACACGCGCAGATCGCCCCCGCCAACCCCTGCACCCTATTCCTCTCGGTGGAGGACGGCCTCCAGGCCGTCGTCCCCATCACCCTCGTGGGCGAGTCTCTCTGGTACGCCGCCGGCCCCTACGCCGGCTTCGACGAGGCCCACGCCCCCGAGCAGCCCGGGATCATCTCCGGCGATTCCCCCATCGGCGGCGACGGCTGGCGCCGCCTCTCCGTCTCCGAGCCCTCCCTCAGCCTCCTCGCCGGCCTCGAGGGCGAGCAGGGCACTTACTACCTCGCCACCGACCTCTGGATGCCCCGCACGCGCCGCGCCAGGCTCCGCATCGGCTGCAACGACGGCGTCAAGGTGTGGCTCAATGGCCAGCAGGTGCTCTGCCAGCACGAGCACCGCCCTGTCTCCCCCCTCAGCGCCGACGAGCTCGAGATAGAGCTGCGTGAGGAGTGGAACCGCCTCCTCATCAAGATGGCCCAGTGCTCTCCCCGCCGCTTCCTAGCCGTCACCTTCCGCGACCCCGACCGCCACCTACTCGTCGAGGCCGCCAACACCTGGCCCCGCCGCGCCTAGTCGCCCCCGTCGGCGGCCGCCCCTCACGCAGCGCGGTAGACGGTGTCCCCGGGGCGGGCCTTCTCGCCGACGCGGATGCCCACCGAGGCCCCGGCGCCGGCCCGGGCCACGTTCTCATGCTCGATCTGCATGGACTCAACCACCGCCACGAAATCCGTGGTGTGGCCGGTCACGTGGATCCGCTCCCCGACCGCCAGCTCATCGGTCAGCTCCACTGCCATCACCCCGATCTTGTCGTAGAAGTGGCTGACCTTGCCGATCGGCTGCTCCTGCTCCTCAGGCGGCTGCGTCATCGCGGCACCTCCTGCTCAGGAATCGCATTCTCGCCGCCCAGTTCCCCGCCGCCCTGCGCTTGCCTGCCGCCCCCCCGGCCTAGCCTGTGTCCGTGCCGCCCCAGGAGCCTCCCGCCGGTGTGAGAGGCCGGCCCAGATGAGGCAATCTTGTCGCGCAGGCGCCCACTTCGAGGAGGGGACCGCCAGATGCAGACCGGCATTGCCGCCTACCCCGGCTTCCTACAGACCACAGCGGGGCAGCTTGTCCTCCTCCTCGCCGTCTTCTGGAGCGTGGCCTGGAAGGGAGTCGCCCTCTGGACGGCCGCCCGTCGGGGCCAGCTCGCCTGGTACGTCGTGCTGCTGATCGTCAACACGGTGGGCCTGCTCGAGATCGTCTACATCCTGGTGGTGGGCAGGCGCACGCCGGAGCCGGGCAGCCTGCAGTAGCACCCCCCGGCCCGCGATATGTGGAATAACCAAGCGAGTCAGGCGACAGAGCCAAGGGCGGGCGCCGAGGAGTCTCGGGGCCTCCTGAGTCGCGTGTGGCCTGGGTTGAGGATCGCGCGGGAGGGACAGGTTGTCAGGGGTTCTGATTACGCTGGCTAAGGGCGGCCCCGTGATGGTGCCGCTGGCGGTCTGCTCCCTGCTTGGGCTGACCGTGATGATTGAGCGCTTCCTGGCGCTCCGCAGGGCCGACTGCGGGGGCGCCGAGCTGCTGGCCCAGGTCAGGCGCGCCTACCGCGCCGGCGATGGCGCGGAGGCGCTCGCGCGCTGCGAGGAGGTGGGAGGGCCCGTGGCCCGGGTGCTGGCGGCCGGACTGCGCGCCCATCTGCTCGGCGCGCCACTGGAGAGCGCCATGGAGGAGCAGGCGCTCGCCGAGCAGCCCTTCCTCAACCGCCGGGTCGCGGTGCTCGACACCATCGTCACCCTGGCCCCGCTGCTGGGCCTGCTGGGGACAGTGCTGGGCATGATCGCCGCCTTCCAGATCATCTCCGTCAGCGGCACCGGCCATCCCGCGGGCATCACCGGCGGCGTCGCGGAGGCCCTCATCTCCACCGCCGCCGGCCTCACCGTGGCCATCTTCTGCCTCGTCGGCTACAACTGGTGCCGCGACCGGATCCGCCAGATCACCGAGGAGCTGGAGCTGCGCGCCACCCAGCTCGAGAACCTGCTCTGCGCCGCCCCCACCCCGGGCCGCGAGAGGCCCCCCACCGCCAGGCGTGAGAGGGAGCGAGCGCGAACCCCCGCCAGCCCGCGCGAGGAGGTGTCAGTTGCGGATTAGCCGGCGCTTCCCCGACAGACCGCGCATCGAGCTGGTCGCCATGATAGACACCATGTCCTTCCTGCTCGTGTTCTTCATGGTCGCCTCCCTCGCCATGAGCCGACAGGCCGGCCTGCCTGTGCGCCTGCCAACGGCCGACTCTGCCCCCGCGCAGACCTGGGGCGACCGGGCGCTGGTGATCACCCTTGACCGACAGGGCCGCGTCTTCCTCGACCAGGACGAGGTGGACTTGCGCGCTCTGCTGGGCGCGCTGCGCACCCGGCTCGCGGCGCGGCCCGACGCCATCGTCGTCATCAACGCTGACGAGAGCATCAGGCACCGCCAGGTCATGGCGGCCATGGACGCCGCCAAGCAGGCCGGCGCACAGCACATGGCCATCGCCACCCGGCCCACCGATGAGCGAGACCGAGCCGGACCATGAGCGCGCGCGTCGCCGACAGACGGCTGAACCTGGCCTTCCTGCTGGCCCTCTGCCTGCACGCCGCCGCGCTGGCCGCGGCCTCCCGGATGCCGCTGCCCCGACCCGACCCGGGCGACGCTCTGGCCCGGGTACGCGTCTTCAGCTCCACGGCCCCGGTGGCGTTCGCGCCCGTGCAACTGGTCGTCTGGCCCGCCGCCGTCGAGGTGGCTCGCGGCGACGAGCCGGAGGCGCCGGCACAAGAGGCGTTGGAGACCTCTTCGCCTCCGCCCCGGCCGCGCCAGCCGGAGCGGCCCAGCGCGGAACGCCCTCGGCCGGCGCACGCTGGGCCGGCCGCACCGCCGACCTCCGCGGCGGCCCCGCGCCCCCCCGCGGAGGCGACTTCGGTTCGCCCCGCCGGCGGTGGGGGCGGCGAGGTGGATCTGGGCGCACCGAGCCCGGCGGGGGACCTGCCCGGGCCGCCCAGCGGAGG